>NZ_DATAPY010000001.1:0-19114 GCF_036264965.1 Phenylobacterium sp.
GCCCTTGGTCTTTTCTTCTTCCTCGACGCGCTTGATGAGGACGCGATCTCCCAGGGGACGAAACGCCATGATGCTCTTTCTCCGTTCGAAACGACGGTTGGTTTAATGACAGCGCAAGCGACCCAGGCGGCCCACGTGTTAGCAGTCGTGGGCTCTGAGTGCTAACGACGGGCTGCAGGTAAGAAAGCCGCCGCGCGGAGTCAAGGCGCGTCGCGTACGCAATCCATGCGGCCTTCGCCATCCCGCGATCCCAGCGGGAACCCCGGGGCGGCGCCTTCGTTCCGTGTGCGGGACATTGCGGCCAAGGTAGATGACATGGCGCTACGGGCTTTCCTGCAACGGGTCATCCGGGAGGGCGACCTCAGCGTGCGCCTGTCCTCGGGCGAGGTTCTGACGCTGGGCGACGGGACCGGGACGCCGGTCGCCCTGACCATCGCCGACGCCCGCTGGGCCGCCTGGCTGGCGATCTATCCGTCGATGGCGTTGGGCGAGGCCTACATGGCCGGCGGCCTCACCCTGCAGCAGGGCTCGATCCACGACCTCGTCGACCTGATCGGGCGCAACGCAGGGCTCCGGCCGCTGAAGCGCACCGGGCCGCTGGCCCGTTGGTGGCTGGACCGGCGGCTGCAGGCCAATGCCCGGCTGGCGGCGCGGCGCAACGTGGCCCATCACTACGACCTGTCGGTGGACTTCTACCGCCGCTTCCTGGACCCCGACCTGCAGTACAGCTGCGCCTATTTCGCCCGGCCGGACATGAGCCTGGAGGAAGCCCAGGCCGCCAAGAAGCAGCACCTGGCCGCCAAGCTCTTGCTGGAACGCGGGCAGAAGGTGCTGGACATCGGCTGCGGCTGGGGCGGCCTGGACCTCAGCCTGGCGCGGGCCGCCGACGTGCAGGTGGACGGGATCACGCTCTCGACCGAGCAGCTCGCCACCGCCCGCTGGCGCTCGGAAAGCGCCGGCCTGGCGGAGCGGGCGCGGTTCTCGCTCACCGACTACCGCGACGTCGAAGGCCCCTACGACCGCATCGTCTCGGTCGGCATGTTCGAGCACGTCGGGCGGCCGAACTACCAGACCTATTTCGACCAGGTGGCGCGGTTGCTGAAGGACGACGGCGTGGCGGTGATCCATTCCATCGGCCGCGCCGAAGGCCCGGCGCTGAGCCAGCCCTGGGTGGAGAAGTACATCTTCCCGGGCGGCTATATCCCGGCGCTGTCCGAGGTGATCCCTCACGTCGAGCGCGCCGGACTGATCGTCGCCGATATCGAGATCCTGCGGCTGCACTACGCCGAGACCCTGCGCTGCTGGCGCGAACGCTTCGCCGCCCAGCGCGCCGAAATCGCGGCCATGTACGACGAGCGCTTCTGCCGGATGTGGGAGTTCTACCTGTCGATCAGCGAGCTGGCCTTCCGCTACCGCGGCCACATGGTCTTCCAGCTGCAGCTGGCCAAGCAGATCGACGCCGCCCCGATCACCCGTGACTACATGGCGCGCAACGACCCCGCCGTGGCGGTCCCGGTGCGGCAAGTGGCCTAGGACAAACGATTTCCACTGGAGGCTGCTCTGCGGCGCCGCTAGGGTCGTGCCCGAAGAACACGACCTTAATCTGGAGAGAACGCCCTATGCGACGCGCCATCGCGCTTGCCGCCCTTATCGCCGCTGCTTCCGCCGCCGGCGCCGCTTCGGCCGAACATTGGGCCAAATACGTCGACGGGGACAACGGCGTCGCCTGGTCCATCGACAGCGACTACACCTACAAGGACAAGGCGACCGGCCGCGTGGTGATCATGCAGGCGATCTCCAAGGGCGCCCTCGGCCCGTCCGCCCCCGGCAAGCCCGACGGCGTCGGCAGCGTGGTGGCCGTCGACTGCGCTAAGAAGAACCTGATCGCGGTCGGCAGCTACAGCCCCTCCAAGCCGCTGGCCATCACCGACGCCTGGCGCTCCGACACGCCGAAGAAGGCCGACGGCCACGAGAACGAGGCCCTGGTTTCCACGGTCTGTGTGGGCGTCGACAAGCTGCCGGTGAAGTAGGGCCGAGCTCATCCCTCCTCTTTAGGGGAGGGACAGGCCGCGCAGCGGCCAGGGTGGGGAAGTCGCGCTCAGGCGCGAAGCTCTCAACTTGGCCCACGCACCCCCACCCGTCCGAGGCTCCGCCTCGTCCACCCTCCCCTAAAGAGGAGGGATGAAACACGCGACCGCGATTTAAACACTTGTTTGAACCGTCCGATGGCGCCAAAGATCGCGGCTAAGAAAACGCCCTGAAAACGCCCCTGGGAGCGACAGCCATGACCATGACCGCCGACCGGCCGCAATCCAGCTTCGCGCTGAACCCGCAGGACGAACTCAACGACCTGCGGATGAGCGAAAAGGCCCTGCCGCTGCTGAACCACGTGAAGCGGTTCATCAAGGAAGTCGTCGAGCCGATGAGCGAGGAATTCCATCGCCTCGGCGAGGGCAATCCCAACATCTGGTCCTACGCGCCGGGCCAGCTTGAAGTGCTCGAAAAGGCCAAGGACCAGGCCAAGAAGGAAGGCCTCTGGAACTTCTTCCTGCCCAACGCCGAGACCGGCGAGGGCCTGTCGAACCTCGACTACGCCTACATCGCCGTCGAGCTGGGCAAGAACCGCATGGCCAGCGAGTGCATGAACTGCGCGGCGCCCGACACCGGCAACATGGAAGTCCTGGAGCGCGTCGGCACCCCGGCCCAGAAGAAGCAGTGGCTGGAGCCCCTGCTGCGCGGCGAGATCCGCTCGGCCTTCGCCATGACCGAGGTCAATTCCGCCTCGTCGGACGCCAAGAACATCAACACCCGCGCCACCCTGGTCGGCGACGAATATGTGATCAACGGCGAGAAGCACTACATCTCCGGGGCCGGCGACCCACGCTGCAAGATCATGATCACCATGGTCCAGACCAGCCCCGACGGCCCGCCGCACCTGCGCCAGTCGCAGATCCTGGTGCCCACTGACGCGCCCGGCGTGAACATCGTGGGCCCGATGAACGTCTTCGGCGATCCCGACGCGCCGCACGGCCACATGCACATCATCTTCGACAACGTCCGCGTGCCGAAGGAGAACATGCTGCTGGGCGAGGGCCGCGGCTTCGAGATCAGCCAGCTGCGCCTGGGCCCGGGCCGCATCCACCACTGCATGCGCGCCATCGGCTCGGCCGAGAAGGCGCTGGACCTGATGGTCACCCGCGGCCTGACCCGCGAAGCCTTCGGCAAGCCGATCATCCAGCTGGGCGGCAATATCGAGATCATCAGCCGCGCGCGGATCGAGATCGAGGCCATGCGCCTGATGGTGCTGAAGGCCGCCAAGGCCATGGACGTCCTGGGCAACCAGGAAGCCCGCGTCTGGATCCACATGGTCAAGGCCATGGTGCCGGAAAAGGTCTGCCAGATCATCGACCAGGCGATCCAGATGCACGGGGCGCTCGGCGTCAGCCAGAAGACCCCGCTCGCCCGAATGTACACCTCGACGCGGACCCTGCGCATCGCCGACGGCCCTGACGAGGTCCACCACATGGTGGTCGGCCGCAACGAGCTGCGCCAATATCGCGAGATGCCCCAGGACGCGTCGACCGCGGCCGTGTTCCGGAACTAGCTTGGAAACCTCCTCCCGCCGCTGCGCGGGAGGTAGGCGCCCGCAGTCAGTCATGCCTACACTCGCTCCAAACAGTAGGCTTGGGAGGGCTGCTTAAGATGAAACCCGCGACCTTGGGATTGTCGGTGTTCGCGCTGACGTTGGCGGGGCTGGCGGCGCCGGTGGCCGCCCATGCCGAGACCGCCTGCGCGGACCTCGTGAAGACCGCCCTGCCCCACGCGACGGTGACCAAGGCGGTCTCTGAAGCCGTCGGCGACAAGCAGGTCTGCAAGGTCTCCGTCACCAGCAAGCCCACCGCGGACTCCGACATCCGCCTGGAGCTGTGGATTCCCGAAGGCGCGGCCTGGAACGGCAAGTTCGTCCAGCTCGGCAACGGCGGGTTCGCCGGCCAGATTCCCGTGCAGCAGTTCGGGCGCGTCGTGCGCGCCGGTTATGCAGTCTCCGGCACCGACGACGGCCACCAGTCGAAGGTGATCACCGCCGCCGACTGGGCGCTGGGCCATCCCGAGAAGATCACCGACTTCGGCTGGCGGGCGGTCAAGGAGACCACCGACATCTCCAAGGCGCTGATCCTCGCCCAGAAAGGCGGCAAGCCTGCGAAATCCTACTTCAACGGCTGCTCCGACGGCGGGCGCGAGGCGCTGATGTCGGCGCAGCGGTTCCCGGGCGACTTCGACGGCATCGTCGCCGGCGCCCCGGCCGCCTACATGAGCCAGCTGTTCGGCATCTCGGCCGTGCAGCAGCAGGCCATGACCAAGCCCGGCGGCTATCTCGGCGCCCCGCAACGCGACTTGTTGCAAAAGGCCTCGATCGCCCAGTGCTCACCCGGCGAACCGTTCATCCGCGATCCGGCGGCCTGCCACTTCGATCCGGGCAAGCTCGGCTGCAAGCCCGGCCAGAGCCCCAAGCTTGCTGAAGAAGGGGGGTGCCTGACGCCGGCCCAGGTGGTCTCGGCCAAGGCCATGTACACCGGCCGCACGGACGCCAAGGGCAATGTGGCCTTCCCGGGCTTCAGCCCCGGCGCGGAGTCGCTGAACGGCGGCTGGAACGCCTGGCTGACCGGTCCCACCGACGAGGCGCGGCCCCACGCCATGGGCTTCGCCTTCTCGTCGGACGCCTTCAAATATTTCGCCTTCCAGGACCCCAATTTCGACTTCCTGAAGATGGACATGGGCGCGCAGTACGCGGCGGCTCAGAAGACGATGGCGGCGGAGGTCGACGCGCCGAACCCGAACCTGGCGGCCTTCAAGGCCCGCGGCGGCAAGCTGATCCAGTACCACGGCTGGAACGACCCCGCGATCCCGCCGCGCTCCTCGATCCGCTACTACGAGGACGTCCGCAAGACGATGGGCGACACCTCCGGCTTCTACCGGATGTACCTGGTCCCCGGCATGCTGCACTGCGCCGGCGGCATGGGCCCGAGCGGGGTCGACTGGCTGGCCGAACTGGACGGCTGGGTCACCACGGGCAAGGCGCCGGGCGACATCACCGCCGTGGGCGGGCCGGGCCAATCGCCGGGCGGGCCGCCCAGCCAGCTGCTCTGCCCCTTCCCGGGCGTGGCGGCCAAGAAGGGCGACGCCTACGCCTGCACCGTCCCGGCTAAGAAGGGTTGATTCAGATGCGGACCCTGCTCCTCGCCTCCGGCGCCGCCCTGGCGCTGGCCGCACCCCTCGCCGCGCATGCGGAAACCGCCTGCGCTGACATGGCTCGCGCCACCCTGCCGCACGCCGAAATCACGGCCGCCAAGTCTGTGGCGATCAAGGGCGGCCAAGCCTGCGATCTGCACGTCACCAGCCGGCCGACCGCCGACAGCGAGATCAAGATCGAGGTGATGATCCCGCAGGGCTCGGCCTGGAACGGCAAGTTCGTCCAGGTGGGCAACGGCGGCCTGGCGGGCTCGATCCCCGCCGCCCAGATCAAGGGCCGCGCCGACGAGGGCTACGCCTCGGCCGGCACCGACGACGGCCACGGCGGCAATGGCCGCACGGCCATCTGGGCGCTGGGCCACCCGGAAAAGATCAAGGACTTCGGCACGCGCTCACTGAAGGAGACCACCGAGGCCGGCAAGCTGCTGGTCAAGGCTCAGAAGGGCGAGGCGCCCAAGCGCAGCTATTTCGTCGGCTGCTCGGCCGGCGGGCGCGAGGCGCTGATGGAGGCCCAGCGCTTCCCCGATGACTTCGACGGCATCGTCGCCGGCGCCACGGCCAACTACAACACCCTGTCCACCGGCGGCCGCGCCTACATGCAGCAGACGCTCGCCAAGCCCGGCGCCTATCTCGCCACGCCCCAGTTGCAGCTCCTGCAGGACGCGGCGCTGAAACAGTGTGCGGACGACGGGGCCTTCATCCGCGATCAAATGGCCTGCCGCTTCGATCCGGCGGTCCTGAAGTGCAAGGCCGGCCAGACAGAGGGTTGTCTGACCGCCCCGCAGATCGCCTCGGCCAAGGCGATCTATGGCGGGCGGATGGTCGGCGGGAAGTCGACCTTCCCCGGCTACATGCCGGGCGCCGAGGCCATGCGCGGCGGTTGGCAGGCCTGGAACACCGGGACCTCCAAGGCGACGTATGAGGAGTCCTCAGGCCACGCGATCTCCTCGCAATTCCTGAAGTACTTCGTCTACGACGATCCGTCGTTCGACTTCCTGAAGATGGATCTGGGTCCGAAGTACGATCGCGACCGGCAGAAGACCGCCGCGGTGCTCGACGCCACCAACGCCGACCTGACGCCCTTCAAGAGCCACGGCGGCAAGCTGATCCAGTACCATGGCTGGAACGACCCCGCGATCCCGCCGCTGGGCAGCGTCAAGTACCACGACGCGGTGAACGCCAAGATGGGCGACACCACAGGCTTCTACCGGCTCTACATGATCCCCGGCATGCTGCACTGTCAGGGCGGCGCGGGCCCGGGGACCGTCGACTGGCTCACGATCCTCGACCGCTGGGTGGAGGAAAAGACCGCCCCGCATGAGGTGACCGCCTCCAGCGCCAGCGGGGCGACCCAGCTGCTTTGCCCCTATCCGGGCGTTGCGAAGAAGTCGGGCGACGCCTGGGCCTGTTCGGCGGCGAAGAAGAAGGGCTGAGGCCCAAGGCCGCAAGCGTGGCTTTAGGACTGGCGAAGCGGCGTTCGCGGGGGTAAGCGAACGCCGTTCAGATGACGCAAGACTTCCGCATACGCAGCCTATCCCCTGAGGAGGCGCTGGGCACGGCGCCCGCGCTCGCCGCGGTCTTGCTCGACTGCGTGCAGGGCGGAGCCTCGGTCAGCTTCATGGCCGACATGACCCTGCAGGAGGCCGAAGCCTTCTGGCGCGAAGAGACGGCCGCGGATGACGGTCGGTCGATCCTGGTGGCGGAGGACGACGCGGGCGTCTTTGGCGTGGTGCAGGTCATTCCGGTGGCGACGCCTAACCAGCCGCATCGCGTGGACATCTCGAAGTTGCTGGTCCACCGGCGCGGGCGCCGCAGGGGCGCCGCCGAAGCCCTGATGGCCGCGACCGAAGACGCCACGCGCCAATTGGGCCGCTGGCTGATGGTTCTCGACACCGTGACCGGAAGCCCGGCCGACTTCCTCTATGAAAAACGCGGCTGGTCCCGCGCGGGCGTGATCCCGGACTACGCCCTCTATCCCGACGGCGCGCTCTGCGACGCTACCTTCTTCTACAAAGCGCTCGACCGATGACGGTCTTGAGCCCCAGCCGGACGGCCGGCCCCTTCTGGCGCACGTCGCGCCGCAGATCCGCGGACGAAGGGGCCTGTGTCCCCTTCGCGAGGCGGGTCGCAACTCCGAAGGAACCTCTCCATGACCATTCTCGCGGGCGCGTTCATCGTCGCCATGTCGTTTGTGACGGCGGCGATCTCCGGCGTCTTCGGCATGGCCGGCGGCCTGATGCTCAAGGGCGCCCTGGCCCTGGTGCTGCCGGTCTCGGCCACCTTCGTCGTCCACGGCCTCCTGCAGCTCGTCGCTAACGGCTGGCGCGCGATCCTCCACCGGAAGTTCGTCAGCTGGAAGATCGCGGCGATCTACGCCCTGGGCGCCTTCACCGCCGGAGGCCTGATCGGCCTGGTGGTCTATGAGCCGACGCGGGCGACGCTCTATCTGCTGATGGGCCTGGTCCCCGGCCTGGTCTGGCTGCCGCAGGGCTGGGTGAAGGTCGACGCCTCGCGCCCGAGCCAGGCCTATATCTGCGGCCTGTCGGTCACCGGCATGAACCTGACGGCAGGCGTCGCGGGGCCCCTGCTCGACGTCTTCTTCGTGCGCACCACACTGACCCGCCACCAGATCGTCGCCACCAAGGCCGCGACCCAGGTGTTCAGCCACATGATGAAGGTGGCGGTCTATGGCGCGCCGCTGATCGCCGCCGGCGGCAAGGGCATCCCGCCGTGGTGGGTGTTCGCGCTCGCCATCCCGCTGTCGATGCTGGGCACCGCGGCCGGCGGCATCCTCCTGAACCGGTTGAGCGACGTGGACTTCAAGCGCTATCTGCGGCTGATCCTGACGGTGATCGGCGCGGTCTATCTGGTGCAGGCCGCGCGGCTCTACCTCGGCTGACTTCACGCCGCCTTGGGCAAAAAAGAGCCGGGCCTTTTGAGGGGCCCGGCTTTTGAAGTTTAGGGAGGAAACGCCCAGGAATGGGCAAGAGCTGAAGTATGCGCGCGAACCGGCGTTACAAGGCGCCCCAGGAACTTTTTTTGGCTTTGGGTGACGAAAAATGCAGCTGGACCCGAAACTGCTCGAAGATCGCCACGTCCGGCTGGAGCCGATGGCGGACGCGCATCGCGAGGACCTGCGGGTGGCCTGCAACGCTGACCCGGCCACCTGGACCGAGCTCTATCCTTACTCCATGGCGGGCGAGCACTTCGACCCACAGTGGACGAAGATGATGGGCGACGTAGAGGCCGGCCGGACCATCGCCTTCGCCGTCGTGGCCGATGGCCGTTGCGGCGGCATCACCTGCTACTCCGGCATCGACGCAGCCAACGATGTGGTCGAGGTCGGCGGGACCTACTACCGGCCGGACCTGCGGGGCGGCGCCGTCAATCCTGCGGCCAAACGCCTGATGCTGGCCCACGCATTCGCGTCGGGCGCCCGGCGGCTGGTTCTCCGCGTCGACGCGATCAATGCGCGCAGCCGCGCCGCGGTGCTGAGGCTGGGCGCCGCGCAAGACGGCATCCTGCGGCAGGACCGGGTGACCTGGACCGGCCGCATCCGCGACACGGTGATCTTCTCGATCCTCGCCAACGAATGGCCGGCGGTGCGCGACGGGTTGGACGCGCGGTTAGCAAAATTCGGCTAGGGCAGGCGTCCCGCCGCAATCGCCACCTTGTGGCTGCGGCGTGCGGCGGCGATCATCCATGTTCGGTTGAGGAATCCGGAGGATCGGCCCGTGGATGGCGCCATACGTCTAGCCATTGCCGCAGGCTTTGCGGCGATGCCGCTGCTCTGGGTCGGCTCCGCCCAAGCCGCCAGTTTTGATTGTTCAAAGGCCGCAAGCCGCATCGAGCATCTGGTTTGCGACGACCCGGACCTCAACTCACTCGACTCGCAGCTTCAAGGCGCCTATCTCGGCGCGCTGGATCGCTCGAACCACCCGCTGGACGTGAAGCAGAAGCAACTGGCGTGGCTCCGGCAGAGGGACGACTGCGCCGACAGGAGCTGCATGGCCGTCGCCTATCGGCGGCAGATCAAGTTGTTGTCGGCCATCTCAGACGAGCCGCCGCGGTGCGGCGGATCGACGACGGTCGAGATCGACAGCTGTGCGTTGGAATATTCCCACCGCGCCGACCGTGAACTGGCTCGCTACCTTGCTGCGGCTCGCAATCGTCTGACGGATGAAGCCAAGCAGGCCCCTACCCCGCAAGCGCCGAAGACTGCGCTTGCCGATCTCGACGTCTCCCAGACCGCCTGGGAAGCCTACCGCAAGGCGGAATGCAACGCTGTCTACGATTGGTGGAGCGAAGGCACCATCCGCGGAGCGATGTATCAGAGCTGCTGGCTGGAAGTGACGGAAGCGCGGACTGAACACGTCTGGTCGACTTGGCTCCGCTTCATGGACAGCACGCCGCCGCTCTTACCCGATCCGACCAAGCACTGAAGCTGCAGTCCCGTCCGACCGAGCGGTCGCGTCTGACAGCCGCCGCCACAGGTTCCGGTGCGCCGCCACCTGGGCTAAGTCCCTGCGGCATGAATCTCCGGATCCCCATGGCCGCGACTGCGGCGGCGCTCTGTCTGGCCGTCGTGGGCCCCGTCCTGGCGCAGGCCCCCGACGACCCGCTTCCCGCCGGCCCCGGCAAGGACGTCGTCGTGCGCGTCTGCACGGCCTGCCACGACGCGACGCAGTTCGCCTTCGCGCGCCTCACGCCCGATGAATGGGACAGCGAGGTCACCAAGATGCAAGGCGCCGGCGCCGAGATGACCGCGGAAGAGCAGGTCGCCATCACCGCCTACCTGGCCAAGAACTTCCCGAAGCCCGCGCCCGGCGCGCCCAGCGACGCCAAAGGCCCGTCAGGGCGCTAAGGGCCTACCCCCGCCGCGCCAGCTTGCGCGACGCCGCCAGGATCAGCACTCCGCTCATCGCGGCCAGCACGCCGGCGTGGCTGACCAGCGAACCTTCGCTCGGCATGCCAGCTGAAGCCATGGCGAGTTGCTTGAGGTGATAGGTGGGCCAGATGAAGCGGATGTCGTGCAGGACACCGCTCAAGGGGAAGAACAAGCCTGAGAGGAAGGCCATGCCCAGATAGACGATGTTGGCGATGGCGCTGGCGCTGGAGGCCGGGGCCCAGGCGCCGATGAAGAGGCCGATGGCGCAGGCGGGGATGACGCCCAGCGACATCACCGCCGCCACGGTCAGGAGCTTGAGCGGCGGAAGCGTCACGTGGCCGATGGTCAGGCCGGCGGTCACCAGCATGGCCATGACCACGATGGCGAAGACGTAGGCCATCATCAGCTTGGCGGCGAGGTAGGAGCCGGCCGGCATGGGCAGGGCGCGCTTGTAGGTGAGCAGGCCCATATTCCGCTCGACCGCCACCAATATGCCGAAGCCGAACAGGCCAGGGCCCATGACGCCGTAGACCGTCCAGCCCACGAACATCATGTCGGCGAAGCCCGGTGGGCGGTGGCCGCCGCCGTTCAGGACCACGCCGAAGAAGGTGTAGAACAGGATCGGCATGGCCAGGATCGGCATGGCGAAGGCCGGCGTCCGCAAGAGCCGCAGGGACTCGTATTTGGCGTCACTGAGATAGGCGCCGATGATCCGCGCGACGGTCATCTTCGGGCCGAGGTCGACAGCAGCGGCGGTCATTGCGCGGGCTCCTGGGTCAGTTCGGCGAAGGCTTCGGAGAGGCCGGCGCGGCGCACCTCCAGGTCCTTCAGGCCCGGGTCGGCGGCCAGCAGCTTGCGCACCACCACTTCGGCGTCGGCGGTGGTGATGGAGAGCTGGCCGTTCTCAGCCAGGCTGGCGACGCTGACCTCCGGCCAGGCCTGCACCTCGGCGAGGCCCGTCGACGTGGCGCAGTCGATCCGCTTGCGCGACACGAGCGCGCGCATGTCGCGGACGGTGCCCTGGGCCACCTCACGGCCCTTGGCCAGGACCACGACACGATCGGCCAGGGCCTCGGCTTCCTCGATGTAGTGGGTGGTGAGCACCACGGACGCGCCGCCCGCCACCAGACGGCGCACCGCCGCCCACATGGTCTCGCGCGCGTTGATGTCGAGGCCGGTGGTGGGCTCGTCGAGGAACAGCAGGCGCGGGCGACCGCAGACGGCCAGCGCGAACTGGGCCTGCCGCTTCTGGCCGCCGGAGAGCTTGATGTAGGGCCGCGCGGCGATCTTCTCGATGCCGGCCAGCGCGATGGTCTCGGCCAGGTTCAGAGGCGCGGGATAGTAGGCGGCGGTCTGGCCGATCAGGTCGCGCACGGTGAGCGCGTCCGGCAGCGCCACCTCCTGCATCATCACGCCCACGTTGCGCCGCGCGGCCAAGTCGTGCGGTGAGCGGCCGAACAGGGTCACCTCGCCGGCGTCGGGCATCTGCAGGCCCAGCATGAGGGCGATGGCCGTGGTCTTGCCGGCGCCGTTCGGGCCAAGCACGGCAAGCAGCTCGCCGGGTCGGACCTCCAGGTCCAGGCCGTTCAAGGCCACGGTGTCGCCGTAGCGCTTCTGGACGCCGGTGAGGCGCGCCAGCGCGTCCCCGATGGTCTGTCCGCCGTCTTTGGCCATGACTCGCCCCCGCCGCTTCAAACCCTAGTCGCCGCGGCGTCTGTGCTTGGATGCAGCGGCGACTAGGCCGTCTGCGCGGTCCGCTCTTCGGCGTTGGGGAAGAAGACCTCCGACGCGTGCTTGGCCACCTCCTCGGCGGTGTAGGGCCGGCCGGGTTGGAAGCCGCCGGTCTGCAGCATCTTGATCTCGCGCACGCCGCGGCTGGAGACCCCGAGGATCTTGCCGGAATGCTCCGCGGCCAGGTCCGAGACCATAAAGAGCACGCCCGGCGCGACGTTCTCCGGCAGGCTCATGGGGTCAGGCTCCTTACCGATCCGGCCCGGCAGGTCCGAGGTCATGCGGGTGTAGGCGCCCGGCGCCAGGCCCATGACCCGGATGTTGTACTTGCGCCCCTCGATCGACATCACCCGGACCATTCCGTAGATGCCGGCCTTGGCCGCCCCGTAATTGGTCTGGCCGAAATTGCCATAGAGGCCCGAGGTGGACGAGGTCAGCACCATCGATCCGCCGCCGTGGTCCTTCATATATTTCCACGCCGGCAGGGCGCAGCAGTAGGTCCCCTTCAGGTGCACCTTGATGACCTTGTCCCAGTCCTCCTCGGAGGTGTTGGCGAAGGTCTTGTCGCGCAGGATGCCGGCGTTGCAGACCAGGATGTCGACCTTGTCGAAGGCGTCGAGCGCGGTCTGCAGGATGTTCTCGCCGCCCTGGACGGTGGAGACGTCGTCGCCGTTGGCCACGGCCTGGCCGCCGGCGGCCTTGATCTCCGCCACGACCTTTTCAGAGGCCGCGCTGGTCCCGGTTCCCGTGCCGTCGCGCGAGCCGCCCAGGTCATTGACCACCACCGAGGCGCCCTCCTTGGCGAACAGCTTGGCGTAGGCCTCGCCCAGGCCGCCGCCGGCCCCCGTGATGATCGCCACCTTGCCCTCGAGCAAACCCGCCATGACCGTCGTCTCCCAATAGGTTTTGGTTTTATGGGCGCATCTTCCGACCGGGCGCGCGGGCTTGGCAAGCCCTCTGTGGTCAGGCCTGCCCGCCGGTGCGCCGGGCGCGGAAGAAGCCCTTCAGCAGCGCCGAGCTCTCTTCGGCCAGAACGCCGCCCGTCACCTCGGGGCGTGAGTGGCAGGTGGGTTGCTCGAAGAACCTCGGGCCGTTGACCACGGCTCCGCCCTTCTCGTCCGGCGCGCCGAACACCAGCCGCCCGATCCGCGCGTGGCTGATGGCGCCAGCGCACATGGCGCAGGGCTCCAGCGTCACCACCAGGGTCAGGCCGGTCAGGCGGTAGTTGCCGAGCTTGGCGGCCGCCGCGCGGATGGCGACGATCTCGGCGTGGGCGGTGGGATCGTGCGCGCCGATCGGCTGATTGGCGCCCACCGCGATCACCTCGCCGGACGCCGGGTCGACGACGACCGCGCCCACCGGGGTCTCGCCGGCCTCGGCGGCGGCTTGCGCGGCGTCGAGCGCGATGCGCATGGTGCGATGGTCATGGTCCACGATCCGCACCGAACCGGCGCCCGCCCTTCGGGTCAAGCCCGCGCGCCCGATGGGTCGCCTCAGGAAGCCGTCACGGAAGCCACGGGCGACCGCGTCGCCAAGATGCTGGCCCGCGCCGGCGTCGCCTCGCGCCGCGAGGTCGAGCGGCTGATCGAGGCCGGCCGCGTGGCCCTCAATGGCCAGGTCCTGACCACGCCCGCCGTGAAGGTGGAGCCCGGCGACATCCTGACCGTCGACGGCGCCGTGGTCACCGAAGCCGAGCCCGCGCGGTTGTTCCGCTACCACAAACCCATCGACCTGGTGACCAGTCACTCGGACCCAAAGGGCCGCCCGACGGTATTCGAACATTTGCCGCCCGGCCTGCCCCGGCTGATTTCGGTCGGTCGTCTCGACATCAATTCCGAAGGCCTGCTGCTGCTGACCAACGACGGCGGCCTGGCGCGGGCGTTGGAGATGCCGGCCACAGAGATCGTTCGCCGCTACCGCGCCCGCGCGCGGGGCCGGGTCACCCAGGAGAAGCTCGACACCCTGAAGAAAGGCATCACTGTCGAGGGCGTCCACTACGGGTCGATCGAGGCGACCCTGGACAAGGCGAAGGAGGGCCCGCAGGGCGCGAACCTGTGGATCACCGTAGTCCTGGCCGAGGGCAAGAACCGCGATGTGCGCCGCGTGCTGGAAGCCCTGGGGCTGAAAGTGAACCGCCTGATCCGCCTCTCCTATGGCCCCTTCGCGCTGGGGACCCTGATGCCTGGCGAGGTCGAGGAGGTCGGCCCCCGCGTGATCCGCGAACAGATGGCCGAGCACATCGCCCCGCAGAACCTGCCCAAGGGCGACCGGCCGCTGTGGAAGAAGCCCGCGACCGTAGCCGCCGGCCCGCGGCGGGGCGCCGTGGAGATCGACCGCCCCGGCAAACCGGGACGTCCCGGCAAGCCGCAGCGCCGTCCCCGCGCCGCCACGACGGGTGAGCCGCCCGCCAAGAAGGAATACAAGGCCGGCTGGGCCAAGCCGAAGAAGAAGCCGGTGATCGCCAAAACCGCCGGCCCGAAACGCCGCTCCGGCGCCGCGCGCAAGGGGCCAGGGCAAGACGGCCTCAAGCGCGGCTGATCGGTGCGTATCGTTTCCGGCAATTTCCGCGGCAAGGTCCTGGCCGCGCCCAAGGGCGACGCGACGCGCCCGACGTCGGACCGCGCGCGCCAGGCGATCTTCAACATCCTGGAGCACGCGGCCTGGTCCAAGGGCGTGCGCGACGCGCGCGTGATCGACCTCTTCGCCGGCTCCGGCGCGCTGGGCTTCGAAGCCCTCTCGCGCGGCGCGGCCTTCTGCCTGTTCGTGGAGACCGACGAGGCGGCCCGCGGCGCGATCCGCGAGAACGTCGACGCCCTGAGTCCAAATGGGGGCCTGTTCGGCGTCACCCGCGTCCATCGCCGCGACGCCACCGACCTGGGTGTCCGTCCCGGCGGCGACGGCCCGGCCTTCGACCTCGCCTTCCTCGACCCGCCCTACGCCAAGGGCCTAGGCGAGATGGCGTTGATGAAGCTGGCCGCCGGCGGCTGGCTGGCGCCCGGGGCGATCATCGTCTTCGAGCGCGGCGCCGGCGAGCCGGACTTCAGCGTTCCCGGCTTCGAGCCCCTCGATGCGCGCGATTACGGCGCGGCGCGGGTGCATTTCCTGCGGGGCTCGGAAACCTTCCGCTAACCCTGTCACGAAGACTTCGCACGACCTTAACTACCTAGGGCTGCAGTTCTAACGCCTCGTTAGAGAGAGGCCTGCGATGACCTCGCCCGTACTCTTGGGGGAGTCTCGATGACCTTGCTGCTCGATATCGCGCCGTTCTCACCGCCCGCGATGCCGCAAGACACCGGACGCGACATCTATCGCCGGTTCGAGGACGACCCTGACCTGCTGGTGATCGCCGTGGTCGATGATGCGGGGCGGCCGGTCGGATTGGTCGAGCGCAACGCCTTCCTCGTGCGGATGGCCGCGCAATATGGCTACGAGCTTTGGTCGCGCCGGCCGATCTCCCACTGGATGAAGACCGATCCGCTGATCGCCGACGGCGATATGACCGTTGAGGAGTTCTGCGGCCGGGTGTTGGAGGAGCGTCCCTCGGAACTTCTGCAGGGCTTCATCGTCACCTGCGCCGGCCGCTACGCTGGGGTCGGGACGGCCCTGTCGCTGTTGCAGGTGACGGCCGCGGCCACGGCCTCCCACGCCGCCGAGATGAGCCGGCTGGCCGAGCACGCGCAGGACGCGCTGGCGGCCAAGGGCCGCTTCCTGGCGGTGATGAGCCATGAGATCCGCACGCCACTGAACGGCGTCCTGGCCGTCGCCGAGATCATCCGCCGCAAGTCCCGCCAGGACGACCTGAGCCCGCTGGTGGACACTATCGTGCAGTCCGGCGGGACCCTGTTGCGGCTGCTCAACGATGCGCTCGACCTCTCGCGCGCCGAAGCCTCGGGGCTCGAGCTGCATGAAGAGCCGATGCTGGCGTCCAACGTCGTCGACGACGTCATGTCGCTGTGGTCGTCGCAGGCCGAGTTGAAGGGCGTGACCCTGACCGCCGCCTATTCCGGCCCGGCGGACCTGTGGGTCCTGGCCGACCGGGTGCGCGTCCAGCAGGTGATCAACAACCTGGTCTCCAACGCTATGAAGTTCGCCGCCGACGGCGCGGTTGAGGTGCGCCTGAGCGCGCAGCGCGACGGCGACTATGTGACCCTGATCGGCGAGGTCGCCGACACCGGACCCGGCGTGCCGGCCGACCGGCTTGAGAGCATCTTCGACCCCTTCCACCAGACCGAGGATGGGGTGCGCCTGGGCGGCGCGGGCCTGGGCCTGGCCGTCTGCCGCCAGATCATGGCGCGCATGGACGGGCGGATCGAGGCGGCGGCCAATCCCGGCGGCGGGGCGCTTTTCCGCTTCAAGGCGCCGCTTCATTGGCTGCCGGAGCCGCAAGCCATCGCGCCGGCGGTCAGCCCGGTCGAGGCGGCCGGCGGCGTCCTGCACGTGCTGGTGGTCGACGACAACGCCACCAACCGCATGGTCGCCCAGACCCTGGTGGAGATGTTCGGCTGCACCAGCGAGTGCGTCGAGGACGGCGCCGCGGCAGTCGAGGCGGCGGCCAGCGGGCGTTTTGGCCTCGTCCTCATGGACATCAAGATGCCGGGTATGGACGGCGTCGAGGCGACGAAGCGAATCCGCTCAGGCCGCACCGAGGGCAGCCTCACCCCGATCCTGGCGCTGACCGCCAACGCCGATCCGGCCGACGCGGCCTTCTACCGACAGTGCGGCATGAACGGCGTGGTGGAAAAGCCCATCAAGCCGGAACGGCTGTTGGACGCCATGAGCAGCGTCCTGGGCGCGCCGGTGATCGCGAACGCCGCGGAGACCCAGTTCGAGGCCGCTTGACCCTCACGCCCCGTGAGGCCTGATACCGCCGCCATCGACGAGGACATCGATTGTGAGTGGTCATACGGTCAAGCAGGTGGCGAGGTTGTCGGGCGTCTCCGTCCGCACCCTGCACCACTACGATGAGGTGGGCCTTCTGAAGCCCGCCTCAGTCGGCGCGAACGGCTACCGCTACTACGGCCGCGAGGAGCTGTTGCGCCTGCAGCAGATCCTGTTCCACCGCGAGCTCGGTTTCTCCCTGGAGGAGATCGGGCGGACACTGGACGCCAAAGGCTTCGACAAGGTGGCGGCCCTGAAGGCGCACCGGGTGAAGCTGGAGGCCGAGACCCGGCGCTATCGCCAGCTGATGCGCACGATCGACGAGACCCTCGCGACCCTCGAAGGAGAAGCGAAGATGGCGGACAAGGCGATGTACCGGGGCTTCGACCCCGAAAAACAGGCCGGCTACGAAAAGGAGCTGGTCGAGAAGCACGGGGCCCAGATGCAGGGCCACATCGATCACGCGAAGGCGGGGATGGCGGGCTGGAAGCAGGCCGACTTCGACGCCATGCAGGTGGAGGGCGAGGCGATCGAGGCCGGCATGGCCAAGGCGCTCGTGGACGGCCTGCCGGCGGACTCCGCGGCGGTGACAGCGCTCATGCGTCGCCAGCACGCCTGGATCGTCAAGAGCTGGAACCGCGACGCGCCGGCCGCGGCCTTCACGAGCCTGGGTCAGATGTACGTCGACGATCCCCGCTTCCGCGAGCGCTACGACGGCCATCAGGCCGGCCTCGCGGAATATATGGCCGCGGCGATGAAGAGCTTCGCGGAGCGCGAACTCAAATAGTCCGCTCATCCCCGCGGCTGGGCGCCTATGCGCGGTGGCTTCGGCTGATCGTCAGCCAGAGCTTGCAGGAGGCCATGCGCGCAGCGCGCGACGGTCAGGAGTCAGTCCTCTACCTGCTGGATGAGTTCGCCGCGCTTGTGCAGGCCTACATGAACCTCCGACAGGTTGTGGAAGGCGTCTCCAACGCCGCCTTCGCACTCGCTGAGCCGGCGGCTGAGTACGTCGACGCCGACACCAATCTCGTCACGGACTCTCAGGCGACCAACCTGCGATCTTACAAATGGGTGAGGAAGGAATTCCCGCTGCATTCGAGCGATCTAAAGGACGTGAAGGACTTACTGAACGACCAGGCGACGCACTTCCACATCGTCCACTCCGAGCGTCTCGTCAGGTCAGATGTCGAGGGAGGGCAATGGGGCACCGACTTCTTCGACAAGGAAGACCGTCACCTTTCCCACGCCGATCTCTGGCTGGTAGCTCAGACCGCGGTCGCGGGCATGCACCTCTTGGAGCAGGTAAGGCAGCGCTTTGGCGGTTATGTTCCGGCCGCCGATCTCGATGGCCGCGCCAACGTGCTTGCGGCTCATGCCCAAGAACTCGTCGCAGAGATGACGGCGACTGAGCGACACAAGGCCGCGAGCCGAGCCGCCGCGAAGGCGGACGCTCGACGGCAAGCCGCGAAGGACGCACGGCGAGAAAATTGAGGCGGGTAGCCTTCGCCATTCCACTAGCGCTAGGCGCGCAGGAGCCACGCGTCCCAAAGGCCAACCCGCCAAAGGCCGATGAAATGAGCCAGGCGAGCGCGGAGGGCTTCCATCATCTGGCCCTCCTCTCGCACTCTCCGCCTGTCACGACGCCAACCTGATCACCGTCTCGTCCGTTGACGAAACCGAAGAACTTTCGAGGATGTTGCAGCCCTACGACTTGAGCCGAACGCCTGGCCCACCGCTCGCGTCGGCATCGAAGAAGATCACGCCCTGGTCTTCAAGCTTCTTCTGGATGTGCTCCAGGGTGCGTCGCTGAGTTCCACCGTTGCCCGACTCGAAGCGAGTGATGGTGGAGGGTGCGACGTCCGCCAGCTTGGCGAGGTCGCGGATACTCAGATCAAGAGCGGTGCGCGCCAATTTGAGCTGGAGCGGCGTCACGGCTTCGCAAACCCCTCGCGGCGCGTCATTTGTATTGACATGCGCACATTGTGATCGTATCGGTCATTTGTGCTCGTTGACTGATCCAGCCGGCCGAGTCGCCGCTCTTGGAGACCTTACATGCTCGCCCTCCAATCCGCACCGGTGGAGCCCCTTTCCCGGCGCACCATACTCGGCGTACCCGCGGCGTTCGCGCTGACGTCGGCTCCGATGACCTCAGCCGTCGCCGACGACGCAACTCGCCTTTGCACGCGTTGGCTCGCCAATGAGGCGGAGACGCACCGCCTCTGGCGGCGTCGGGACGACATGGAAGGCGATCTCTTCCACCATCATCGGTGGTCATCGCTGACCGAGGCCGAGCGGCAAGCCTTGCCACAGGCCCGCGCTCTACATGCAATCGACGCGCGTCTGGCGAGGATTCATGCGGAGCGCGAG
>NZ_DATAPY010000002.1:0-33655 GCF_036264965.1 Phenylobacterium sp.
CTCCGGCGACGCCCTCTATCCGGGGCGCCTCTACGTCCCGCTGAACGACTTCACCGACTACCGCGCCGGCATCGACCGGGTCGTGGGCTTCACCAAGGACCGCCGCCTCAGCCATATCCTGGGCGCCCACATCGAGATGACCACGACGCCCGGCAAGGATTATCCGCAGGCCGCGCCCGCCCATCCGAACGAGCACGCGCTCGATCTGCCCTACGCCGATCTGCTCGAACTACAGGCGGCGGTGCACAGGATGGGCGACACGGCGGTCAAGGACGTGCACGACGACTTCATCGTCTTCCCGCTGCCGCCAAGGCCGCCGGCGCCCAAACCTGCCGGCTGAACCGCCACGGCGGCGACACGTTCGACCACCCGGAGGACTCGATGGCCGCCAAGCCCAGGATCCTGATCGTCGGCGCCGGCCCCTGCGGCATGACCGCGGCGCTGGAACTGACGCGGCGCGGTTTCACCGCCCGGATCATCGACAAGGAGCCGGGCCCGACCCCGCTCTCCAAGGCCGTCGGCATCAGCCCGCGCAGCCTGGAGATCCTCGAGCCCACGGGCGTCACCGAGCGCCTCCTGGCCAAGGGCGTGCGCATGCAGGCCGTCCAGGCCCGCTATGAGGACCAACTGCTGGCGACCATCCGGCTCTCGCGCATCCCGCACCGCTTCAACTTCCTGCTCTCCCTGCCGCAAAGCGAGACCGAGACGGTCATGGAGGACGTGCTGCGCGACCTGGGCGTCGCCGTCGAATGGAATGCCGAGCTCACCGACATCCGCCTGGCCGGCGTCAAGGTCGAGGCCGAGCTCTCGGGGGCTAAGGGCGGGACTTTCGACTACGTCTATGCCGCCGACGGGGCGCACAGCCGGGTGCGCGAGATCCTGGGCCTGGGCTTCACCGGCTACACCCATAAGCGCACCTGGAGCATCGCCGACGCGGCGATCCCCGACTGGCCGTTCCCCGAGGCCACGGCCATGGCCGTGCTGCATCGCAACGGCGACATGGGCTTCATCATCCCCATCGGGCCGAAGCGCTTCCGGGCGGTGTCCAACACGCCGGATGCTCTGGGTCACATCCCGGGGACCGCCAGCGCCCAGGTCAGCCAGAGCGACACCTTCCACATCCCCGTGCGCCAGGCCGACCGCTATCAGGCCGGCGGCGTCTTCCTGGGCGGCGATGCGGCGCATGTGCATTCGCCGATCGGCGCGCGGGGGATGAACCTCGGCATCGAGGACGCCCACGCCTTCGCCGCGCGTCTCACCGGCAAGACCCTGGACGGCTACACCGCCGAGCGCCACCCGATCGGCCACCGCTGGATCGTGCTCAGCGAGCGGCTGCTGGCCGGCGTTCAGTCGGCCAACCCGTTGCTGATCCCATTCCGCAACCTGGCCATCCGCACCATCGGCAGGCTACCGGCGTTGCAGAAACCGATGATGGAACGGATCGCGGGGCTTCGCGAGTAACTGACGTCAGTCGGCGGCCTTCCAGGCGCCGTTCTCAAGCACGAGGCTCGCCCAGCTGCCGGCGCCCTGCAGGGCCACGGCGGTCGACTGGCGGACCACCACCCGTTTGACCGCCTTCAGCTCCTTGATCATCTGCGGCATGGCCTGGGCGGCCTGCTTGAGGACTTCAGGCGGCATGGTCCCGATCCGCGAGCCCTTGGAAGACAGCGCCGCCGCCGCGGCCAGATCGCCGTGCTGCAGGGCTTCGGCTCGGGCGATCAGCACCCGGATCTGCTCGCTCGCCTGGGCGGCCGGGCCCTTCAGGTCGGCCTGCACCGGATCGGTGAGCACCGGGGCGCTGAAGGTGAACTTGAAGTCAGACCCGCCGCCGTCGTAGTCGCCGGAGATGCGCGTGGCGGCGATGTCCAGGCGTTTGAAGACGCCCTCGGAATTCGACAGCGAGATACTGGTGAGCGAGGCGCCCAGCTCCTCCGGCTTAGAGAGCACCGTGACATGCAGGGCGGACGGGGACTTCGGCGCGAACTCCAGCATGACACCGCGCACGATCTGGTCGCGGGCCATGCCGATCACCGGCGGGAACACGATGCCATAGAGGGCCGAGATCGGGACTTCCACGTCGGACAGCACGACGCGGATCTGCGGGCCGTTGTCGAGCAATCCCTCAGTGTTGTCCTGGCTGAGCGCGATGGCGTGTTTGAAGCTGAGCTTCACGCCATCGCGGGCATAAGCGCCGGACGTGACGCCGGGATCGAGCGCGAACGCCGGGCTCGCGAACGCAGCCAGGCCTGTGGCCATGATCAAACGGCGGGTGGCGGTCATGCCTTGGCTCCTGGCCGTTCGCGCATGGCGGTGAGCCAGCGGTTGAGATGGGTCAGCTCTTCCGGCGGCCGCAGGCGCACGATGCGGGCGAAGTCGATGCCGATGGCGGCCACGATGTCGGCGATGGTCAGCCGGTCCGCCGCGATGAAGGCGCTCTCGCCCAGCCGCCGGTCCAGCACCTTGAGCGCCTTCAGTCCGGCCTGCTGGTTCCAGGCCCCGACCTCGGGCGCCGGGGCCTCCAGCGCCGCAAACCCCGGGTGGCTGAGCCGCACCCCCAGCATGAAGGGCGTGGCGATCAGCATCTCGGCGCGGCGCGTCCACATCTCGATGATCGCCGTCTCCTTCGGGTCGCGCCCGAACAGGTTCGGCTCGGGATAGAGGCTCTCCAGATAGCGGCAGATGGCCAGGGACTCGGTGATCGTCGTCCCGTCGTCCATTTCCAGCATCGGCAACTGGGGCAGGCCCGCCTTGGCCAGGTAGCCCGCGGTCTTATGCTCGCCGTCCGGGATGCTGACCGGGATCACCTCGACGTCGGCGATCCCCTTCTCAGCCATCACCCAGCGCACCCGGCGCGGGTTGGGGGCGACCGGGGCGTCGTAGAGTTTCATGGCTTGGCCGGGGTTTGAGCTGCGTCGGGCGCGGCCACGGGCGGCGGCGTCGGGTTCGGGGCGAGCGTCGGAGCCAGCACCGGCGCGGGCTTGGGCGGCGGCGGCTCGTGGCCGAACAGGGCCGAAGGCATGACGCCGACCACCGAGGCGGTCAGGCAGGTGGCCAGGAAGCCGGCCATCATCGCCTTCCAGACCATACCCATGATCTCGGCGCGCCGCTCCGGCACAAGCACCGAATAGCCCGCGACGTTGATGCCCACCGAGGCGATGTTGGCGAAGCCGCAGAGCGCATAGGTCATGATCACGCGCGTGCGCTCGTCGATGGCGCCGGCTGGGATGCCGCCCATCCGGATGAAGGCGGTGAACTCGGTCAGCACCAGCTTGACGCCCAGCAGCGAGCCCGCGGTCGGCGCGTCGGCCCAGCGGATGCCCAGCGCCCAGGCCAGGGGCGCGAAGATCACCCCCAGGATTCGCTCCACCGACACCGGCTGGCCGCTGACGCTGGGGAGCATCCCCAGGATGCCGTTCAGCATCGCCACCAGGGCCACGAAGACAATCAGGGTGGCCGCCACATTGAGCACGATGGAGAGGCCGTCGGACGTGCCCTTGATCAGGGCGTCGACCGAGCTTTCGTAGACCTTTTCCTCGACCGGGTTCTCCGGATCGAAGACCTCTTTCTCCGCAACCCGCGGCACCAGGATGCGGGCCAGGAGCACGCCAGCTGGTGCGGAGATGATCGAAGCGGTCAGCACATGGCTGGCGGCGTTGGGTAGGACGTCCTTCAGGATCGTCGCATAGGCCACCATGGTCGAGCCGGAGACGCAGCTCATGCCGACGGCGATCAACATGAAGAGCTCGGAGCGCGAGAGGCTGGGCAGGTAGCTGCGGATGAAGATCGGGCCTTCCACCTGGCCCATGAAGATGGTCGCAGCGGTCGCCAGCGCCGGCGGCCCGCGCAGGCCCATGGTCTTCTCGAAGACCAGGCCGAAGCCCTGGGTGATCCACTTCAGGATCCGCCAGTGCCACAACAGGGCGGCCAGCGCGCAGACCACCAGGATCACCGGCAGCACCCGGAAGGCGAAGACGAACAGCGAGCCTGGATTGGTGAGCGCGTAGGGCTGGTCCGGCGTCCCGGCCAGGAAGCCGAACACGAAGGCCACCCCAGCTTGGGTCGAGGCGGACAGACCGTCCACCGCATGGCCGACACCCTCCAGGCCCGCGCGAAGCGCCGGCAAGCCGAACAGCGCCAGGACCAGGGCCGCCTGCACCAGCACCGCCCCGATCGCCAGCTTCCACGGGAACAGCCGGCGGTTCTCCGAAAGCGCCCAGCAGATGCCGATGGTCAGCGCCACGCCCACCAGGCTCTGCGCATTCTCAAGACCGAACATTCGCCGAAAGACCCCCGCTGGCCGCGATTCCTGCGGCCCCCTTGCCGATAGAGGGACAGATGCGCGCCCGGCGCAAGATTGCCGCCGGTTCGCGGGCCGCGCCCGCCCGGATTACAAAGGTTTAATCGGACCGTCCGCATCTGCCGCTGGCGCTTCGCGCCTCTTCACGGTTGAGCGCATTTCGCGACGGCATGGGCGGCCCTGTTACCCCGGTGTTACGGGGATTTAACTGGCTCCTGGGGCTGGGCCGCGACATCTCGCGTTCGAACGGGAGATTGTCGCCATGTCGCTGGCCTTGGCCACGCTGCTCTACGAGTGGAAGCGCTACAGCGCCGCGATGGTGGCGCTGGCGTTCTCAGGCCTGCTGGTCCTGGCCCAGGTCGGCATGTTCACCGGCATCGTGAACTCGATCACCGCCTCCATCGACCGATCTCGCGCCGACCTGATGATCCTGGGACCGAAGAACGACAGCCTGATCAATTCCGGCCCCAACGGCCTTCCCGAGCGCATCCGGCCGCTGATCTATCTCAATCCACAGGTCGTCGAGGTCGAGAGCCTGGACGGCGACGGCGCGCCGTGGATCAACACGCCCGCTCCCGGCAAGAAGGCGGTCCGGACCTTCGTCAACACCTTCGACGTCGATCCCCGGCCCGGCTCGGTCACCCTGCCCGTCGACTACCCGGAATCCGTCCGGCTGGCCTTGCTTGAGCCCTATGCGGTGGTGATCGACAAGACGGCGCAGGCGGCGCTCGGCACGCACCTCGGCGCCACCGCCAGCCTGAACGGCAAGACCGTCTATGTGCGCGCCCTCCTGGACAACTACGCCAACGTCAACCAGCCGGTCGTCTACATGTCGCGCGACACCATGCGGCTGCTGGGCATGGGCCCGAAGAACGGCAAGACCGGCCCCTTGATGGTGCGCCTGCGCGACCCCGCTCAGGCGATCGCCGTGCGCGATCAGCTCAACTCGGTGGCCAATGGCGCCTACAAGGCCTGGAGCAAGCCGGACCTCGCGACGGCCAACCGCAAGGCCCTGATGGGCGAGCAGATCATCGGCATCTTCCTGGGCTTCTCCCTGTTCCTGGGCCTGCTCATCGGGGTCGGCATCACGTCGCAGACGCTGCGCGGGGCGATCCTGGCCAGCATCAAGGAGTTCGCCAGCCTGCGGGCGCTCGGCGTCTCGCTGGGCTCGCTCAGCGCGATCGTGCTGGAGCTGTCGCTCTGGGTCGGCGTGGCCGGCCTCCTGGCCACGGCCCTCTTCACCTATGGCGTCTACCTGCTGGCCACCAAGTTCAACATGCCGATGGGCTTCCCCATGATCTGGGTGATCACCGTGGTGATCCTGCTCACGGTCATCTCGATCCTCTCGGGGTTCTTCTCCCTGGGCGTCCTGAAGAAAAGCCAACCTGCGGACCTGCTGCGATGAGTTCTCAAGCCGCCTCCCAAAAACCGGCGCTTGTCGCGCGCGGCCTGAAGAAGCGCTTCAAGACCGGGCGCACCCATATCGAGGTGTTGAAGTCCGTCGACTTCGAGGCCCTGCACGGTGAAGTCACCATGGTCATGGGCCCATCGGGCTCCGGCAAGTCGACCCTGGTGGCGGTGCTCTCGGGCCTGTTGCGGCCGGACGCCGGCCAGGTGCAGGCGATGGGCCAGGATCTCTGGAGCCTGAAGCCCAACAAGATCGACCGCTTCCGGCTCGACCACTGCGGCTTCATCTTCCAGGGCTTCAACCTGTTCCCCGCCCTGACCGCGCGGCAGCAGGTCGAGATCATCCTCAAGTACAAGGGCTACTCCCGCTCTGACGCGCGCGAAAAGGCCGCCGTCGCGCTCACCGAGGTGGGCCTGGAGATGCGCATGAACTCGCGCCCGTCGGAGATGTCCGGCGGCGAGAAGCAGCGCGTCGCCATCGCCCGCGCCCTGGCCAAGGACCCGCAGCTCCTTTTCGCCGACGAGCCCACCAGCGCGCTCGACGGCGAGAACGGCCAGGTGGTGATCAAGCTCCTGCAGCGCGCCGCCAAGTCGTTCGGCGCCGCGGTGGTCTGCGTGACCCACGACCCGCGCCTGGAAAGCTACGCCGACCGCATCATCCACATCGAGGATGGCCTCATCCTCGACGACCGCCGCGCCGACCCCCTGTCGATCGCGGCGGACCAGCAACACCTGCATCCCGCCTTCGCCGGGGCCTAAGGACCAAAGTCATGCTCGCCCTCGCCCGCAGCCGCATCTTCTGGCTCGTCGCCGTCCTCGTCCTCGTCGTAGGGGCCGGCGCTTTCGTCATGAACAGCCAGGCCAACACCAAGAAGACCGCGGCCGCCAAGGTCGCCGCCGCCAACGCACCCAAGAGCCCCTATGTCGCCATCGCCAACGGCAAGGCCGACGTGGAGGGCGGATTGATCCAGGTCGCCGCCCGCACCGCCGGCGTCGTCCAGGAGGTCGACGTGCAGGAAGGCGCTGACGTCAAGAGGGGCCAGGTCCTCGCCCGCCTGGAAGACGAACAACCGCGCCTGCAGGCCCAGGAAGCCCAGGCCGAACTGGCCCAGGCCCACGCCCAGGTCGCCCTGCTGCAGGTGCAGATCGCCACCGCCAAGCGCGAGTTCGAGCGCCTGCAGGGCCTGATCGCCAAGAACTTCATCGCCCGGCAGACGGTCGACCAGGCGCAGGACGCGATCCACGTGGCGGAGGCCAATCTGCAGGCCCAGAACGCCGCCATCGCCACCGCCCAGGCCAAACTCAGCCAGGCCAAGTACAACCAGGAGCTCACCGTCATCCGCGCCCCGGCCGACGGGCGCATCGTGCGCCGCTACGCCAACCCCGGCGCCGGCGCCTCGACGCTGAACGTCTCCAACATGTTCGACCTGGAGCCCAGGGCGGACCGCATCGTGCGCGCCGAGATCTCGGAAAGCGCCCTGCCCTACGTGCTGATCGGCCAGACCGTGCAGCTTTCCGCCGAGGCCGACCCGACCCGCGTCGTGCCTGGCCGCGTGCTGCGGCGCGCCGCGGTCTTCGGGGCCCGCAAACTGCTGTCGGACGACCCCACCGAACGCACCGACGACCGCGTGGTCGAAGTCGTGGTCTCGACCGACGGCGCCCCGTTCCTGATCGGCCAGCGGGTGCTGGTGAAGTTCATGCGCACCCAGCAGCAGGCCCGGGCGAACACTCCGGCGGCGGGATAGGACGCCGGGCGGTCCGCCTCATCCTCCCCAAGGGCTGACGGACCGCACAGCGGCCAGGGCGGGGGCTCGCGCGCTAAAGCGACGCTCCCGCTCTGGCTTTCGCCTGCCCTCGCCTTGACGCCTCCGCCGCCGCGCCGCACAAGGCCCGCCGAATTCGCGTAGCGCGCTCAAGAGAGGACCTTCCCATGGCGGACATCCGCTTCGACGGCAAAGTGGCCATCGTCACCGGCGCGGGCGGGGGCCTTGGCCGCCAGCACGCGCTTGAACTGGCCCGCCGCGGCGCGCGCGTGGTGGTCAACGACCTGGGCGGTTCGGTCGACGGCTCCGGCGGCGGCTCCGAAGCGGCCCACGCGGTCGTCGAGGAGATCAAGGCGCTGGGCGGCGAGGCCATCGCCAACGGCTCGTCGGTCACCGACGACGCGGGCGTGGCCCTGATGGTCAAGCACGCCATGGACGCCTGGAGCCGCATCGACGTCCTGGTCGCCAACGCCGGCGTGCTGCGCGACAAGACCTTCTCCAAGATGGAGATCGCCGACTTCGAGTTCGTCCTCGGCGTCCACCTGATGGGCACGGTGAAGCCGGCCAAGGCGGTCTGGGAGATCATGCGCACCCAGAACTACGGGCGCATCGTGGTCACCACCTCGTCCAGCGGGCTCTACGGCAACTTCGGCCAGTCGAACTATGGCGCGGCCAAGCTCGGCATCATCGGCTTCATGAACACGCTGAAGCTCGAGGGTCAGAAGAACAACATTCATGTCAACGCGATCGCGCCTGTGGCCGCCACGCGGATGACCGAGAACCTGATGCCTCCGGAAATCCTGGCGCACCTGAAGCCCGAATATGTGACGCCTGGCGTGGTCTTCCTCTGCTCGGACGAGGCGCCCACCGGCTGCATCCTGACCGCCGGCGCGGGCGCGTTCGCCCTGTCTCACATCGTCGAGACCGAGGGCGTCTACCTCGGCGAAAAGGGCCTGTCGGTGGAAGAGATCCGCGACAACTGGTCCAAGATCACCGATCCGGCGGGCCAGCAGCCCTACAACGCCGGCGGCGAACAGACCGCCAAGGTCTTCCGCAAGATGCAGGGCGGCTAAGGTCCCCGCGCGCCCGGAAACGGGCGCACTCAGAGATCCACATTACGCCGAATCCACTTGCGCCCGCGCAGGTGGGCGCGCGTAATCTTGCCGCCTGATCGCGCCCGTCAGAGGCGCGGCCCGGTGAGGAGTTGGACGTTGTCACAGGCCAAGGGCGCCGCGTCGGCGCCGCTTTCGCTTTCTGCGACCCTCACCTTCGCCTGCTGCTACCTGCCGTTTTCAGCGCTCAACACCTCCGTCGCCGTGCAGGTGCCGAACTACTTCGCCCGGCACATTGGACTGGGCCTGGCGGTAGGCGGCGTCTTCGGCCTGATCCGCCTGATCGACATCCCGCTGGATCCGTTCCTGGGCCTGGTGATGGACCGCACGCGCACGCCACTGGGCCGCTATCGGCCATGGATGATGCTGGGCGCGCCGGTGCTGATGCTGGCGATCTACATGATGTACGAGGCGCCGGTCGGGGCCTCGCGCGGCTATCTGCTGCTATGGCTGCTCATCATGTACCTGGGCATGTCGCTGCTGTTGCTGGCGGCCAACGCCTGGGCGGCGACGCTGGCGGTCAGCTACACGCACCGCTCGCGGATATTCGGGGCGATGCAAGGGCTCGGCACCCTGGGCGCCATCGCCATCCTGGTGATCCCGATCATTACCCACGGAATGCACCGCACCGACGCGCAGGGCATCCAGGCGGTCGGCTGGTTCCTGGTGGTCATGGCGCCGGTGACCATCGCGCTGGTCACGCTGCGCACCCCGGAGCCGCTGACGAAGGTCGAGGCCAGCCGTGTGCGGCTGTCGGACTACGCCGAGCTGCTCGCGCGTCCCAACGTCCTGCGCCTGATCGCCGCCGACTTCTTCATCATCATGGGCCCGGCGTGGATGAGCGCGCTGTACCTGTTCTTCTTCACCGACAGCCGCGGGTTCTCGCTCTCCGCGGCGAACGGCCTCTTGGTGATCTATATCGCCGCAGGGCTGTTCGGCGCGCCGGCCACCGCCTGGCTCGCCAACCGCATCAGCAAACATCGGGCGCTCGCAGTCACCGCCGTCGGCTATTCCCTGATGCTGATCGTGATCTTCCTGTCGCCCAAGGCCAGCTTCGCGATCGCCGCGCCGGCGATGTTCATGGCTGGCGCCCTGGCGGCCGGCAGCGTCGTCATGATCCGCTCACTCACCGCCGACATCGGAGATGAGATTCGGCTGGAGCAAGGCCAGCATCAGATCGGCCTGCTCTACGCGCTGACCAGCGGCACGACCAAGGCCGCCGGCGCGCTGGCCGTGACCCTGACCTTCTGGGTGCTCAGTCTGGTGGGCTACAACCCCGCCGAGCACGCCACAAACGGCGCGGCACAGATCCGCGGCCTGGAGCTCGCCTACGCCATCGGCCCCATCGTCTTTGTGATGATCGGCGGCGCCTGTTTCCTCGGCTACAAGCTGTCGGCCGAACGCCACGCCGACATCCGCCGCCGCCTCGATGAGCGCGACGCCGTCTACGCCGAAAGTCCGGTCGTTCAGAGCCTTGCGCCGTCGCCCAGCGAGACGCTCGTCACCGGTCCGTGACCGTGCGCCGCCCCGGAAAGCCCTTGCGCGGGGGACGTCTGCAAGCTCTCCTGCCCAGATTAAGCACTCCACAGAGAGTGACCTATTGATATTGGGAGACGCTCAGTGACCCTAAACTCCGCGGCCCCTGCGGGTCGGCTGCCATTTCCACGCCTGTTCGCATTTTCCGCCGGAAGCATCCCCGGTTACCTCCTGCTTGGCATTATGGGAGTCTATCTGCCCCGCTTCTACGCCGGGCACCTGGGCATCAGCCTGCTGAAGCTGGGCGCGACCATCGCCGTCATCCGGCTGGCCGACCTGGTGATCGACCTCTTCCTCGGCATCCTGATGGACAAGACCAAGACGCCCATGGGGCGCTATCGGCCCTGGTACCTGCTGGGCTTGCCGGTGGTGATCCTCGCGGTGTTCAAGGTGTTCAACCCGCCGGACGGCGCCGGCATCCCCTATATGTTGGTGTGGTACTCGCTGCTCTACGTCGCCTATTCGCTGCTGGTCTTGGGCCACTCCGCCTGGGCCGGCACCATCACTGGCGACTACAACGAGCGATCCCGGATTTTCGCCTGGATGATGGGCCTGGCCCTGGCCGGAAGCGTGGCGATCAACCTGCTGCCTTTGGTCACTCACGGCGCGATCAACCCGGCCAAGTCGGCCAGCATGGGCACCATCGGCTGGATCATCATCGGGGCGTCGGTGATCACCGTGCCGCTCGCCTTGTTGTTCGCGAAGGAGCCCATCGCACCGGTCGCCAACAAGGAGAAAATGACCTTCAAGGACTATGCCGCCGTCATCACCACGCCCTCGATGCTGCGGCTGGTGCTGGCCGACCTGTTCCTCACCCTCGGTCCCGGCACGACCGCCCCGATCTACGTGTTCTTCTTCCACGAGGCGAAGCACTTCTCGCTGATCCAAGTGCCCGAACTGCTGATCCCCTACACCGCCGCCGGCGTGATCGGCGCGCCGTTCTGGGGCCGCGTCGCCCAGAGGGTCGGCAAGCACCGTGCCGTGCAGATCGCCTGCGCAGCCTATGCCGTTACCCAGACGACCCTGATGATCATGCCGGCGGGCCAGTTCTGGCTCACCGCCCTCGGCATGTTCAGCGTCGGGTTCTGCGCCAGCGCCTTCATCCTACTGGTGCGGGCCATGGTGGCCGACGTGGCCGACCAGCTGCGCCTGGAGACCGGCCGCGAGCGATCCGGCGTGCTCTTTGCCCTGGTGACCATGACCCAGAAGTTCGGCACTTCAATCACGGTGTCGATCGTCTATCCGATCCTCGCCTACGTCGGGTTCAACGCCAAGGATGGCGCGGTCAACACGCCCCACGCCATCTGGGGGCTGGAGATGTGCTACCTCTTCGCGCCGATCATGCTGGTGGTTGTCGGTGGGGCGATGTTCTTCGGCTACTCGCTGACGAAGGAACGGCATGGCGAAATCCGCTCCCGGCTGGATGCGCTGGCCGCCGCTGAGGAGGGCGCCAGCGCCGAGAGCCTGCTGGGCCCCGGCGAGCGGATCGCCGCGGCGGAATAGGCCCGATCAGGCCAGCAACCGCCGCGCGATATCCATGAAGACGTGGGCCGCCGGGCTGTCCGGCTTGGCGGCCACCAGGGGCTCGCCGTCGTCGCAGGCTTGACGGAGCGCCATGTCGATCGGCGCCTGGCCGAGCAGCGGCACGCCCAGCGCCTGGGCCTCACGCGCCGCGCCGCCCTCGCCGAAGATGTGGATGCGCGCGCCAGTGGTCGGATCGGGGAACCAGGCCATGTTCTCCACCACACCGAGGATCGAGGCGCCGGTCTTGCGGAACATGGTGGCCGCGCGCCGGGCGTCGATCAGCGCGATCTCCTGCGGCGTCGAGACGATCACCACCCCGTCGAGTTGCAGCTTCTGGACGAGGGTCAGCTGGATATCGCCGGTGCCGGGCGGCAGGTCGATGACCAGCACGTCCAGCGGTTCCTCCGCCGTCCCCCAGACGCTGTTCATCAGGGTGCGCAGCGCCGAAGACGCCATCGGCCCGCGCCAGATGTTGGCCGTCCCGTCCTCGACGATGAACCCGATGGACATCACCTTCACGCCCCAGGCCATCAGCGGGATCAGCCGCTTGTCCTCGTCGAAGGTCGGCTCCTCGCGCGCGATGCCCATCATGTGCGGGGCAGACGGGCCATAGATGTCGGCGTCCAGCAGGCCCGCCTTCAGGCCCAGCCGCGCGAAGGCCGCCGCCAGGTTCACCGCCACCGTCGACTTGCCCACCCCGCCCTTGCCGCTGGCGATGGCGATCACCTTGCCGACGAACGGCGGGCGCTCGGCTTCGGCCATGGGCGAGAGCTTCGCCTGCGGGTCTTCCTGCACGCGGGCGGTGGGGCGGCGGCGGGGCGAGACGGTGAGTTGCGGCCCGGCGCTCTCGGCGGTCAGCACCACCTGGGCGGAGCCGACGCCCGGCGCCGCGGCCAGGACGCGTTCGGCCGCGTCGCGCACCGGGGCGTAGAGCTCGGCGTCCGCGGCCGGGATCTCGATCATGAACGCCGCCTTGTCGCCGCGGATGGTCAGGCCGCGAACCAGGCCGGCCGTGGTCAGGCCCTGGCCGGACCTGGGGTCTTTGACCGCGTCCAGGGCGGCCAGGATCGCGGCTCTATCGGGGGCGGTCTCTTCGCTCATGACGCCTTAAGCTTGCTTTGACGGAGGCTGGGTCTCATATCCATCGGACTGCGCCGCTGTATATGGGGCGCTGCGCCTGGATCGACCACAACAAAGCCCCAAGCTTAAAGCAAAGACCGACCCGGCAAATGCCCTGGAACGACAATGCCAATCCCGGCCCGTGGGGCTCCCCGCCCTCGGGCGATGACGGTGACCGCAAGGATCCGCCGTCGCGCCGTCCCACGGGCGGCGGCGGACGTGGGCCCAAGGGCCCCGGCGGCCCGGACCTGAACGCCGGCCTCGATCGCCTGCGCGACCGGCTGCGCGCGATGTTCGGCGGCGGCGGACGCGGCGTGCAGCCGGGCGTCATCGCGATGATCGCCGGCGCGGCCTTCGCGCTCTGGGCGCTCTCCGGCCTCTACCAGGTCGGACCCAACGAACAGGGCGTGGTCACCACCTTCGGAGCCTATTCGCGGTCCGAGGCGCCGGGCCTGCGCTATCACCTGCCCTACCCCATCGAAGAGGTGGAGAAGGTGCCGGTCACCAGCCTGCAGCGGATCGACATCGGCGGCGGCGGCACGGCCGACAGCGACGTGCCGCAGGAGAGCCTGATGCTGACGAGCGACCAGAACATCGTCGACCTCAATTTCAGCGTCACCTGGCGGGTCTCCGACGCATCGCGCTACGTCTTCGCGACCCGCAATCCGGAAGAAGCCGTCAAGGCGGTCGCCGAGAGCGCCATGCGCGAGGTGATCGGCAAGACCCTGCTGGATTCCATCTTCACCAACGGCCGCGGCAAGGTGCAGCTGGAGACCGCCGACCTGATGCAGAAGACCCTGGACAGCTGGGGCGCCGGTATCCGTGTGGTCGAGGTGCAGATCCGTGCTGTGAACCCGCCGCAGGAGGTGGTCGCCGCCTTCCGCGACGTGAGCAACGCCCAGCAGGACGCCTCGACCGCGGTCAACGAGGGCGAGACCTACCGCAACCGCGTGGTCAACGAAGCCAAGGGCGATGCGGCCAAGATCGTCCAGTCCGCCCAGGGCTACCGCGAGCAATCGGTGCGCACCGCCACCGGCGACGCGGCCCGCTTCAACTCGATCTACAACGAGTACAAGCGCGCGCCGCAGGCGACCCGCGACCGGCTCTATTCCGAGACGATGGAACGCGTGCTGGCCAACTCCAACAAGGTGATCATCTCCGGCAAGGGCGTCACCGCCCCGGTGATTCTGCCGTCCGACGTCTTCCGTCCGCGCGGCGCGGCAGCCCCGGCGCAACAACAGGCGCCGGTCCAGGTCGTGCCCCAGGCGCAGCCGCAACCGCAAGCCCAGCAGCCGGGAGGCGCCCAATGAGCCGCTCCACCCCGCTTTTCCTGTGGCTGATCCTCGGCTTCGTCGCCGTGGTGATCCTGGCCAACACCCTGTTCATCGTCGACCAGCGCGAAGAGGCCGTCGTGCTGCGCTTCGGCGAGCCGGTGCGCGTGATCCACGCCCCCGGCCAGCCGGGCGCGGGCCTCAACGTCAAGCAGCCCTTCGTCGAGAACGTGATCCAGTTCGACCGCCGCAATCTGGCGCTGGAAGCCGACCAGGAGGAGATCATCGACGCCGACCAGCAGCGGCTCGTGGTCGACGCCTTCCTGCGCTACCGCATTTCCGACCCGCTGCAGTACTACCGCACCCTGCGCAACGAACAGATCGCCCAGGACCGCCTGGAGCGGCTGGTGAACTCATCGCTGCGCCAGGTGCTGGGCTCCACCACCCAGTCGGACATCATCTCGGCGCGCCGGGACCAGCTGATGCAGCAGTCCAAGCTGGACGTGGCCCGCCGCGCCAAGGAATCGCGCCTGGGCATCGAGATCATCGACCTGCGCATCAAGCGCGCCGACCTGCCGGAGGCCAACCGCGCCAACGTCTATCGGCGCATGCAATCGCAACGCCAGCAGCTGGCGGCGCAATTCCGCGCCCAGGGCGAACAACAGAAGCGCGAGATCATCGCCACTGCCGACAAGCAGGTGGCGATCACGCTGGCCGACGCCCAGCAGATCGGCGAAACCACCCGCGGCCAAGGCGACGCCCAACGGACCCGCATCTTCGCGGACGCCTTCGGCAAGGATCCCAGCTTCGCGAAGTTCTATCGGCGGATGCAGGCCTACGAGGCCGGCCTCGGCCAGGGCGACACCACCATGATCCTGTCGCCGGAAGACACCGACATCCTTCGCGAGATGCACCAGGGCCCGGGCGCGGCCGCCGGGGCCGCCAAGCGCTGATGCCGGCCCTCGTCCGGCCGGACCTGGCCTATATGGCCAGCTACGTGGACGCGCTGCACGAAGGCTATGCCCGCGACAGCCTGCGCCCCGAGAGCCCGGAGCTGATTGCCCAGATCACCCGCGAGCCGGAGTGGTTCGTGCGCCTGGTCAACAATCCGCCGACCACCATCGTCCTGCCCGACGCCAGCCTGGGCGAGCGCGTGCCGGAGACGGAGCTCTGGTGGGTCGAGGACGACCGGTTCCTGGGCTCGGTCGGCGTCCGCCACCGCCTGAACGACCTGCTGGAAGCCTGGGGCGGCCACATCGGCTACTCGGTTCGGCCCTCCGCCCGCGGCCAGGGTCACGCCACGGCGATGCTGGCGGCCATGCTGGACCACATACGCGAGCACCTGTCGCTGGATCGCGTCACCCTGACGGTGAACTCGAACAACCCTGCCTCGATGAGGGTGATCGAGAAGAACGGCGGCGTCTTCCGCGACGAGATCCCACATCCCTGGATCGAGGGCGACACCGGCCGCCGCTACTGGATCGACCTGCGCTGAGCCTCCAGCAGCTCGCGCACCTCATGCAGGTCGTGGGCGATGCGGACGGTGAGCGTGCGCATCTCCTCGGTGGGATCGAGCATGTCCGGCACCATGATGGTCATCATCCCCGCCGAGGAGGCCGAGCGGACGCCGTTGTGGCTGTCTTCCAGGGCCAGACAGTCGGCCGGATCGACGCCCAGGGCTTCGGCGGCCTTCAGGAACGGCTCAGGATGCGGCTTGCCCTGCGTCTGGACGTCTCGCGGGATCAAGGCCTGGAAGCGGTCCAGCAGGCCGTGCGGCGTCAGGTTCCGCTGGATGGCCTTGAGGCTGGACGAGGTGGCGATGGCCCGCGGCAGGCCCGCGCGATCGAGATAGTCGACGATCTCCAGCACCCCGGCCTTGAGTGCGACGCCCGCGTTGCGCTCCTCATCGGCGTAGGCGCGCACGGCCTTTGACCACGCCTCCAGGTCGAAGCCCGGCCCGAAGTGCTCCACCACGATCAGGTCCGAGTGAGCATCCTGCAGGCCCACCATCCGCTGGAAGACGGAGAACGGGATCTCAGCCCCGATGTCGGCGCTGGCGCGCTCCATGGCGTGGAAGATCAGCGTCTCGGTGTCGACCAGCAGGCCGTCCATATCGAAGACGACGGCTCTAACGATGCGAGGCAGGGTCATAGGACGAAGGCGTCTTCCGAGTAGCCCTGGAAATATAGCAGCGTGGTCAGGTCGGTGTGCTCGATCCGCGCGTCGGCCTGGGCCGCGACGATCGGTTTGGCGTGATAGGCGACGCCCAGACCCGCCGCCTCGATCATCGCCAGGTCATTGGCGCCGTCGCCCAGCGCCAGCGTTTCGCTCAGGGGAATGTCGCCAGCCTTGGCTTCCTGCTGCAGCGCCGCCAGCTTGGCCTCACGCCCGAGGATTGGCTCGCCGACCAGTCCGGTCAGCATGCCGTCCGCTTCGAGCAACGTGTTCGCCCTATGGGCGTGGAACAGCGCCGCCTGCGCCACCCGGCTGGTGAAGAACGAGAACCCGCCGCTGACCAGCACGCAGCGCGCGCCGTTGGCGGCCATGGTCCGGACCAGGGTTCGCGCGCCCGGATTGAGCCTCACGCGCTCGTCATAGGCCTGCTGGAGCGCCGTCACCGGCAGGCCCTTCAGCATCGCGACCCGCTCGCGCAACGCGCCCTCGAAGGCCAGTTCGCCGCGCATGGCCCGCTCGGTGATCGCCGAAATCTCCGCCTTCAGGCCCGCGAAATCCGCCAGTTCATCCAGGCATTCGACATTGATGATGGTCGAGTCCATGTCGGCCACCAGCAGCCGCTTGCGCCGCCCCGCCGCCGGCTGGACGCACCAGTCCAGCGCCTGGCCGGCCATCGGCGCTTCCAGCGCTGCGCGCACCGCCGCCAGGTCCGGCGCCTCCAGGAAGACGTCGGTGGCGGCGCTTTCGCCGGCGTCCAGCTTGCGCGAGGACGTCCCCTTCGCGCCGGCGCTGGCGAAGATCTCGCGGAGCGCCAGTGAGAAAGCGCCTGCGTTGGGCGGCGCAACAACGGTAAGGACCAGTTCCATGGAGCCCCGCATCTGGCTGATCGCCGGTCCCACCGCAAGCGGCAAGTCCGCTCTGGCCCTGCGCCTCGCCGAGGTGACCGGCGGCGAGATCGTCAACGCCGACTCCATGCAGCTCTACGCCGACCTGCGGATGCTGACCGCCCGGCCCTCGCCGGACGAGGAAGCCCGCGCGCCCCACCACCTGTTCGGAACCGTCGACGCCGCCGACGGCTGGTCGGTGGGCCGATGGCTGCGGGCGGCGCACGACGTCCTGGCCGACATCACGGGGCGCGGCCGCCCGGCGGTGGTGGTCGGCGGCACAGGGCTCTATTTCCGCGCCCTCACCCAGGGCCTGGCCGAAGCGCCGGAGATCCCGGCCGAGGTCCGCCGCCAGACCGCCGTCGATTACGACGCCTTGGGACACGACGCCTTTCGCGATCGCCTGGCGCTGCACGATCCGGCGGCCGCCGCCCGTATCGAGGTGAATGACCGCCAGCGCCTGAGCCGCGCCTGGGAGGTCTATGCCGCCACCGGCCGCGCCCTCTCCGACTGGCAGGCCGACAGCACCCTGGCCCCGCCGGCCATCGCCTGGACGTCGGTCGCGCTCGAACCGCCGCGCGAGGCGCTCTACGCCCGCTGCGACGCCCGCCTGGCCGCCATGCTGGAAACGGGGGTCCTGGACGAGGTCGCCGCGCTGGCCGCCCGCAACCTCGATCCGGCCCTGCCGCTGATGAAGGCCGTGGGCTTCCGCGAACTCGCCGGCCACCTTCGCGGCGAGACGTCACTGCGCGACGCTCTGGCCGCCGCCCAGCAGGAAACCCGCCGCTACGCCAAGCGCCAGACCACCTGGATGCGCGGCCAGATGGCCGGCTGGCCGCGCCTCACGGAAATTAACGCCGAGGACCAGTGGAGGCAGTTTCTTGCCCTTAACCCCGCCTTGACGCCCTAGGCGCAGCATGCGAAACGCCTGATCCAGTCGTTCTAGGAAAATCTCGTGCGCAGCATTCTTGTACTCGTAAGGCGACCCGCCACGGTCTGAGATCAGCTCAGTCCGTCAACGGTCGCTTGCACCAGGCCCCCAGCGGGCCTTTTTTATTGCCCAAACCAGAGCCGATCCCCAGAGACCATCATGACCGCCCATAGCTCCACGATCCAAGCCGAGACCACCACCCTGTCCGGGGCCGAGATGGTCGTGCGCGCGCTCCTCGATCAGGGCGTCGAGGTGCTCTTCGGCTATCCGGGCGGCGCGGTGCTGCCGATCTATGACGCGCTCTTCGCCGAGCCCCGCCTGCAACACGTGCTGGTGCGCCACGAGCAGGGCGCGACCCACGCCGCGGAGGGCTATGCCCGCTCCACCGGCAAGCCCGGCGTCGTGCTGGTCACCTCCGGCCCCGGCGCCACCAATGCGGTGACCGGCATCGTTGACGCCCTGATGGACTCGATCCCGCTGATCGTCATCACCGGCCAGGTCGCCACCCACCTGATCGGCACCGACGCCTTCCAGGAATGCGACACCATCGGCATCACCCGGCCCTGCACCAAGCACAACTACCTGGTGAAGGACGTCGCCGACCTGCCGCGCATCCTGCACGAGGCCTTCCACATCGCCACCTCCGGCCGTCCCGGTCCGGTGGTCATCGACATCCCGAAGGACGTGCAGTTCGCCAAGGGCGCCTATCAGGGCCCCGCCGAGGTCAAGCACGTCCACAACTACGCGCCGCGCACCAAGGGCGACCCGGGCCGCATCGCCGAGGCCGCCGCGATGATCGCCAAGGCGCGCCGCCCGATCCTCTACACCGGCGGCGGCGTGATCAACGCCGGGCCGGAAGCCTCCAGGCTGCTGCGCGAGTTCGCCGAGCTGACCGGCGCGCCGGTGACCTCGACCCTGATGGGCCTGGGCGCCTATCCGGCCTCCAGCCCGCAGTGGCTGGGCATGCTGGGGATGCACGGCTCCTTCGAGGCCAACAACGCCATGCACGACTGCGACGTGATGATCGCCGTCGGCGCACGCTTCGACGACCGGGTGACCGGCCGCCTGGACGCCTTCGCGCCGGGCTCGCGCAAGATCCACATCGACATCGACGCCTCATCGATCGGCAAGAACGTGCGCACCGACATCGGCATCGTCGGCGATGCGGGCTCGGTCCTGGCCGACCTGATCGGGGTCTGGAAGCAGAAGAACCTGAAGACCGACAAGGCCGCCATGGCCGACTGGTGGAAGCAGATCGACGCCTGGCGGGCCCGCGACAGCTTCCGCTATGCGCCGGACGCGAAGCTGATCAAGCCGCAGTACGCCGTCCAGCGGCTCTATGAGCTGACCAAGGACAAGGACGTCTACATCACCACCGAGGTCGGCCAGCACCAGATGTGGGCCGCCCAGTTCTACCGCTTCGAGGAGCCGAACCGCTGGATGACCTCCGGCGGCCTGGGCACCATGGGCTACGGCCTGCCGGCCGCGGTCGGCGTGCAGATGGCCCATCCCGGCAGCCTGGTTATCGACATCGCCGGCGACGCGTCGGTCCAGATGACCATGCAGGAGATGTCGACGGCCGTGCAGTACGGCCTGCCGATCAAGATCTTCATCCTCAACAACGAATGGATGGGCATGGTCCGCCAATGGCAGCAGCTGCTGCACGGCGAGCGCTATTCGCACTCCTATTCGTCCAGCCTGCCGGACTTCGTGAAGCTGGCCGAGGCCTATGGCGGCGTCGGCTTCCGCGCCGAGCATCCTGACGAACTCGACGGCATGATCCGCGAGATGATCGCCGTCGATAAGCCGGTGATCTTCGACTGCCGGGTGACCAAGGAAGAGAACTGCTTCCCGATGATCCCCTCCGGCAAGGCGCACAACGAGATGATCATGGCCGAGGAAGCCCGCGATCTGGGCACGATCATCGACGACGCGGGCAAGCGGTTGGTCTAGCGGGCGCCGAGCCTGACCATCACCTCGCGCGGAATCTGATAGTCGGCGATGATCTGGGCGCGGTCGCGCAGGCCCATCACCTCGCGCTGCACGAAGTAACACCAGACCGCGTCGGCGGCCTTCTTCAGCACCTCGGCGCGGCCGTCGCCCTCATGTTGGCGCAGCGCCGCCAGCGCAGCCTCGGCCTTGCGGCCCATCCGCCCCAGCGCCGCGGCTTGCTCTTCCGCCACCTCATGCTGGAACGCCGCCTCGGCGGCGTCCCCGGAAGGACGCTTCAGCAGGTTGAACAGCATCTCGCGCGACGACATGGCCCCCATGTTGGCGCCAAGCCGCCGCTGCGCAAGCGACCGCTGCTCACAGGCCTCGCGACTATTGGCCGTAGAAGAATCGCTCCTCGGCGATCTTGCCGTCCTTGATGGTGTAGACGGCCATTTCGTCCATGCTCGTCCGCTCGCCGCCCTTGGGCGTCATGTCCATCTTGAACCGGACCACGAACTGGTCGCCGTTGATGTAGGGCCCCTCGACCTCGACGCCGTGGACCTCGTGGTTGTTGGCCCACCACTCGCCCTTGCCGCGCGCCGCGCCGATGCCGCGGCTGACCGGGTCGCCGCCGCCCGGCGCGCCCGCCTCGACGCTGACCACGTCCTCAGCCCAGTACTTCTCGCCGCTCTCGGCGAACTTGCCCTGTTTGCACAGCGCGACCAGATCGTTGGCGACCTCTTGGATGGACATGGCGAACTCCCTTTCTTGCCTCGTGAAACCCGATGTTCGTCCGCTCCGATGACGGTTCGGCGTCGGGCCTGTGATGAAGACGCGCCACCGGGCGTGGTTGCGACACCGCCTTGATAGACCCAGCTCATGACAGCGTGCTGGCAGCAGTGTGGCGGCGGAGGCTATAAGGCCCTCATGACCGACACCGCCCAGCCCGCCTCCGTCTACGACCTGGCCCACGCCGACGAGGTCGAAAGCCTGGCGACCTTCGCCGTACTGGTGGACAATGAGCCGGGGGTGCTGCATCGCCTGGTCGGGCTGTTCGCGGCGCGCGGCTACAATATCGAGAGCCTGACGGTCGCCGAGACCGACCACAACGCCCACACCTCCCGTGTGACCATCGTCACCCGCGGCACGCCGCAGGTGCTGGCCCAGATCGAGGCCCAGCTGACCAAGATGGTCTCGACCCGCCACGTTCAGGACGTGACCCGCGACCCTAACGGCCTGGAGCGCGAGCTGGCGCTGATCAAGGTCGCGGGGTCGGGCGCCGAGCGGGTGGAGGCGCTGCGCGTGGCCGACATCTTCCGCGCCCGGGTGATCGACACCACCCACGCCAGCTTCGTCTTCGAACTGACCGGCGCGCCGTCGAAGATCGACAAGTTCGCCGATCTGATGCGGCCGCTGGGCTTGGTGGAGATCTCCCGCACCGGCGTCTTATCCATCCAGCGCGGCGTCGAGGTGCTCTAGCTCCAAAGGGAACCGTCGACGGACCTCGGCGGCTTTGCAGTCGTGCGTCGTCTTGTCGTCATAGCGCTGCTGATCGCCGCCGCGGCGGGTCCGCTCGCCGGCCGCGCCCAACCGGTGAAGCCGCCGCCCAAGGGATTGCCGCCGCAGGACGCCGAGATCTGGCCCTTCCCGCCGCCCGATCCCCAGGCGTGGTGGGACGAAAAGCGCCCCCTCGCGCCGGAGGCCGCCAACCCGCTGGGCGGACGCCGCCAGGGCTCGGGCGAGCGGCCGATCCCCGTGGACAACGGCGTCGATCCCTCGACCTACCGCCTTTGGGGCTTGATGCCGCTGCAGTGGCAGCTGTTGCGCGGGTCGGAGTTGATCCTGGAAGTCTGGGTGCGCCCGGCGCGCAGCGTGCGCCAGAGCGTGGTTCGGATCACCGTGCGGCGCGACGGCAAGGCCTTCGTCCAGGCCCGAGCCGGGTTCGCCTGCTGCGAGGCGGGGATCGCGCGGCGGGTGGGCTTCGACGCGGAACTGCCGGACGGCCAGGCCACCGCCTTCCTGTCGCTGCGGACCGATCCTCTGTGGACCGCGCCGCGCGACGTGCGGGTGAGCGAGGGACCGGACATCTCCGACAGCGTCTGCGTCGACGGCGCCGCCTATGACCTGACCCTGATGATCCCGGGCCGCGCCCGCTCGCTGCGCCGCGCCTGCGACGACGCCGAGATCGGCCAGGCCGCCGAGGCTCTGGAGCCCGCGCTGCGCGCCGCCATGGGCCACGATCGCCGCTTCGACGTGATCTTTCCGGCCGGCGGCGACTTCGCCAAGGCGCGGGCCGCCTACCGCGATCTCGTCGCCCACGGCGGCCAGCTGAAGCCGGCCCCGCAGGCCCGGCCGCAACCGCCCGCAGTCGAGCCCGCGCCCGACGAGGCCGACCCTATGCCGCCGCCGCGGCCGCAGGCTCCATCGCCTTAGCCTCCAGCGCCCGCTGGCCCGCCCGATAGCGGAGATAGCCGATATAGCGGACGCTGCCGAAATGGACGGCGAACATCAGGGCCTTCGAGGCCAGCGGGACTACAGCGATGAAGGCCGGCCAGACGGCGGGGAAACTCCAGGCGATCAGGCCGTTGGCGATGGCCGTGGCGAACATCAGGGCTGACCAGGCATAGCCCCACCCGATCTGCAGGTCCGCCACATGCTCCACGGCATCGGCCGGCAGGTAGCGGATCATCCATCCGCGCTTCAGCATCACCACACCGATCGCGACATAGATGATGGTCGGCTTGATCATCAGGAAGCGCGGGTCGTTGGTGAGGATGCCCAGGGTCCCGAACACCACCACCAGGCCGAGGGAGGCCCATTGCAGCAGCTCCACCGGTCGCTTCAGCGCCTTCTGGACGACCACCTGCCCGAGACCGATCAGGAGCGCCGCGGCGGTGGCGACGCGCACGTCCACATGCAACGCCATCAGGATCGCGAAGACGATGGTCGGAAAGAAGTCCGAGAGCAGCGGCCGCACGGCGAAAAGCAGGTCTTTCATCCGAATTCTCCAGCAAAAACTTGTGCCTGGAAACCTAGCGGCGCGGCGCCGATCGCCCGAGTCCACTCACGAAGCTCGCACGGCGATTGGCGGAAAACACCCTGCCATCCACGCTTCGCGAACGGGAGAGTCTTCTTTTCCTAACGCCTGCGGCCTATATTCGCCGGGTCAGGGCTTGCTCTGACTATGGAGATAAACGCGCACGCAATAAGCGGACTGGACCCGGGTGCGATTCCCGGCGGCTCCACCAATCTTCCCCGGGTTATCGCCGGCCCAATTCTGGGATGGAAGCGAGGGGCCGATCAGCATCGACAGACGTGTAAAGGTGTTGCTTTCTTCCGGCCTGACCCACCGTTCCGGGTCTTAAACTAACTGCGAACGATAACTTCGCTGGAGAAGTCCGCCTGGCCGCGTAAGCGGTTCGACGGTTCTCAACCTAAGTCCTAGGGGTTCAGATCCTTAGGCGGGGCCCGGAGGGCGCCTGCCAACAGAAGCCCTCCACCTACCTCAGCGGTAGGCGCCCTCCTCTTTCCAAGCAAGGGGGCGAGGCGCCTGCAAACAGAAGCCTCCCACCTATCTCGCCAAAGGCGCCTTCCCTCTTTGGCAGGAACTTGCGGGCGCCTGCCAACAGAAGCCTCCCACCTTTCCTCCGCTCACCCCATCTACGGCTTTGCGCGCTGCAACACAGGCGTTAGGTTTACGGCCACTGTTTGTTGGAGACCCCATGGCCCAGGACCCACCGGCCCAGGACTTGATGCGCTATGAGGCGATGGCTCAGGACGCCCTGCGTGGCGTCGTGAAGACGGCGCTGAAGCGCGCGGCCGCGCCGGAGGGCCTGCCTGGCGCGCACCATTTCTATATCACCTTCAAGACCGACGCCCCGGGCGTCTCCGGCCCGCCGGACCTGCTCGGCAAATATCCCGACGAGATGACCATCGTCCTGCAGCACCAGTACTGGGACCTGGCGCCCGGCGAGACCTTCTTTTCGGTGACCCTGCAGTTCGGCGGCCAACCCAAGCGGCTCAGCGTGCCCTATGCGGCGGTGACCCGTTTCTATGACCCCAGCGTGCAGTTCCTGCTGCAGTTCGAAGCGCCGGCCGCGGCCGAGGGCAAGACGCCGGAGCCGGAGGCCACCTCGGCCACCGACCCCGAGACGCCGCCCGCCGACGGCGAGGCCAAGATCGTCTCCCTCGATCAATTCCGGAAGAAATGAGCCGCTCCGCATGGACGACGTCGCCAGCGCCGAACCGCTGACCCTCACCGACGCTGAGATCCTGGAGCGCTTCCTGCGCACCAAGAACCAGCCCACCGGCTCCCAGACCCTGGGCTTTCGGATGCTGTCGGTCAGCCAGGCGACCAAGACCGTCGAGGTGGAGTTCGAGGCCAGGGCCGAGCTGCTGCTGAACCCGATGAAGCAGATCCAGGGCGGCTTCCTCTGCGCCATGCTGGACGAATGCATGAGCGTCGCCTGCATGGTGGCCTCCGGCATGACCGCCGTCGCGCCCACGCTGGAGATGAAAACCAGCTTCTTCCGCCCCGGCGCGCCGGGGAAGCTGCGCGGCGTCGGCCGCGTCGCCAAGTGGGGCCGCCAGGTGGCCTTCACCGAGGGCGAGCTCTACGACGCCGACGGCCGGCTCCTGGCCAAGGCCACCGGCACGGCCATCCCCACACCGTTCCAGAACTACAAGAAGTAGCCGTGCAGCAGCTCTCGCGCCTGGCGTTGCTGATCAGCCTGATGTGGCTGGCCGCGGCGCCGGCCGCGAGCGCCTCGGCGTTCAGCGACTGGAGCTGGGTGGTGGTGGCCGGCGACTGGCACGCCCACTCCGGCGGCCCGTCCGAGGCCTTCGACAACACGCGGCGCGACGTGATCGCCGAGTTCGAGCAGGCCGGCTTCGACGCGGCGAACCTCAAGCAGTTCTCTGTCCGGCCGGAACGCTATCCCGACGCCCACCCGGAGAAGTCCACGCCGCAGGGCATCTATGACGCACTCGCCGACCTGACTGCCAAGGCCCAGGGCGGCTGCCTGATCTATTTCAGCTCCCACGGCGCGCCGATGGGCGTGGTGATCGACCAGCAGTTCCTGCCGCCGGGCGTCCTGGCGCACATGGTCGACACCACCTGCGGCAAGCGCCCGACCGTGGTGATCATGTCGGCCTGTTTCTCCGGGGTCTTCGTGCCGCCGCTGGCCGGACCGAACCGGATGGTGCTGACCGCCGCGCGGCCCGACCGCTCGTCCTTCGGCTGCGGCGAGGCCGACAAATATCCCTACTTCGACCAGTGCGTGCTGGAGACCCTGCCCAAGGCGGCCAACTTCGCGATCCTCGGCAGCACGGTGCAGGCCTGCGTCGCCACCCGTGAGGTGAAGGAAGGGATGAAGCCGCCGTCCGAGCCGCAGCTCTTCATCGGCGCGGCCTTGAAGCCGATGCTGCCGCTCTATTCCCTGGCCTCGGGCGGTCCCAAACGAAACTGAAGCCGGCCGACGGAAGCACGCCGCGCGTTGCAAGCTTGGCCCATCCTTCGTTGCAAGCTTGGAATGACTCGCTGCGGCGCCTACAACCGCTTGAGCGTTCCGCTCCGATCTCCAGGATTCTCGATGCGGTCCATCGTCTTCGCCGTCGCCGCAGCCGTGCTGTTGCTCGCGCCCCTGGCCGGCGCGGTCGCCCAGGACGACACCACCCCGCCGGTGAAGCACGCCGCGCCGTCGCCCGGCCTGCCCAAGGCGCCGATCCCCTACGCCAAGCTGCACCCCAAGCCGGCTAAGCCGAAGGCGGCGACGCCCGCAACAACGACGCCGTCCGCCGCCGCCGCGGCCCCGCCGAAGCCCGCGCCGGTCGCCCAGGCGCCGATCGTCCACGCCGAATCCGCCCCGCCGTCCCTGCCCGCCGATGAAGCCGTCGCCGCGGCGCCCGCGCCGGCTCCCGCGCCGCCGCCACAGCCGGTCACGCCGCCGGCGCTCACAGCCCGCCTTTCCGCCGGCCAGGCCATCCCGCCAGCCGAGTTGGAAGCCTTCGCCGATGGCCTGCTCAAGGACGCCATGGCCCGCGAGCACATCGCCGGCGCGACGGTCTCGGTGGTGCAGAACGGCCAAGTGGTGCTGAAGAAGGGCTACGGTTTCGCCAGCCTCAATCCGCAGCGCGCCGTCAACCCCGACAAGACCCTGTTCCGCCTGGGCTCGATCTCCAAGACCTTCACCTGGATCGCCGTGATGAAGGAGGTCGAGGCCGGCCGCATCCGCCTGAACCAGCCGGTGAACCTCTACCTGCCGGAAAAGGTGCAGGTGAAGGACCAGGGCTATGATCAGCCGGTCCGCGTCGCGAACCTGATGGACCATTCCGCCGGCTTCGAGGATCGCGCGCTGGGCCAGCTCTTCGAGCGCAACTACGATCGGGTGCGCCCGCTCGACCTCTATCTGCGCCAGGAGCGGCCCAAGCGGGTCCATACGCCGGGCGCGGTCTCCAGCTATTCGAACTACGGCGCGGCGCTGGCCGGCGAGGCGGTGACCTATACCTCCGGCAAGCCCTATGAGCGGCTGATCGAGGACGAAATCCTCAACCCTCTCGGCATGGCCCATACCACCTTCCGCGAGCCGCACCCGGCCAAGGCCGGCCTCCCGGCGCCGATGCCCGAAAGCCTGGCGGACAACGTTTCCGACGGCTACCGCTGGACGCCCTTAGGCTTCGAACGCCGCGACTACGAATTCATCGGCCAGATCGCGCCGGCCGGCGCAGGCTCCTCCACCGCGGCCGACATGGCGCGCTACATGCTGATGCAGCTCGGCGGCGGGCAGATCGACGGCGCGGCCATCTACAACGCCACCACCGCTCAGGATTTCCGCACCCCGCTGCGCAAGACGCCGGTGGGGATCAACGGCTGGGCGCACGGCTTCATGGTCTTCGACCTGCCCGGCGGCCACCGCGGTTACGGCCATGGCGGGGCGACCCTGTCGTTCTTCTCCAACATGGTGGTGGTCCCCGATCTGAACCTGGGCGTCTTCATCTCCACCAACACCGCCACGGGCCGGCCGCTGGTCACGCGCTTCCCCGAGCGGATCGTGCAGCACTTCTACGCCGCCCCCGAGCCGTTCCCGCGGGCCGGCTCGCCGGAACTGGCCCAGCGCGCCGGCGACTACGCCGGCCACTACCTGACCACCCGGCGCGCCTATTCCGGCCTGGAGGGCTTCGTCGATCAGCTGAACAACAGCGCGTCCGTCGATGTCGCCCACGGCGGCCTGCTGGCGATCAGCGATAGGGCCGGCGTGCGCACCTTCGTCCCCGAGGGCGCGTTGGACGAGGGCCGATTCATTGCATCGCAAGGATCGGAGCGGGTCGCCTTCGACTTCGCCAACGGGACAGCCCGCGCCTTCCACGTGGCCAACGGCACGCAGGTCTTCGAGCGGGCGCCCTTCTGGCGTGAACCCATGACCCTGGCGTTGCTGATGGGGCTCGCGGCCTACGCGGCGGTGGCGACCCTGATGGGCGTGGGCTTCCGCAACCGTCGCGAATTCCGCGAGAACCAGATCCAGACGCGCGCCAGCCTGGTGCAGAACATCCAGGCGGTGCTCTGGCTCATTTCGCTGGGCCTGTTCGGCCTGTGGGCGTTGAAGAGCGGCGACGAAGCGGCGGTGATGTACCGCTGGCCGGGCGTGCTGATGATCACGGCTTCAGCGTGCGCCCTGGTAGCCGCGGGCCTGACCGCCACCACCTTCCTCGTCCTGCCGGCCATCTGGCGCGGCGGGCGGCGGGTGGATAGCTGGAGCCACCTGCGCAAGGCGTTCTTCACGATCACTGTCCTGATCTACGCCGCCTTCTCCACCGATCTGGCGCTGTGGGGCGCGCTCAGTCCCTGGAGCGGTTAAGCTTCGCAAACACCGCCCGTCTAAACCCCGCGTTTACCAAGCACTGGGTAAATCCTGCCTAGCGGTAGGCAAGAACGACACGCCCGTCCGCGAATTGGGTTTTTCGGAAGGGCTCGGCGTTGAACCAGATCCTGGCTGCGCTTCAGAGGTTCGGGATCGGACGGCTCGCCGCCATCCTCGGCATCGGCGCCGGCGTGGCCGCGGCCCTGTTCGCCATCACGACGGGCCTCGGCCAGCCCAAGGCCCTGCTCTATTCGAATCTCGACCTCAAGGAAGCCGGGACGATCACTCAGGCCCTCGACCAGGGGAACATCAAATACGAGGTCAAGGGCGACGGCTCGACCATCCTCGTGAATCGCGACCAGGTCGCCTCGACGCGGCTGATGCTGTCGTCCAAGGGCCTGCCGACCGCCGCCAGCGTCGGCTACGAGATCTTCGACAACTCCAGCGCCATGGGCCAGACGGACTTCGTCCAGCAGCTCAACCGCCAGCGCGCCCTTGAGGGCGAGCTCGGCCGCACCATCATGGGCCTGGACGGCATCACCGCCGCCCGCGTCCACCTCGTGCTGCCCAAGCGCCAGCTGTTCGAGGAGGAGGCCGACCAGCCGTCCGCCTCGGTGAGCCTGGGCGTCGGCGGCCGCGAGCCCGGCCCTGACCAGGTCCGCGCCGTGCAGAACCTGGTGGCGGGCGCCGTTCCCAATCTGAAGCCCGACCGCGTCACCGTCATCGACCAGCACGCCAAGACCCTCTCCGGCGGCGACACCGGCATGGCCGCCGAGGCCGACGGCCGCAAGACCGAAGTCGAGCAGCGCATCGCCAAGCAGGTGAAGACCCTGGTCGAGGGCATCGTGGGCGTTGGCAAGGCGCGCGTGAACGTCAGCGCCGACGTCGACATGGCCCACGTCACCACCCAGAAGGAGGCCTTCGATCCGGACGGCCAGGTCGTCCGCTCGGAAAGCACCACCGACGAGAATTCCAAGGAAGCCCAGCCCGGCCAGTCGACCCAGGCCTCGTCCGCCGCGAAGATCCCCGGCGGTTCGCCCGTCGACCAAGGCGGCGACTCCAGCAACGCCAGCGGCAAGCAGGAATCGACCACCAACTACGAGATCACCAAGACCACCACGACCCAGGTCGTCGAGCCGGGCGCGGTCAAGAAGATCTCCGTCGCGGTCGCCGTCGACGGCGCCTACGGTCCGGCCGACAAGAAGGGCAAGCCCGGCGCCTACACCCCGCGCTCGGCGGCCGAGATGGCCGACATCCAGGCGCTGGTGCAGGCGGCGGTCGGCTTCGACCAGACCCGCGGCGACCTGGTCAAGGTGATCAATGTCAAGTTCCCCACTGCCGAAGATCCGGACGGCGTCACGGCCGCCAACCCCCTGATGGGCTTCGACAAGAACGACATCATGCGCGCCGCCGAGCTGGGCGTGCTGGGCGTCGTCGCCATCCTGATGATGCTGTTCATCGTTCGCCCGCTGCTGAGGGGCGCCCTGGGCGGTCCTGGCGGCCCGATGGCCATGGTCGGCGGCCCCGGCGTGACCCGCATGGTCACCAACGCCGACGGCCAGCCGATGCAGATCACCGTCGACCCGGTGACCGGTCAGCAGCTGCTTCCCGCCCCATCCAACGAAGGCCTGGAGCAGAAGATCGACATCGCCCGCATCGAGGGCCAGGTGAAGGCCAGCTCCGTGAAGCGCGTGGCTGAGTTCGTCGACAAGCACCCGGATGAATCGGTCTCGATCATCCGCACCTGGCTGCACGAGTCCGCGTAGCCGTCATGGCCAAACCCCCCAGAGGAATTTCCGACGCCGCCAAGCTGACAGGGCCCGAAAAGGCCGCCGTGGTGCTGCTGGCGCTTGGCGAAGACCATGCCGGCGTCTGGCGGCAGCTCGACGAAGAGGAGATCAAGGTGATCTCCCAGGCCATGGCCGGCCTCGGCCAGGTCAACGCCAGCGTCGTCGAAGATCTCCTGGTGGAGTTCGTCTCCGGCATGGGCGGCGGCAACATCACCGGCTCGATCGAGCTGACGCAGCGCCTGCTCTCCTCGATCATGCCCGGGGAGAAGGTCGACACCCTTATGGAGGAGATCCGCGGTCCGGCGGGCCGCACCATGTGGGACAAGCTGGGCAACGTGAACGAGGCGGTGCTCGCCAACTACCTGAAGAACGAATACCCGCAGACGGTCGCGGTCGTGCTCTCGAAGATCAAGTCGGAGCACGCCGCACGCGTGCTCACCTGCCTGCCCGAGGACTTCGCGCTGGAATGCGTCACCCGCATGCTGCGCATGGAGCCGGTGCAGCGCGAGATCCTCGACAAGATCGAGCAGACCCTGCGCACTGAATTCATGTCGAACCTGGCGCGCACCTCGAAGCGCGACAGCCACGAGATGATGGCCGACATCTTCAACGCCTTCGACCGCCAGACCGAGACCCGCTTCATCACCGCCCTGGAAGAGCGCAACCGCGAGGCGGCCGAGCGCATCCGTGCCCTGATGTTCGTCTTCGAAGACCTTTCCAAGCTCGATCCTGGCGGCGTGCAGACCCTGCTGCGCTCGGTGGAGAAGGATCAGCTGGCGCTGGCGCTGAAGGGCGCGTCCGACAGCCTGCGCGAAATGTTCTTCTCCAACATGAGCGAACGCGCCGCCAAGATCATGCGCGAGGACATGGAGACCATGGGTCCGGTCCGCCTGCGCGAGGTCGAGCAGGCGCAGATGACCATGGTGCAGTCCGCCAAGGACCTGGCCAACAAGGGCGAGATCGTCCTGATTGGCGCCGGCGGCGACGACGACGAGCTGGTGTACTGATGGCCGTTCCCGTTTCCGGCCCCATCGAGAAATTCGGCTTCGACACCGTCTTCGAAGCCACGGGTGAGGTGCGGTTCGCCACGCCCCGGCCCAAGCGCACCTTCACCGCCGAAGAGGTCGAGCAGATCAGGCGCGCCGCCGAGGCCGCCGGCGAGGCCCGCGCCATGGCCAGCATCGCCAACCACCAGGCCCACGCGCTCGAGGTCATCGGCCGCGCCGCCCAGCAGGCCCTGCCGAGCCTGGCCGGCGTGGCCCACGAGCACCGCGTCGGCTCCGCCGAGTTGGCGCTGGCCTGCGGGCGCGCCATCGCCGGCGCCGCCCTCGACAAGTTCCCCGAAGCCCCGGTCCGCGCCGCGCTGGAAGCTCTGGCCCGTGAGATCGAGGCCGCCCCGCGCCTGATCGTCACCGCCGACGCCGGGCTGACCCAGGGCCTGCAGGTGGTGCTGGACGAGACCGCCCAGGCGGTCGGCTACCCCGGCGCGATCCAGGTCCGCCCGCAGGCGGGCTTCGCGCCCCACGCCTTCACCCTCGACTTCGGCGACGGCTCGGCCAGCTTCGATCCCGCCGCCGCCGCCGAACGCGTCGCCCAGGTCCTGCACGCGGCGCTCGCCGCCGAGGGCCTGCACGCCGAACCCCTGATCCCTGGCGGCGGAACGCCCGCCCCAGACACCCAAGAGCCCTGAAAGCCAGGCCATGTCCGAAACGCCAGACCCCGAAACCGCCGAAGAGCTGAAGCTCGACGAATTCGCCGCCGGCGAGGGCCGACTGCCCGAGACCATCAGCGAGGAAGACAAGACCGCCACCGACCTGGCGCCGGTCTTCGACGTGCCGGTGAACATCTCCGCCGTGCTCGGCCGCGCCAGCCTCTCGGTCGCCCAGTTGCTGCAGCTGGGCCAGGGCAGCGTCCTCGAGCTCGACCGCAAGGTCGGCGAGGCCATCGACATCTACGTGAACAACCGCCTGGTCGCCCGTGGCGAGGTCGTCATCGTCGACGAGCGCCTGGGCGTGACCATGACGGAAATCATCAAGGACGGCGACAACGCGGCCTGAGGCCACGTTTGTCTGAGGGAGAATATCCATGCGGCTTCTGGTCGTCGGAAAATTGAACGGACAGCTCTCCACCGCCGTGAAGATGGCGATGAGCGCTGGCGCCAAGGTCAGTCACGTCGAGACCACCGACGCGGCCACCCATGCGCTGCGCGCCGGGCAAGGGGCCGACCTCCTCATGGTCGACTACGAGCTCGACATCGCCGGCCTGATCGCCGCCAACGAGGCGGAGCGGATCCGGGTGCCGGTGGTGGCTTGCGGGGTGGCGGCCGACGCGGCCGGCGCAGCCGGGGCCATCAAGGCCGGGGCCAAGGAATTCATCCCGCTGCCGCCCGACGCTCAGCTGATCGCCGCGGTGCTGGCCGCCGTCGCCGACGACAACCGCCCGATGGTGGTGCGCGACCCGTCGATGCAGGCGGTGATCACCATGGCCGACCAGATCGCCCCCTCCGACGCCTCGATCCTGATCACCGGCGAGAGCGGCGTGGGTAAGGAAGTCATCGCCCGCTACGTCCACCAGAAGTCGCGCCGCGCCAGCCGCCCGTTCATCAGCGTCAACTGCGCCGCGATCCCCGAGAACCTGCTGGAAAGCGAGCTGTTCGGCCACGAGCGGGGCGCCTTCACCGGCGCTGTGGCGAGGCGCATCGGCAAGTTCGAGGAGGCGAGCGGCGGGACGCTGTTGCTCGACGAGATCTCCGAGATGGACGGGCGCCTGCAGGCCAAGCTGCTGCGCGCCCTGCAAGAGCGCGAGATCGACCGCGTCGGCGGCGGCAAGCCGGTGAAGGTCGACATCCGGGTGATCGCCACCTCCAACCGCGACCTCGCGCAGGCGGTCAAGGACGGCGTCTTCCGCGAGGACCTGCTCTACCGCCTCAACGTCGTGAACCTGAAGCTGCCGCCGCTGCGCGAACGTCCGGGCGACATCGTGGCGCTCGCCGAGCATTTCTCGAAGAAGTACGCGGCCGCCAACGGCATCGCCGCGCGGCCGATCTCGGCCGAGGCGCGCCGCCGGCTGGTCGCCCACCGCTGGCCCGGCAACGTGCGCGAGCTGGAGAACGCCATGCACCGCGCGGTGCTGCTGGCGAACGGCCCCGAGATCGAGGATTACGCGATCCGCCTGCCTGACGGCGCGCCGATGCCCACGCCGGGGGCCGAGACCGCGCGGGTCGCGTCGGTGGCGGCGGAGACCGCCACCCGGGCGTTCGTCGGCCAGACGGTGTCGGCGGTGCAGCAGCAGCTGATCATCGACACGCTCGGCCACTGCCTCGGCAACCGCACGCACGCGGCCAACATCCTCGGCATCTCGATCCGCACGCTGAGGAACAAGCTGAACGAGTACACCGCGGCCGGCGTCTCCGTGCCGCCGCCGCAACAGGGCGCGGCCGCCAGCGCCGCTTAGGGTCCCATGATCGCGCGTTCCACCCGCCGCGGCCTGATCGCCGGCGCCGCCGCCAGCCTCTGCGTTGGCCCGGCGCTCGCCGCCGCCGACGAGCTCGCCGCCATCGAAACGCGGGTGGGGGGCCGGCTGGGCGTGTTCGCGCTCGACGTGCGCACAGGGGCGAAGCTCGGCCATCGCGCCGACGAGCGCTTCCCGATGTGCAGCACCTTCAAGGCCATGGCCGTGGCCGCCGCGCTCGCCAACGTCGAGTCGGGCGACGAGCGGCTCGACCGCTTCGTGCGCTACGGCGAGGCGGACCTCTTAGGCAACGCACCGATCACCAAAGCCCACGTCAAGAAGGGCGGCATGGCGTTCGGCGACCTCTGCGCCGCGGCGATCACCGTCAGCGACAACACGGCGGCCAACCTCATCCTGGCCTCGATCGGCGGCCCGGCCGGCTGGACCCGCTTCGTGCGCCGCATCGGCGACAAGACGAGCCGCCTCGACCGCACCGAGATGTCGCTCAACACCGCCATTCCGGGCGATCCGCGCGACACCACGACGCCCGCCGCGATGGCCGCCGACCTGCGCGCCGTGCTGCTGGGCGGCATGCTCGGCCCCATCAC
>NZ_DATAPY010000003.1:0-9169 GCF_036264965.1 Phenylobacterium sp.
CGCCTGAGCGTCGGCGGTGAGCGTGTTGGTCATCGACTGGACGGTGATCGGCGCATCGCCGCCGACCTCCACATTCCCCACCCGGATCTTGCGGCTCTTACGGCGCTGGATCGCGCGCCAAGGGCGGACCGAAGTGTGGTCCTTGTGCGCGTGATCTTCGGCGTGGCTGTGTGGGGCGTTCATGGCCACGGAAAATAGGGCTTTCGGGGCGCGAACCCAAGCAGATCCTCCCCCAGCGCGCTCTGCGCGCGTCAGGGGGAGGTGTCCCGAAGGGACGGAGGGGGTTTCCGCCGCTGAGTCCGCGACGACGACATCCCGGACGCCGGGGATGAACCCCCCCTCAGTCAGTCTTCGCTGACAGCTCCCCCTGAGGGGAACATCTTTGGCGCCGACTACTGCGCCAGGTTGCTCAACGACACCTGGGCGGCGGGCAGGAAGCCCTTGGACCGCCCGCCGACGAACACCTGGAAGCTGGCCGGCTGGGAGACCTCGGCGGTCAGACCGCCCACCTGCGGCGCCCGGAAGGCGTCGCCGGCGGCGAACTGCCGGGCGAAGTAGATCTGGCCGTCCTGGCCGCGGACGATCAGCGAGGCGGGCTTCAGGGCCTGCAGGGTGACGGCGGACGGCTGGTCCTTGGGCGCGCCATAGATCTGGCCGGTGGCCACGAAGACCTGCGACAGGGTCGACGGATCGACGGTGGGCGTCTCGGGCGTGAGGCCCGACTTGGGGCCCTGGACGGATTTGGGTGTGGTCACCGTGCCGTCGGGGTTGATGATCGGCATGCCCGGCGTCTCGTAGGGCGGCGGCGTGGTGGACTCGACGGGCGCAGGCAGGGGCGCGCCCAGCGGCACAACGGGCGGACTGGCGACGCCCAGGGCCTTGGCGGTCGCCTGGGCGCTGGCGGTGGGCGGCGGCGGTGCGTTGGCCATCAGGGCGCGTTGGGCGATGTTCCACAGCACGATCGCCACCAGGATGACGATCACGCCGGCGACGATCGCCACCGCGCGAGGGTCGCCGTTCTGGACGACGCCGACCGGCGCCCGCAGGGGCTCGTCGAGGACCGGCTCCTCGGACTTGAAGCGCTCGACCGCCGCGTCGCCGTCGAGGCCCAGCGCCTCGGCGTAGGCGCGGATGTAGCCGATGGTGAACGGCCGCGAGGGCAGGCGGTCCAGCCGCATGGCCTCGATGTCGGCCAGGTAGACGCGGCGCACGCGGGTCATGTCGGCGAGCTGTTCGAGGCTCAGCTGCTTCTGCTCGCGCAGGGCCTTCAGCGCCGAGCCGATGTCGGCGGCGGACTGAAGATTGAGGGCTTCGCTGTCGCTGGCCAAGACGCTGACTGGGCTCCCTCAGACCGCCACGTAGATCTTGCGGGCCAGGGTCTCGATCTCGTTGCGGACCGAGCCCGCGCCGCTCTTCAGCAGGGCGGCGACCCCGCGCCGAGCCGCCTCGCGGTCGCAGGACAGCACCATCTGCTTCACCGGCCCGACGCCGGCCGGGGGCATGGAGAGGCGCTCAAAGCCCAGCGCCACCAGGGCGAAGGCTTCCAGCGGGCGGCCGGCCATCTCGCCGCAGACGCTGACCGGGGTGCCGGTCTCGGCGCAGGCGCGCTGAATCTGCTCCAGCGCCCGCAGCGCCGGCGGCGACAGGGGATCGTAGCGGTCGGCCATGCGCGGGTTCCCGCGGTCCGCGGCGAACAGATATTGCATCAGGTCGTTGGTGCCGACGCTGACGAAATCGGTCATCGGCAGCAGGGCGTCGAGGTGCCAGACCAGCGACGGCGCCTCGATCATCGCGCCGACGTCCAGGCGGGACGGCGGAGCGCGGCCGCGGCGCTGCGCCCAGGCGACCTCGACATCGACCCAGGCCCGCGCGGCCCGGAACTCGTCCACGTTGGAGATCAGCGGGAACATGATCCTGAGCGGTCGGCCCCGGGCGGCGGCGATCAGGGCGCGCAGCTGCAGGCGCAGCAGGGCCGGGCGGTCGAGGCCCATGCGGATGGCGCGCCAGCCGAGCGCCGGATTGTCCTCCCGCTCGGCCTCCATGTAGGGCAGCACCTTGTCGCCGCCGAGGTCGAGGGTGCGGAAGGTCACCGGCAGGTCGCCGGCCGCGTCCATCACGCGCGAATAGAGGGCGGTCTGGGCGTTGAAGCGCGGCATCTCCTCGGCGACCATGAACTGGAACTCGGTGCGGAAGAGGCCGATGCCCTCCGCCCCGGTCTCGCCCAGGATATCGAGGTCGACATCGAGGCCGGCGTTCATCAGCAGCGTGATCTTGGCCCCGTCGCGAGTGAAGGCCGGGGTGTCGCGCAGCTTGGCGAACTCGGCGCGGCGCTGGCGGCGCACATCGATACGGGCCTGGATGGCCTTCACGACGTCGGTGCGCGGCCGCAGATAGGCCTCGCCGGTCTCAGCGTCGACGATCACCATGTCGCCTTCGGAGACCTTGTCGCGCAGGCCGGGCAGGCGGCCGACGCAGGGGATGTCCAGCGCGCGGGCGACGATCGCCGCATGGCTGGCCGCCGAGCCTTCCTCGAGCAGCAGGCCGCGCAGCTTGGTGCGGTCGTATTCCAGCAGGTCCGCGGGGCCCAGGTTGCGGGCGATCAGGATGGCGTTCTCTGGCAGCTCGCGCGCCTCATGCCCGTCGCCGGAGAGATGGCGCAGCAGGCGGTCGTTGAGGTCTTCCAGGTCGTGCAGGCGCTCGCGCAGATAGGGGTCACGGGCCTGGCCCAGGCGGGCGCGGTGCTCGGAGCGCACGCGTTCGACGGCGGCCTCGGCGGTGAGGCCGTTGCTGACCGCGTCCTGCAGGCTGCGCAGCCAGCTCTGCGAGTGGGCGAACATCCGGTAGGTGTCGAGCACCTCGAAAGAGGCGTCGACGAGGCCGGCGTTGCCCTCCAGCATCTGGTCGATCTGGGCCTGCAGGCTGGCGATGGCCGCGGCCAGGCGCTGCTCCTCGGCGGCCACGTCGTCGGACAGGAGCTGGCTGGGGGCGACCGGCGGCTCGTGCAGGACGGCCACGCCATAGGCCAGGCCATCGCCGAACTTGGAGCCCTTGAGGCGCTCGGGCCGGTGCGGGGCGATCTCCACGCCCTTCAGCGCCGCCTCGCCGATCAGCTCGCCGGCGGCGACCATCTCGGCCAGCACCATGGCGACGATCTGCAGGTCCTCCTGCTCGTCGTCGGTGTAGATGCGCGCCGTGCGGTTCTGGACCACCAGCACGCCGATGGCGCGGCCGCCGCGCAGCAGAGGGACACCCAGGAAGGCGTGGTAGGGGTCTTCGCCGGTTTCCGGGCGGTAGGAGAAGGCCGGGTGCTCAGGTGCGTCGGCCAGGTTCAGCGGCCGGCCCAGCTTCATGATCTCGCCGACCAGGCCCTCGCCCGGCTTCATGCGGGTGATGTGGACGGCGGCGGGGTCGAGGCCCTCGGTGGCGAACAGCTCCATCTCGCCGGCCGAGCGGCGCATGTAGAGCGAGCACACCTCGGCGACCATGGAGCGCGCGATGATCCGCACGACCATGTCCAGGCGCGCCTGCGCCGGGCCGCCCCCGGCGAGGGCCTCCCGAATCTGCCGCAGCAGACTGCGCTGACCGCGTATGACTACGCCCGGTTGCGCCATCCTGCCTTTCCCGTCCTCCCGAAGTTTATTTTCCGCTCCCTAGCAGGTTTGTATCTCTGAACGGAGACGGAAAGGGACGTTTCCACCGTTTGTCGCCTTTGCCCAGCAATCCGGCGCCTCAATTTACGCCTCTCCCTGGGGCGGGCGCCAAGGGAGAGGCTGGGAGAGGAGGGGGCCTTTGGAAGGTCACTAACGGGGGGAAGCTGACGTTGATACGGTCCACTTGAGGACGACTCCGTCCTGCGGGACGCGGTAGAAGCGCCTGAGTTCAGGGTGTTGGACAGAGTAGCGTCATGAGTTTGATGCGTGCGATTCTCGCAGCCGCGCTTGCCGCAGTTGCTTCCACGGCGCTCGCAGCCGAACCGACGCCTTCGTCATCATCAGCACAGGAGGGGATCCGCGCACGCCTGGCCGCTGACATAGGCCCCATGCCATCTGACGTCGCCACCCTGGATGGCTATGTCGCCCGGGAAGACTGGACGTCCCTGATCAAGCGCTTGGCCTTGAGCACCACGCCAGGCGATGTGTTGCGCGACTTGGATTGGGAGCGGTTGAAGGTCGTCAGTGGCGGCAACATCCTCTTCGACATCGCCTACGTGAACACCCTCTGGAAGACGGCCGGTTCAATGCCGGCTCCGGCTTCGGACCAGATGCGGCAAACCGCAGTCGCCTTTGCCTTGTATCAATTGGCCTTGATCGATCTGGACGGTCCCAGGTGCAAGGATCCCACTGCGCCGGCTCACAAATTCCAGCTGGCGATGACGAATTGGCCGATGATCTTTCGGTACGGCCAATCGCTCCCTCCGCAAGACCAGGAGGTCGTGAAGCAGGTGGCCCTCAAGCTCGAATGGGCGACGGCGCCTGTTCGCGCGAACGACCCGGCCCTCTGCCGCGGCGGGTTGGCGGAGATGCAGGCGAATCTCCAGGCCGGGGCCAAGCCGCAGGAAGTCCCTGCCGATCCCAGCCGACCCCCAGGGGTCTACCTCCCAGGCAAGAACTACGCGATCCCTCACATCGTGGACTACAAGCCCGAGTATCTGGCCGAAGCGCTTTGGAAGCCGATCGTCGAAGCTCGCCGAGCCAAGCTACCTGAGACTTTCGCTTCCTGGCTGAAGGCGCCTTCGGCAGGTGGCGCACCGTCTGACACGAAACCGAAGTGAGACTGCGCCGCTTCGACCAGACGCTCGGAAGCCGCCGGATAGGTTGCGCGGCGATGTTGTGCGTCTGCCGCGGGGTTCGAGAGCCCAAGCCCAGGCGCGCCAACGGCAACGAAGCTTGAGCTTTGGCCGTCCCGGCCGCATCGTCCCGGGCAACAAGAACAAGTCCTCGGGGGGACGCCAATGCTGCGCAAATGGGGCTTCTTCATTCTGGGCCTGGTGCTGATCCTGGGCGGATCGTACCTGGCCAACGCCATCCAGACGGCGGGCGGGGTGACGCTCAAGGACGTTCGATTCGCCGGCGACCAGGGTCTGACCCAGGCCGGCCTGCTCTATACGCCGCCGGGCGTCAGCGCGGAGCATCCGGCGCCGGCGGTGCTGGTCAGCCACGGCTATATCAACACCCGCGAGATGCAGAGCCCGTTCGCCATCGAGCTGGCGCGGCGTGGCTTCGTGGTGCTGGCCATGGACATGGTCGGCCACGGCTATTCCGACGGAGCGGTGGGCCAGTCGAAGGACCTGGGCGGGCCGGCGGCGCTGCGCTACCTGCAGAGCCTGCCGTTCGTCGACAAGGCCAACATCGGGCTTGAGGGCCATTCCATGGGCGGCGTGCCGATCGCCACCGCCGCCGCCTCGCAGCCCGACGGCTACAAGGCCATCGTTTTCGAGGGCTCGACCCCCGGGTTCCTCGGCGCCAAGGCCCCGGCCAAGCTCAACGACCTGGCGGTGGTGTTCGGCCAGTACGACGAGTTCGCGCCCTTGATGTGGGGCGTGCCCAAGGGCTCGGAGATCGCCAATTCCAAGAAGCTGGCCAAGGTGTTCGGCCAGCCGTCTCCGATCCTGGTGGGCAAGATCTATGGCGCGCTCGGCGACGGCAGCGCGCGGGTGCTGGAAAACCCGCCGGTGACCCACCCGTGGGAGCACTTCAGCCACGCGGGCGTCGGCGGCGCTGTCGACTGGTTCCAGCAGACCCTGGCCGGCGCGGCCCATCCCCTGCCGGCGGGAGACCAGATCTGGCTGTGGAAGGACATCGGCACGGGCGTCGGCTTCATCGGCTTCGTGCTGTTGCTGCTCGGGACCTTCGAGGTGCTGCTCACCGTCCCGGTGTTCGCCAGCCTGAACCGGCCGGCCGAGCCGGTGGCGGCGAAGCGGGGCGGCAAGTGGTGGCTGGCCTTCGTCCTGACCGCGGCGGTCCCGGCGCTGACCTTCTATCCGCTGATGAAGCTCGGGGTGATGTTCTTCCCGATGCAGCTCTTCCCGCAGTCGATCCAGAACCAGCTGATCGTCTGGGCGCTGATCAATGCGGTCATCACCCTGGTGCTGAGCCTGGTGGTGCGCGGCGGCAAGCCCAGCTTCACCAACGACTGGCTGAAGTCTGCGGGGATCGCGGTGGCGACCATCGCGGTGGGCTATCTGGCGCTGGTTTTCGTCAATGCGGTGTTCAAGGTCGACTTCCGCTTCTGGGTGCTGGCGCTTCACCCGTTGGACGGCCGCCACGCCGTGATGGCGGTCCCCTACCTGATCCTCTGGGCCGCCTTCTTCCTGGTGGCGATCCGGGCGCTGGCGGCCAATCTGGCGGTGAAGGGCGAAGGCTACATGGTGCAGGCGGGCGCCTGGAAGCTGGCCATGAGCCTGGGCTTCCTGATCCTGCTCGTGGTGGAATATTCGACCCTGTTCCGCACCGGCCTGCTGTTCACGCCCACCGAGCCCTTGAACACCATCGTGGCGATCCAGTTCGTGCCGCTGCTGGCGACCGTGGGGGCGATCGCGGCGATCACCTACCGGCGGACCAACTCCTATGTGCCCGGCGCGCTGATCTGCGCCCTGCTCCTGAGCTGGTACGTGACGGCGGGCACCGCCACTCACTGGTATCCGGGGTTCAAGCTGCCGACCCCGGGCGCCTCCCGCTCGCGGTGACCTGCGCCATGGGCTAGAGCGCCGGCATGGCCACGGCGACTCGTAGCGACAACACATGGGCGGACCTGCTGGCCGACGGGCGGGCGCCGCGGTTCGCGCTGATCTGCCTCGGCGTCTGGCTGAACGCCGCCGACAGCCTGGTGACCGCCACCATCATGCCCAGCGTCGGCGCCCAGCTCGGCGGTTACGCCTATTTCAGCTGGGCGACGGCCGGGTTCCTGGTCGGCGCGATCCTGGCGGGGGCAAGTTCCGGCCGCGTGTCGGAGATCTTCGGCCTGCGCGGCGCGACGGCCATGGCCGGCGTGATCATGACCCTGGGCTGCGTGATGAGCGCGCTGGCGCCCGACGTGGGCGTGTTCATGGTCGGCCGGCTGATCCAGGGGCTGGGCTCCGGCTGGATCTCCGGCTTCGCCATGGTGGCCATCGCGTTGCTGTTCCCCGAGCGGCACTGGGCGCGGGTGTTCGCTAGCGTGACCTTCATCTGGGGCATCGCCACGGTGCTCGGCCCGCTGTTCGGCGGCGCGGTGCTGGAGGGCGGCACCTGGCGCGACGTCTTCTGGCTGTTCGCTCTGCAGGCCGGCGTGTTCAGCGCCGCCGCGCCCTTCCTGCTGCGGGGGTCCGCCAAGGCGGTCGGCGGCCCGGGCGTCCCCTGGCTGCAGCTGGCGGTGCTGGGCGTGGGCGTCGCGGCCATCGCCGTCGCCGATGTGGTCAAGGCGCCGGCCCTGGCGGTCGGGCTGGTCGTCGTGGGCCTGGCGATCCTCACCCTGGTGATCTGGATCGATCATCGGGCGAAAGTGCGGCTGCTGCCGCATCGAGCCGGCGACTTAAGGACCGTCTGCGGCTCCGGCTATTTCGCCATGTTCGCCCTTACTGCAGCGACCATGGGCTTTGCGATCTACGCCCCGCCGCTGTTGCAGACCCTGCGCGGGTTCTCGCCGCTCGCGGCCGGTTACGCCATCGGCTCGGAGTCGGCGGCCTGGACGCTGGCGGCCATGCTGGTGGCCGGCGCGACGGGCCTCTGGGACGGCCGCTGGATCCGGATCGGGACCGTTCTGCTGATCGCGAGCCTCGTGATTCTCGCCCTGACCATGGCCGACGGGCCGTTCTGGTGGGTGCTGCTCGGCGGGGCGCTGATGGGCGCGGCCTTCGGCTTTTCCTGGTCGTTCATGAGCCGCCGCCTGCTGGCCGCGCTGTCCGACGAGGACCGCGCCATCGGCTCCTCGGCGATCACCGCGGTGCGCCAGACCGGCGCCGCGGCCGGCTCGGCGATCAGCGGCGTGGCGGCGAACCTGGCCGGGTTCACCGGCGGGATCACCGCCCACAACGGCGGCGCGATCGCGTTCTGGGTGTTCGTCTCGGTGATTCCCCTGGCGCTGGCCGGGACCTGGGCGGCCTTCCGGCTGACCGGCTCCGCGGAGACGGCTTAGAGCTGGTCCAGCCCGTAGGCCGCGTGCAGGGCGCGCACGGCGAGCTCGGTGTAGGCCGCGTCGATCAGCACACTGATCTTGATCTCCGAGGTGGAGATCACCTGGATGTTGACGCCCTTTTCGGCGAGGGCGGCGAACATCGTCTTGGCGACGCCGGTGTGGCTGCGCATGCCGACCCCGATCACCGAGACCTTTGCGACCTCCTCATTCACGGCCACGTCGTCGAAGCCGATCTGCGGCTGGGCGGCGCGGACGATCTCCACCGCGCGGGCGGCGTCGCGCTTGCCGACGGTGAATTCCATATTGGCGGTGTCGGCGGTGCGCGCATGGCTCTGGACGATCATGTCGACATTGACGTTGGCGTCGGCCAGCGCCCCGAAGATGGCCGAGGACACGCCGGGGTGGTCGGGCAGGCCGAAGAGGCTGATCTTCGCCTCGTCGCGGCTGTAGGCCACGCCGCTCACGATACGCTTTTCCACGATCTCCTCCTCGTCGCACACGATGGTGCCCTGCCCGGGGGCTTCGCCCGGCTCGACGAAACTCGACAGCACCCGCACCGGCACGCGCTGGGCCATGGCCAGCTCCACCGATCGGGTCTGCAAAACCTTGGCGCCCAGCGAGGCCATCTCCAGCATCTCCTCGTAGGAGACCTTGGCCAGCTTACGCGCCTTTTGCTCGATGCGCGGATCGGTGGTGTAGACCCCGTCCACGTCCGTGTAGATGTCGCAGGCGCCGCCCACCGCCGCCGCGATGGCCACGGCGCTGGTGTCCGAGCCGCCGCGGCCCAGGGTGGTGATGCGCCCGCCGCGCGTGACGCCTTGGAACCCGGCGATCACAGCGACCACGCCCGCATTCATCGCCGCCAAAAGATTCTCCGGCGCAATCTCTTCGATCCGGGCGCGGCCGTGGGCGTCGTCGGTGATGATCGGCGCCTGCCAGCCCAGGAAGGAACGCGCCTTCAGGCCCATGTGGCGCAAGGTCATGGCCAAAAGGCCCGCCGTCACCTGCTCGCCGGAGGCCACGACCGTATCGTATTCGTCGTCCGAAGGGTCCAGGC
>NZ_DATAPY010000004.1:0-17618 GCF_036264965.1 Phenylobacterium sp.
CCTTCCAGCCGGGCCGACAGGTTCACCATGTCGCCGGTCACCGTGTAGTTCAGCCGCTGGGTCGAGCCCATGTTGCCGGCCACCGCGAAGCCCGTGGCGACGCCGATGCGGGTGCCAAGCTTGCCGTTCGGCAGGTAGTCCCCGACCACGTCGCGGTTGAATTCGGCTAGCGCCTCCTGGCACTGCAGCGCGGTCTCCACCGCCTTGCGCTCGGCGTCCTCGACCGCCAGCGGCGCGCCCCAGACCGCCATCACCGCGTCGCCGATGTACTTGTCGACGTAGCCCTCGTTGCGGGCCACCACGCCGGACATCAGGGTCAGGTAGCGGTTCATCAGCTCGATGAGCTTTTCCGGGCTGTCCTTCAGGCTCTCGCTGATGGTGGTGAAGCCGGCGATGTCGGTGAACATCACTGTCACCCAGCGCTTGTCGCCGCCCAGCTTCAGGGCGTCGGGGTTCTCCATCATCTGATCGACCAGGGCCGGCGCCAGATAGTGGCGGAACGCGTGCTGGACCCAGCGCTTCTCCTTGTCCTCGACCACGAAGCGGTAGGCGTAGATCAGGGTGTAGGCCAGCACCGCCGAGACGATCAGGCTGGGCGCCGGGGCCACCACCTTCTCCTGCAGCGCCCAGATCGAGGCCAGCAGTTCGGCGGCCAGGGCCGCCAGTGCGACGGCCCCGCCGGTGACCGGCGGCAGGAACAGGAAGGCTGCGGCCAGCAGCGCCGTGGTCGCCGCCAGCAGGCCGAAGGTCGCCGCGGGCGGCGTTTCGCTGAGCGCGAGGCCCTTGGTGAGCGTGTTGATCGCCGCGGCGTGGATCATCACGCCAGGCATAGAGCGACGGGTCATGGCGGCGGAATATTTCGCGGGGTCGGCGGCGATGCGGCAGGGCTTCGGCGCGGCGCGCGCGCTGGCGGCTTCGTCCCATTCCAGGCGCTTGGAGCCCCGGAACCGGTCCTCGACATCCAGCACCTCGCCGAACAGCACCACCTTGCCGGCGAAGGCCCGCTGGAAGTAGCCGGTGTCGCCCGCCTCCACGCAAGCGAACAGGTCGGCCATGCTGTAGACCGGGATGTCGCCTGGCCCGGTGTTGTAGTTGATGATGAAGTCCTTGGCCGGAACCCTCGCGCCCGCGCGCCTGGCCAGCTCGGCGCCGAAGGACAGCTGCTCGCCGCCTCCCTGGTTCGCGAAGCCGCGCCAGTAGCGGCGAACCACGTCGTCCTTGTCGAGGTCGGCGTTTACCAGCCGCACATTGTCCGCGCCCTTCGCGGCCATCACCTGGCCGGCATAGGGCGCCAGCGTCGCACCCGAGAGGCGCGCCTCACCCATGACGATGCGGCCCTGGTCGGCGGCGTTGCGGAGCGCGATCAGGAACGGGCGGTCGTAGCCCGGCAACAGTTCGGGCCGGTCAAGCGTAGTGGGCATCACCATATCCAGGCCGATGGCCTTGACGCCGGCGTTGTCGATGGCGTCGATGACGTAGCCGAAATAGGGCGTCCAGGCGACCTTGGGCGTGTTGTCGAACGGCGGGGTCTTGTAGGTCTGCTCGTCGATCGCGACCACGACCACGTCGGACTTGGACGGCGGGAACAGCGGCCCGAACAGCCGGTGGCGCAACGGCAGCAGGAAGTCGATGCCCCGGCGGTCGTAGACGCGCGATTGCGGCAGCGCCGCCAGCAGGCCGACGATCAGCCCCAGCGCGACCGCCACCATCACCCGGCGGCGGCGCCAGAGCTTGGGGCGCGATCCGCCGGCGCCGTCGTTAGGACGCGGCGAGCGGGACAACGCGATTGGCCAGACTTGAATCCTCGTCCAGCGCCGGGTCGATGGAGAACAGCGCGCTCGCCACCACCTTGTCGCCGTTCATCACCTCGGCTTTGTAGGGCATGCCCGGCGCCAGCGGCGGGGCGCTGGGCGGATAGGCGATCCACGCATTCGGCGCGGATCCCTGCCACAGCACCGGCGCGCCGGGCTCGTTCATGGCCTTCACCCGCACGGCGACGGCGCCCAGCGCCTTGTCCCACTTGAAGACCGGCGGGCCGGCCTTCAACGCGCGTTCGTCCCAGTCGACGCCGGTGAATGGCGTGATCCGGTTGACCGTGGCCCCGGCTTCCGAGGCGCTGGCCAGGATGATCGGATTGGCTGAGCGGCAGCCGGCCGTGGGACGGCTCTGCATCTTGCCGCCGGCCACTGTGCTGCCCTTGGGTCCGACGGTGACCGCACCGCCCTGGACCACCTCGGTCAGGCAGCCGGCGAGGTAGCTCATGGTCATCGTGCCCTTGGGACCCAGCGCGATGGTCTGTTTGGCGAAGACGTAGTCCATCTGGCGCACTGGGGCGTTCGGCGAGGCGGCCTCGATCACCGCCACGGCGTCGGTGCCGAGCTTGTGCAGCGGCGGCAGGGCCGTCGGGCCCGACTGCATAGCCATGGGGCCGCCCGGCGCCGGCGCATTGGTCGCGCCCGGCTTCGCCGGCACGGGTTCCGTCGCGGTCTTGGGGGTCTGCCTGCCGGTGGCGGCGCCGGCGGCGTTCTTCAGGAAGTCGCCCAGTTGATAGGCGTTGGCCGGCGCGGCCGCCCCCAGGCTGAGCGCCGCTATCATCGCCAGCATCGAGCCCAGGCGCCATGCGCCGGCGCCCATGGCCGTCGTGAAACGTCCCGTGGTCTTCATCGCCCCTGCCCCGCGTCCCGTCCCCAGAGTCCCGTTGGCGCAACCAACTTTACGCCGGCTGCGGGCGGAGGCCAGCATAAACGAACAGTGTTTGGTGTTCGGGGGCCCGGGGATTCCCCTGAGAAGCGAACGGCTTGGCCGCCGACCCCAGATCGCGCACCGTCCTCACTCTTCGCAACCACCCCACCTGACCCTAAGCTTCTACGAAACGCGGGGGGCGCCAAATGGCGGGGTTGTTGGAGACGTCGGACGCCGGGGAGAGCCTGGAGCTTCGCCGGCATCGGCATTGGTATGATCGGCTGATGATGCTGGCGGACGGCGTCTTCGCCATCGCCATCACCTTCCTCGCCGTCGACATCGGGCCGCCGGCAGGTTGGGCGGGCGGGCTGGGCGACCTGTGGGGCCCTCTGGCCTGGCAACTCGACACCTACGCCGTCAGCTTCATCGTGATCAGCGTCTTCTGGCTGGCCCACCGGCGCTTCATGGCCATGGTGCTGGCGGTCGACGCCCCGCTGACGGTGCTGACCCTGGTGATGCTCGGCCTCGTGGCCCTTCTGCCGCCGGCGACCCGGATGCTCCAGGCGCATCTGGCCTTCCCGGCCGCGCGGATCACCTATGCCGGCCTGGTCATCGCCATCGGGATCTCCATGGCGGTGATATGGGGCTACGCCGGCCTGGCGGCCAAGGTGGTCCACTCCGAGGTGGGCGGGCGGGCGCACTGGTTCCTGCTGGCGCTGATCGTGGCGACCCCGCCGTTGATCCTGACGCTGAACTTCGTCATTCCGGGCACGCCGCCGCCGGGCGTGGTGCCGGTGGTGCTGCTAGCCCTGTTCGTCATCGGCTGGCGCCTGCGCCTCGGGACGCTCAAGCGCCTCGGCGCTCTGCGGCACGTGGGCTAGCCGAGCGCCAGTTTGACTGGCGGCAGGCCCTCCACCTCGAACCCGCGGCGAGAGCGGGCTTGTCGCCCAGCTGGGCTGGCTTGAGGTTAGGCTCTGCGCTCCTCCGCGAGATTCGGCATGACCCTGGACTTCCGCCCGCACGGTCGCATCACGGCGCGGACAGACCGGATCGGCGCCGAGGGCTCACCCGTGCTGGTGATCGACAACTTCGCGGCCGATCCGCAGGCGCTGGTGGACCACGCCGCGGCCCTGGCCCCCTTTCCGCCCGCGGCGCAGACCTTCTATCCGGGGGTGCGAGCGCCGGTTCCGATGCCGTTCGCGCAGGGCGCGCACGCCTATCTGGATGCCGCGCTGCGCCAAGCCTTCGACCTCGGCGATCAAGCTGTGGTGAGCGGCGGCTGGGACTTCTCGCTGGTCACCCGGCCGCCGACGGAGCTGACCCTTCGCCAGCGGATGCCGCACATCGACTCCACCCACCCCGGCAACCTGGCCCTGCTGCTCTACCTCGCGCCGGTCGGCCAGGGCGGCACAGGCTTCTATCGCCACCGCAGCACCGGCTACGAGACCGTCACGGAGGATCGGTTCGACCTCTATGAGTCCCGGCTCAAGGCCGACATCGCTGCGTTCGGCGAGCCGCGGGGCTACATCTGCGGCGACAGCCCGGTCTTCGAGCGCATCGCCGACTATGAGGCGGTGTTCAACCGGATGCTGGTCTACCGCAGCCGCAATCTGCATTCGGCGAGCCTGGCGCCGGGCTTCATCGGCAGCCCCGACCCGCGGATGGGGCGGCTGACGCTCAACCTCTTCCTGCACTTCCGGCCAAGGTAGGTCTGCCCGCCCCCGGACCTCACCGCCCCTGGATCATCTTCCAGCCATTGCCCGAGGGATCGCGGAAGCTGGCGTCGACGGCGCCGTAGCGGTCCACCGGCTCCTGGGTGAACTCCACGCCGGCCGCGCTCATCCGATCGTAGGCGGCGCGGCAGTCGTCCACGGTGAGCACCAGCGGCGGCATGGCGCCCTTGGCCACCACCTCGCGCAGGGTCTGGGCGGTGGTCTCATCCACCGTCGGCGGCTGCGGCGCGAACAGGCCGAGCTGGAAGGACGGCTGGTCCGGGTGCTGCACCGTCAGCCAGCGGTAATCGCCGTTCTTCGCATCCGTGTGAACGCGGAACCCCAGCTTCTCGACGTAGAACTTCAGGGCCTCGTCCTGGTCGCGGACGTACAGACCGACAACTCCAACACCTTGGCTCATGGGACCTCCGTTGCGTCTGTCCCGGTCATAGCCTCCGCCTCCTGCCGCCGCTTCTCCGAAACTGCGATCCTGAGGTCGGGTCGATGGGCGGCGCTGAGATAGCAGGCCGGCGTCTGTGCAAGATCGCGCCCTGCCGCCTGCTCGCGGGCCCGCAGCTCTCCTGGGCTCTCGCCGGTGATGTCCCGGAACACGCGGCCGAAGGTCCCCAGGCTGTTCCAGCCGGTCTCGAAGGCGATCTCGGTGACGGGCAGGTCCGTGTCGCGAAGCAGCGCCGTGGCCCGCTCGATCCGCCGCGTCAGCAGGTAGCGGTGCGGCGGCACGCCGAAGGCCTGCGCAAACGACCGCGCGAAGTGGGCCTGGGAGACGCCGCTGACGCCGGCCAGCCGCCGCACCGGCCACGCCTCGAACGAGGCCGCGTCCATCCGGTCCTTCGCGCGCAGCAGGCGGCGCAACAGCTCCGGGTCCTGGTGGGCGGCTCCTGTTCCCATGAGCGAGCCATACCGGCTTGGGACTTCGAACGTCCAGCTTCGCCAGGACGCCCCACGCGCTAGGGGCGTTGCGACGACCGGCATTCGATCTCCCGCTCCGACGGCCGGACGTAAGGGTCCAGGCAGAGCGTCTCGCCTCGCACCAGGACGGTCCAACCGGTTTCGTAGTGATCCCCGTCTCGGGGGAACGGATAGGCCAGCGCCGCGCCGACGCTTCCCAGCGCCAGGCCGACGGCAAGTCCGAGTCCGAACCGGTTCATCTGCCGGCCTCAGTCGTTCCAGCGTCCGACGCCGGCGTCACCTTCCGGCCCGCTCTGATAGGTGATCAGGCCGGTGAGGCCGTTGTGGTGGCCGTCGAGGTCCCCGGTCAGGGACCCCCAGCAGTTGGACCCCGCCTGCCCGGCGGGCTGGCAATGGAATTCCATGGTGTAGGCGCCTGGCGCCCTGCACACTCCCGACCGGCTGAACGCCGCCCCGGGCGGATTGTCCCGCGCCGTGCATTGGCCGGCGACGCTTTCGCGATGGCCGTCGCCGTATTCGAGGCTGGCCTTGAAGCCGGTCCTGCGGGCCGGGCCTCCGCCGGGGGCGGCCTGTTCGCTGCCCGTGAAGGTGAAGACCTCGGACGCGCGCGCGTCATGCGCGGCGACCGGCGAGCTGATCAGCAGCAAGGCGGCGGCAAGTCGCATCATCATATCGCTCCTCTAGCGTTCAGGGTGTCGAGCAGCCTCGGGCAGCCGGTCGTCCGGCCGCCCGAGGCGCCCGCCGTCTCAGTCGTTCCAGTGGCCTTCGCCGTGGGCGCCGTTCTGCACCGTGTGCAGGGTGAACGCGCCGGTCCGGCCCTTCCAGGCTCCCCCGGTTCCCGTCAGCGTCCCCCAGCAGTCGACGCCGTTCCCGCCCTTGACAGGCGCCGCGCAGGTGAACCGGGTTTCATAGAGGGCGCCGCTCGCGTCCTTGTATTCGCAGACGCCGTTCTGCCCGAACTGGTTGTCCGGCGGCAGGATCCAGGCCGAGCAGCGCGCGTTGGTTTCGGCCTTCTTGCCGTCTGCGAAGGTGGCCGCGGTGTGGGCGGCGTAGACGGTGGCGCCGGAGGGGCGGCCGTCGGGCATGGGCGACTTCAGCACCACCTGATCGGCGGCGCCGGTGTTAGTGTTCACGAAGCTGAAGGCTTCGGCAGAGGCGGAGCCCGCGTAGGCGCACAGAGCGACGCAGGCGGCTGCGGCAAATCGTTTCATGGTCATTCCCCCGAGCGAAGCGCCGGTCATGCCGGCGCGCGCCAAGCAGGCCACGGACGGGCGCGAGGCGACAGTATCGCCAGACGATCTATGCCCGACCGGAGGCCGATCTATCGCCGATCCGAACGCCAAACGTCGTTACGCGGACGGCTGGCGGTCTGCGCAGACCGTGCTAGCCTGCGCCTGCTCTGGGGGGAGTGCGTAATTTTGGATTTGACTGGAGAGTCGGGGTTCCATCTCGGGATCCTTGAGGTGTCCCCGCCGACCTGCGCGGTGACCTGGCCTGGAGGCCGCGAGGTCCTGCAGCCGCGCGTCATGCAGGCGCTGGTGGTGCTGGCCAAGGCGCAGGGCGCGGTGGTGTCCCGCGACGCGCTGATCGCATCGTGCTGGGACGGCCGCTTTGTCGGCGAGGACGCCATCACCCGCGTCATGGTGCAGCTTCGCCGGCTCGCGGAGCGGCTGGAAGGCCGCGCCTACGGCATCGAGACCATCCCCCGCGTGGGCTATCGCCTGATGGCGGCCCCGGATGGCGCCGTCGCCACCCCCGCGCCGTGGACGGCCGGTCGCCGCCGGGCGCTGCAGCTCGCCGGCGGCGCGGCCGCGGTCGCGGCGGCGGGCGGCGCGGGATGGGCGGCCTGGCGGGCGATGCGGCCCAGCCGGGCCGCGCCGGTGACCATCGCCGTGCTGCCGTTCGACGACCTGGCGCCGGGCGAGCAGACCCGCTTCGTCGCGGTCGGCCTGGCGCGTGAGGTGCGCAATTCGCTGTCCCGCATCGCGGGCCTCTCGGTGATCGCCGACGCCTCGTCCTTCGCCCTGTCGGCCCGGCGGCTGAACGACCGCGACATCGGACGCCGGCTGGGCGCCGACTACCTGCTCAAGGGCAGCGTCGAACAGGCGGGCGGCGAGACCCGGGTCAGCGCCGAACTGGTCAACCTGGCGTCCGGGCTGCAGGTCTGGTCGCAGACCCAGGAGAGCCGCGGCGGCGACCTCTTCAAGCTGCAGGACCAGGTGGCCGGCGCGGTGATCCAGGAGCTGATCGTCCGCATCGGCGCCGACAGGATCCGTGAGCCGCCGCCGCCCCGCCGGCGCGATCCGGAGGTGTTCCGCATCATGCTGGGCGCCAACGAGCTGATCGAGCAGACCCGCGCCCTCGGCATGATCAACCGCGCCGAGGCGGCCAGCGATGCGGCCGACCAGGCCCAGGCCATGGTCACCCAGGCGCTGGCCATCGATCCGCAGGACCCGGGCGCCCTGGTCGTCGAGGCCGCGCTGGTGCGCAACGGCTGGACGCGCGAGCTGGCCCGCCAGCCCCTGAGCGGAGCCCAGCGGGCCGCCTCGGCCGCGGAACTCCTGCACAAGGCGCTGGCCGCCGATCCCAACGATCCGTCGGCGCTGGCGGCGCTGGGCGACTACTATCGGCGCTTCGAGTGGCGGTGGGACGAGGCCGAGGCCCTGTTCCGGCGCGCCCTGGCCATCGACCCGAACCACCTGGAGGCGCACTGGGCCTACGGCCACCAGCTCGGCACGCTCGGCCGGGCGCTCGAGCACCTGCAGCACGCCCGCGCCATCGTGCGGCTCGATCCCGAGACGGTGTACCGCCTGCTCGACATGCCGCGCGCCCTCTACCAGCTGGGCGACCATGCCGGGACCATGGCGCTCTACGACAGCCTGCTGGCGGCCAATCCCGACAATCTGTTCCTGCTGCGCGAACTCTATTTCACCCACCTGATCGAATCCGACGCCCCGGCGCTGGCCGCGCGCATCCGCCAGGTGCGCGACGACATCTGGAAGGGCGTCCCGCCCAAGGCGGTCGCCGCCCTGCTCGCCCGCGCGGCGGCCGGGCTTGAGGCGCTGCAAGGCCGGCCGGCGGCGCTGATCGCCCTGGTCGACAAGGACGTCGCGGCCTACGACCTTGGCGCGGGCCTCTCCGGCACCACCCAGGGCCGCGCCAGCGTCGACCTCCTGTTCATCTACGCCATGGAGTACGCCTGGGCCGGCGCCGTGGGCCCCGCGATCCAGATGCTGGACCGCGCGCTGGCCGGCCGCTCCGTCTACTGGCCGGCCTGCCTGCCGTTCGGCGTCGCGCATTTCCCCACGGCCATGCGCGCCGACCCGCGCTACGCCGCGCTCTGGCGCACCGACCCGCAACGCCAGGAGCTGCTCAGGCGTCGCCTCTGGTCCATCGAACACCGGCAGATGGCCGGCTACCTGCCCGACGGCCCGCGCGTCACGCCCAAGATCCCCCCGGCGCCGCGATCCGGGGCCGCCTGAGGCTCCACCCTTCCGGCTAGTCGTCATCGGCCCAGGTCTCCAGGCGCTCGCGGCTCGCCGCCATGACAGCGTCCATCTTCGCTGCCGGGTCGACCGGGGTCGTCCATTCGCCCTCGCTGGTGCGCACCGGCCGCATGGTGTCCGGGTCCGGCGTATAGGCGACCACCCGATGCCGGCCGGTTTCGGAGTGCTTCTCGATCTTGAAGTGGCGGAAGAGGATGGTCGTGACGTCCGGCGGTTCCGGCGGCGCGTAGGCCTTCAGCCGCGCGTGGGTGCGCGGGCCGAGGACGGCGGCGGTCCAGCGCAGTTGCTTCAGCCGCACCTGGGTCAGGAAGGCGGTCTCCGGCGTCGCCTCCAGGGCCATCTTCCAGCCGAGGTCGCTGAACCGCTCGGCCAGCGCCTCGCGGGCCAGGCGCATGTCCTCGGCGAACTCCGGATGGCCAGCCTTCCAGCGGTAGATCGTGCGCAGCGAGGGCATCAGCGGGTCGGCGGCGATCTTGCTCAGCATCTCGCCCTGCGAGACCCGGGCCACGACCTCGTTGGCCGTGGCCGGGCAATAGCCCTGGCCACTGACCGGCTTGCGCTTGGCCAGCGCCTTGGCCCGGTCGAAGATCCGCCGAAGTCCGGCCGCTCCCGCGCCCAGGCGGCGAGCGAATTGCGCGATGGCAGGCCAGGTTCAGAGCAGATCGCTGTCAGGCTCTCGCCGGCGATCACCCGTGTGCACACGGTCCGCGCCACCGTCGCGGAGAACCGCACGTATCCACGTATGGGGCCCCGCGCAGGGGCGCATTCGCCCGACGAGCGCGCATCGTCAGAGGTCATGGAAGCTCGATCCGCAGCAACGCCGCCCGCGCGGACAGGCGCGCCGGAGCGGTCAGGTTGGAGAGAAGCGGCGGTGGAGTGCTGCGCGGCCGGCGCAGTTCACGGGCGCGCCCGGACGGTGGCACGGAGGGGTGGGCTAGTCAAGAACAAATAGGGAACATATGCTGGAAAGCCGCCTCTTGCGGCGCACAGAATATGGATACATATCTGTGCAGACGGAGCCACGCATGACCAAACCGACCCACCTCAACGTCCGCCTGACCGGCGCGCTCAGCGATTTCGTCGCCGCCAACGTCGGCCAGGACGGCTCTTTCGACAACGTCAGCGAATACGTCCGCGACCTGATCCGCCGCGACAAGGCGCGCGCCGAGGCTGAGGCCTTCGACCGCCTGAAGGCGGAACTCGACCTGGCGTTCGCGCAACCTGACGACAGCTATCGCACCCTCGACGTCGAGGCCGTGATCGCCCGGAACCGCCGCCGCTATGATGGCGCGCGTTGACGCCGCCGCTCCGGCTCTCGCCGGCCGCCGAAGCGCGGCTCGACGAGATCTACGCCTACACCCGCGAGACCTGGCGGCCATTGAACTGACGACACCGCGACTTGGCCAACAGCGCGGCGCCGTGGTCGACCTTGCCGCTTGGGTGGCCACGCTGGCGCTGGTCTTTGGGATCGCCTACGCGCTGAAGCTGGCCGGCGCGTCCACAGCGCTGCGGATTTGGCTGGGCGAGCCGCTGGAGATGATCGCCCTGTTGGTGGTCACGACGCAGCTGCTCCGGCGACGCGGCGAGCGATGGGCCGACCTTGGCTTGAGGCGGCCAGCATCGGCCTGGCGGGCCGCGGGGCTCGTTGTCGCGGGCCTGATCGCAACCTATGGCGCCAACGCGGTCCTGGTGTTGGTTGTGTTCCCCGCCTTGCACATTCCGCGTCCGGACGTCGGGGTCATGGCGCTCGTGGATGGTGCGCCAACGGGCTACGCCACGATGCTGGCCCTCACCTGGACCACCGTGGCATTCGGCGAGGAACTGCAATTCCGCGGGTTCATCTTCTCGCGGTTGGAGACCCTGTTCGGGCGATGCCGCGCCGGGACCTTCGCCGCCTGGCTGGGCCAGGGGCTGCTGTTCGGGGGCATGCATGGCTATCAGGGCCTCGGCGGCATGCTGGCGACGAGCACCATCGGTCTGGTGTTCGGCGGCGTCTATCTTGCGGGGCGCCGCAACATGACCGCCTGCATCGTGCTGCACGGGATGATCGACAGCTTCGCGCTGACAGCGCTGTTCTATGCGGTGACCCACGGGTTCCACCTGAGTTGAGGGCGGGCGGTGGCGGGCGGGGTGGGCTTAAACCCCCTCCGTCTCGGCGCTGACGCGCCAAGCCACCTCCCCCTCAATCGCGCTTCGCGCTGGGGAGGATCTTTTAGGTCTTGCGGAAGAAGTTGTAGATCCGGTCGGCCAGGGGCGCGCTGATGCCCTCCACCTTCAGCAGGTCATCCACCGACGCCCGGCTAACCCCCCGCGCACTCCCGAACGCGTGCAGCAACGCCTTCTTCCGCCCCGGGCCGACGCCCTCGATCTCGTCCAGGGGATTCTTCTTCATCTCGGCGCTGCGTTTGGCGCGGTGGGTTCCGATGGCGAAGCGGTGGGCTTCGTCGCGCAGGCGCTGGAGGTAGTAGAGGACCGGGCTCTTGGGCTCGAGCATGAAGTAGGGCTTGCCGGGGATGAAGAAGCGCTCCAGCCCGGCGTCGCGGTCCGGGCCCTTGGCGACCCCGACCACGGCCACGTCGTCCACGCCCAGGTCGGCCATGACCTCCATCACCGCGTTGATCTGGCCCATGCCGCCGTCGATGAGGACGAGGTCCGGGCGGATCACGTCAGCGGCGCCCTCCTCTTCCTCCTTCACCATCCGGCCGAAGCGGCGGCGCAGGACCTCCTTCATCATGCCGAAGTCGTCGCCGGGGGTGATGTCGACGCCGCGGATGTTGAACTTGCGGTACTGGGATTTCTGGAAGCCGTCGGGGCCGGCGACGATCATGCCGCCGACCGCATTGGTCCCCATGATGTGGGAGTTGTCGTAGACTTCGATCCGCTCCGGCGGGGCGTCGAGGCCGAAGGCTTCGGCGACGCCGGCCAGCAGCTTCGCCTGGGCGGAGCTCTCGCTCATCTTGCGGCCCAGCGCCTCGCGGGCGTTGATGAGGGCGTGTTCGACAAGCTGGCGTTTCTCGCCGCGGACCGGCCGGGCGATCTCTACCTTGCGGCCGCCCTTCAAGGCGAAGGCGTCGGCGATCAGCTCGCGCTCGGCGGGCTCGATGTTGGTGAGGATCAGCTTGGGGATCGGCTTGTCGTCGTAGAACTGGCCTAGGAAGGCGCCCATGATGTCGGGGTCCTCGTCGGACTTGTCGACGCGGGGGAAGTAGGCGCGGTTGCCCCAGTTCTGGCCGGCGCGGAAGAAGAACACCTGGACGCAGGCCTGGCCGCCCTCGGCGAAGAGGGCGAAGACGTCGGCCTCGTCCACCGTCTCCGGATTGATCTGCTGTTCCTGGGCGACGGAGGCCAGCGCGCGGATGCGGTCGCGCAGGCGCGCGGCGCGCTCGAACTCCATCTCCTCGGCCGCGGCGGTCATCTGGTCGGCGAGGCCGGCGACCACGGCGCGGCTCTTTCCCCGTAGGAAGTCCTCGGCTTGCTCTACGAGGCCGCCATAGTCCTCCAGGCTGATCAGGCCGGTGCAGGGCGCGGCGCAGCGCTTGATCTGGTGCAGCATGCAAGGGCGCGTGCGGCTCTCGTAGACGCTGTCGGAGCAGGAGCGCAGCAGGAAGGCTTTCTGCAGGGTGTTGAGGGTGCGGTTGACGGCGCCGGCGCTGGCGAAGGGGCCGAAGTAGTCGCCCTTGATCGAGTGGGCGCCGCGGTGCTTGCGAAGCTGGGCGGCCGGATGCTCGCGGCGGATGACGATCTCCGGGAAGGACTTGTCGTCGCGCAGCAGGACGTTGAAGCGGGGTTTGAGCTGCTTGATCAGATTGATCTCGAGTAGCAGGGCGTCGGTCTCGGTCCGCGTGGTGACGAATTCCATCGACCGGGTGGCATCGACCATGTGGGCGATGCGGTTGGTGTGGAAGCGCCCCTGCGCGTACTGGATCACCCGCTTCTTCAGCGAGCGCGCCTTGCCGACGTAGAGCACCTCCCCGTCCTCGCCCACCATCCGGTAGACCCCCGGCTTGTCCGGCAGGCGGGTGACCTCGTCCTTGATGAGCGCGGCGCCCTTGAGCTGGGGCGGAGCGGTGGCGTCGTCGGGCATGTGCGGGGAATATAGGTGAGTCAGGTGGCGGGCGCAGGGTCGATCCCTGCTCAAGCGGGGACCAAGACTTTTAACCACGGAAAACACGGAGAGATCACAGAAGGAGAGCCGATCCGCCAAGGCGGCAGATGTGAATCCCTGGCGCGCGAAGCGCGCGCTCGAATCGAACTCGAACGCCCGAGACGACCCTCTTTCCGTGCTCTTTCCGTGTTTTCCGTGGTCGATCTTCCCTCCGCTTGACTTCATTTCGACGTTTAGCTAAATGTCGCCCTATGAACGCTGTGTTCAAAGCCCTGTCCGATCCGACGCGCCGCCACGTGCTGGAGCTGCTGCGGGAGCGGCCGATGACGGCGGGGGAGCTGGCGGAGCATTTCCCGGTCTCGGGACCGACCATGTCGGCCCACTTCGCGGTCTTACGCGGGGCCGATCTGGTCGATGTCCAGAAGGTCGGCAAGACGGTGATCTATCGCCTGAAGCTGTCGGTGCTGGAGGACGCGCTGCTGGGCTTTGTCGGCGCGTTCAGCGCGGTCGCGGGCGCGGACAAGCCGGCGGGCTCCAGGCCCGCCGCGCCCATCAAGGGGACGACGTCATGATCCACAGGAACCTCGCCATCTCGCTGGGCTTCGCCGGCGCCTATATCGGCGGCGCCTTCGCCTTGAAGGCCGCCGAGCGCGCGGGCTTCATCCCGCACGGCGCGGGCGGCCAGGCGCTGCAGGTGTTCAACGGGCTGACGCTGGCGGTCTACGGCAACTTCCTGCCGAAGCGGCTGGGAAACTTCCGCAACCCGGCCTCGGCCATGCGCATGGAGCAGGTGCTGCGGGTCAGCGGCTGGGCCTTCATGCTGGGCGGGCTGGGCTTCGCCGTGACCTCCCTGCTGCCGGTTCCCTTCACTGTCCCCATCGCCGTGCTGAGCGCCGCGACCGCCTATGTGCTGGGCTACTCCGCCTGGGCGTTCATGGAGCACGGGCCGCGCAAGGGCGAGCCCCGCCTGGACGCTTGAGGCGCAGCGCCTTGGGCGCTCGTCGAGCGGATGCGCGGCTTCGACGCTTTTCGCGGGTTGCTCCCTGGTTCCCGCGCCACTGTGAGGCGGTTGACGACGCAGGGGAACGTCATGACCGCGCAGACAACGGCGCCGGCGTTCGGCTGGCGGGTGTTTGGGATTGGCGTGATCGCCGTGGCCGTCGTGGTCTTCGCCTTGCGGGACGTCGACCCGGCGGGACAGGCGTCCAGGGCATCGCCGGGCCACACCCTCCTGGCCTGCGCCACCGCAGGCGTCCTGCTGATCGCCGGCGCGGCCCTGGAATGGCGCCGGACCGTCGCCTGGGCGGCGGGCGCGATCACCGCCTATTACGCGGTCGTCATCGTCGGCTTCAAGGATGGCGGCCTGATCCTGCGCCACGCCGGCGAGTTCATGGCCTACAGCAACACCGCCGAGCAGCTCGCCGTCCTGGCCGCGGCGCTGATCGTCTTCGCGACCTATGCCAGGATCGACCCGGCGCTGGCCGCGCGGCTGACGCGGGCGGGCCAGCTGGCGTTCGGGGTCTGCGCGATCCTGTTCGGCGGCGCGCACTTCTTCTACATGGGCATGACCGCGCCGCTGGTCCCGGCCTGGCTGCCGCCGAGCCAGCTGTTCTGGGGCTATGCGACCGGGGTGTTCCACATCGCCGCGGGCGTCGCGATCCTGACCGGCGTGAAGGATCGCCTGGCCGCCGTCCTGCTGACCATCATGTACGCGGCCTTCACGCCCCTGGTGCACCTGCCGATGCTGTGGGCCGATCCGGCCAGCCACAGGAACTGGACCGAGAACGTCACCAACCTGATCCTGACCGGCGCGGCCTGGGTGGTGGCGGACTCGCTGGCGCGGGTGGGCCGGGGGCGCGTCAGCTTAGGACGTTGAGCACCGCCAGCGTCATCGCCTCGACGCCGGTGCGGATGGTTGGCTCCGGGATCGGCGCGAACTGCGGGGTGTGGTTGCCGGGAGGCTCCTGACCCTTGGCGCGATAGTCGGCGATCACCTTCGGATCGAGGCCGCCCAGGCCCCAGAACAGCGAGGGCACGCCGGCGATAATGTATTCCGAATAGTCCTCGCTGGCCGAGCCCGGGCTGGTGGCCTCGACGGCGTGGGCGCCGAAGGCCGCCTTGAAGATGGGCGCGGTGCGCGCGGTGATGGCGGCGTCATTGACCACCGCCGAGGCGCCCTGATCGAAGACCACCGTCGGGGCCGGCGCGCGGGACAGCTCAGCCACCGCCTTGGCGGTGCGGGCCAGACCCTCCTTCAGGAGCTTGCGGGTGTCGTCGTCATAGCTGCGGATGGTGCCGCGCAGCACCGCCTGGTCGGGGATGATGTTGCCGGCGCTGCCGGAGACGATCGAGCCTACGCCCAGCACGCCGAACGCCGCGGGGTCCTTCTCGCGGCTGACGATGGTCTGCACCTCGACGGTGAAGCGAGCGGCCTCCATCACCGGATCGATGCTGAGCTGCGGGCGCGAGCCATGCGCGCCGCGGCCCTGGAAGGTGATCTCGAACCCGTCGGCGCTCGAGGAATTGGCCCCGGCGCGGTAGGAAACGCCCAGCGTCGGCCCCGGCCCCACGTGCTGCGCGAAGCCGATGTCGGGCTTCGGGAAGCGGGTGAACAGCCCGTCGGCGATCATGGCGCGGGCCCCGCCCACCGTCTCTTCCGACGGCTGGCCGATGAACATCAGCGTGCCGTGCCAGGCGGACTTCATGGCCACCAGCTGCTGCGCTGTGCCGACCCAGGCGGCCATGTGGATGTCGTGGCCGCAGCTGTGCGCCACCGGCGTGGGTTTGCCCTGCCAGGTGGTGATCGCATGGCTGGCGTAGGGCAGCCCGGTCTTCTCCTCCATGGGCAGGGCGTCGAGCTCGGTGCGCACCATCACTGTCGGGCCGGGGCCGTTCTTGTAGATCGCCACAATGCCGGTCTTGCCGACGTGCTCGGTCACCTCGAAGCCGAGGGCGCGCATCTCCTTGGCCAGTTTGGCGGAGGTCTCGACCTCCTGGAAGCCGAGCTCGGGATGCTGGTGGATGTCCTTGTAGAGGGCGTCGAGGTGCGGGTAGGCCTTGTCCAGGCCGGCGTCGATCTGCGCCTTGGCCTTGGCGACGTCCAGCTTGCCGGCAGCGTGCGCGCCAGGCGCCAGCAGCAGCGCCGCGGCGCCCGCAAACAGGACGGATCGAAGAACGGAATTCATGCGGCTCACCCCCAAGCTTGAATGAGCCGCACCTTAGCTTCGCGCGCCGTGTACGCCCGTTATTTCTGCGCCGCCTAGAGCTTCACCATACCGGCGCCGATCTTCTCGAAGACGCTTTTGGTGACTTTCAGGTAGCCGCGCTTGGCGTCGTGGAAGTAGAGCGGGCCCTTGATCTTGCCGGGGTCGTAGCCGTCGGCGATCAGGTCCATCTTGCGGGTCTTGAAGGTGCCGGTGGTCTCCAGCGCTGGCAGGACGCGGACGAACAGCGGCTGGGCGAACGGCGGCAGCTCGCGGGCCACTTCGTCGCCGAAGGCCTTGATGTCGAACTCCGGCCCGACCACCAGGCCGGCCATGCCGGCGCGGCCCTCGGCGCCCGCGACGGCGACGCCGTAGACGTTGGCCTCCTTGACGCCCGGGACGCCCAGCAGGCGCTCGGCCACCTCGTTGGTGGAGACGTTCTCACCCTTCCAGCGGTAGGTGTCGCCAATCCGGTCGACGAAATAGAAGTAGCCGTCGGCGTCGGTCTTCATCAGGTCGCCGGTGGAGAACCAGCGGTCGCCCTTCTCGAAGACGTCGTGCAGCACCTTCTTCTCCGACGCGGCCTTGTCGACGTAGCCGGAGTATTCGCTGCGCGCGTCGTGGCCGATCTGGCCGATGCATTCCCCGATCTGGCCGGGGCCGGCCTCGATGCAGAGGCCGTTGAGGCCGCGGATCGGCTCTTCGGTCTCGACGTCGAACTGCACGAGGCGGATGTTGAACTGCTTGCGCAGCCACTTGGGCGCGCGGCCGATGGCGCCCTCGCGGCCATCGAAGTTGAACATCGAGACATTGCCCTCGGTCGAGCCGTAGAACTCCAGGATCTCGGCGATCTTGAAGCGCTGCTTCATCACCGGCCAGATGTCGGGGCGCAGGCCATTGCCGAACGCCATGCGGATTTTGTGGCGGGTCTCGTCGTCGCTGGGCGGCTGGTTCACCAGGTAGCGGCAGAGCTCTCCGATGTAGACGAACATGGTGCAGCCTTCGTCGATCGCCTCGCCCCAGAAGTGGCTGGCCGAGAACTTGCGCCGCAGGAACACCGAGCCGCCGTTCAGCAGGGCCGCCCCGAGCGCGCAGAGCCCGCCGGTGGCGTGATAGAGCGGCAAGGCGACGTAGATGCGGTCGCTCGCCTTGGCCCCGGTCGAGCCGGCGAACCCGCGCATATAGAGCTGGGCGCGGACATGGGTGATCCGCGCGGCCTTGGGCATGCCCGTGGTGCCCGAGGTGAAGATCAGGAGCGCGGTGTCGCGGGCCCGGATGTCCTCGCGCACGCCCTTGTCCGGCGGAAGCTGGCTGCAGCTCTTCAGCGCCTGCACCAGGTCGCGCTGGTCGCCGTGGGCGGGGCCAAGCACCCACTGCTGCGGCGGCTTGTCGATCAGCGCCTTGGCCGCCTCGAACACCGGCGAGGTCTCGGGATCGACCACCACGTGGCTGGCGCCGGAGATGTTCAGGCAATGGGCCA
>NZ_DATAPY010000005.1:0-12503 GCF_036264965.1 Phenylobacterium sp.
CCCGCAAATCCCACGGGGACCTTTACCGCCCGGTCGAAACCCTGGTCGCTCGAAACCGAGTCGATCAGGAAGAGGTTCGCGCCGGTCAGGCGGCAGGCCTTGTCGGCGTCCGGCTGGCAGGTCACAGCGCGCAACGCCGGCAGGCGCACAAGCGTGACAAGCGGATGCCAGTCACTCGCCCCGCTGTCCGTCACCACCCGAAACTGCAGCGCCCCGAACGCCGAGGCGTTGAACGCCTTGCCGATATCGAGGGTCGCGAGCGCGACTTCCCGGTCCGCAACAGTCAGCCCCTTGGAGACGGAAAGGGTGGTCGACGCCGCGCCATCGGCGGTCGCCACCTCAACGGTCTCGTGGCCCAGGAGGCGTGTCGGCGGCAGAGCGCGTACTGAGAAGGTCAGTCTGGCCGAAGGGGGAATCTCGCTGCTGTCGGTGAGCTGGATCGCGATCTGGCCGCCCTGCGGCTCCAGCGCGATGCTCTTGTCGATGAGAGCGACCTGGGGTCGGGGCGGCGCAATCCGGGTCTTGAGGCCGACCACACGCCCGTCGGCGAACGTCACCTTGGCCGCGAGAGTCTGTCCTTGCTTCAGTGCCGCGACGCCCTTCGCATCGGTCGTCTCCAGCCGGAGATCGTCCGCGCCCCCTTGCGACGTCAGCGGGCCTGCCGCGAAGTCCAGGCCGCCGACGCTCAGCTTCGCCACCTCATCCAGGCGTGCGCCCTTCAAATCTCCCGCGAGGTCGCCGACATGCAGCGTGAAGCTTTCGACGTGACCGGTCTGCGCAAAGGCCCGAAGGGAAACGGCTTCGGCTTGCGGGATGCCGAACTGCTGGATCTGCAGCTTCAATTCGCCCGGCTGGGCCATTGCGAGCGGAAGCGTCGCGGTCAGCTTGTCCGGCGCGATGGCCTTCCACGTCAGGGCGCGCGCGGGTGAGCCCGCCTGCTGCCAAGTCACGCCAGACACGCAATGCGCCGCCTTTCCTTCAAGGTGGATCGTGTCATCGCGGCCGACGACCATATCCTGCTCGTCCCCGGCGGCGAGGCGCCACGGCACGATCTGGGCGCGCTGGAGATGGAAGCTTGGCCCGTCGAACGGCTGGAAGCCCCAGACGCCGTGAATTTCGCCGCCGACTGCCTCCGGGAAGTCCTGGGAATGGAAGGTCCCGGCGTCGACCACCAGTCCGCCCTTCTCGGCATCCGCCCGCACCGGCAGATCTACGGACCGGCCGGACGTCGTTGTCACGCGCAACGCCATGTCGTGGGCATAACGGGTGGCGTAGACGAGCGGCGCGCCTTCGACGGGCAGGACCAGGTCCGCACGCGCCGCGCAGAACATGGCCTTCGGATCGACGGGTTCGAGGGGCGGCGGCTGCGGCGGCCCGATCGCCGGCAAGGCGGTGACCAAGACCGACATCGGGTCATGGAACGACGGCGGCGCGTTGAGCAGCAATTCCAACGCATCACCGCGCACCGTCGCCAGCGCGGGAATGTATTGATAGTGCGCCGTGTGGAGGGAATCGAGGATGTGGGCGATGTCGGTCACCGCGCCGATGTAGGGACTGTAGTAGCCGAAATGGCCCTGCGGCGTGGAACTGAGCTGGAGGGTCAGGTCCGTCAGGTTGCCTGAGGTCAGGGTCTGAACAAGCGAGGCGCTATGCCCGTCATTGAGCACCAGGGCGTCCTGGCCCTGGGTGAGGCAGGCGGCCTGGAGCTCTGCCATTTTCTGGAAACAATCGGCGTTGAGCTTGATAGTCAGGCTGCGCGCCAGGAGAGGCGTGATCGTCTTGAGTCGCTCGGGGTCGCCGGGATCGCGCTTGCGGACGGCGGCCAGAAAGGCGTCCAGGCGCGCCCGATCCAGGGCGGCTTGGTCGAGATCCTGCGAGGCCCGAACGAAGGCGCCCGGCCGGCCGCGGACGGCGTCGACGAGCGCCTTGAAATCGCCGCCGGTCTGCGGCGCGAGAAACACCAGCGCTTGTTGGGCGCCTTCCGGAACGGCGATGTTCAGACCGTCGCGGCCGGTCTTGGTCCAGGTTTCCGCGCGATAGAACCACTTCGCCGGCGGCGGATCGGTGGCGCCGCGCAGGAAGGCCACGATCAGGAGATAGCGGACGGACTGGGACGGCGGCAGAACCGCCTCGATCGCCAGTCGATCCCCCGCCGTAAGATTCGGAACCTCCGAGATCGGCAGGGTCACACCGGCATGGGTCACGGCCACCTGCAGCTTCGGTCCCGCCAAATCGAACGGGGCCGCGTCTGCGCACGCCCACCGTGGCGCCAGAAAACAGGCCAGCAGACCGACAAGGAGGGCGCGCAGGGGCATACAAATCCATCGTCTGGAGCGATCGCCAAATCCGGCCCCGCCGCCCCGCTTCACCGTCGCGACCACGGGACCGAGCGACGACTCCAAGCCACACTGGGCTAGCCATTCTTTATGTCAGCAAGGCGCCAAGCGGCAGCCTTAGCGCTCGCATGTTGGCGCGTCCGCCGTTGCGAAGGGCCAAGCTTAGTCGGATGTCCGACGGAATGCTCCGATCCGTCCCCCGTTTTCGCAGGGTCGGGAAGCCGACGTTTGCTGCTTCGGCGGCTGGGGCGGACAATGTCGGAAACTCACGGCCCACGACTCCTCTATGTCGAGGACGAACCGCTGATCCAGGAATTGGCCGTGACCGCGCTGGAAGAGGCGGGTTTCAGCCTGGACACAGTGTCCTCGGGAGCGGCGGCCATCGCCGCGATCGACGAACGAGGCGTCGATTTCAAGGCACTGATCACCGACATCGATCTGGGGACAGGTCCCAGCGGCTGGGACGTCGCCAAGCACGCCCGGGAGCGTTTTCCCGATCTGCCGATCGTCTACGTCGGCGGCGGCAGCTCCAACGATTGGCCCTCACTGGGCGTCCCAGGCAGCATCATGCTCGTGAAGCCCTATGCCTCGGCCCAGCTTATCGTCGCGGTCTCGACCGCCATGCTGCCAGCCGACGGGCGTTGACCGAGCGTCTCGCCACGACACCGGTCCTGAACCCACTCAAGAGAAGTCTCTCTTTCCACACACGAATCGAACCGGAGATTCCTGGTGGGTAACAGAACCCGCTGGTCTTGGCGGAGGATCGTCTCATCAGCTCGCGACGCACGCGGAACTTGTTACGCAAGTAGCGGACGTGGCCAATGTCTCGAATCTCGAAATCGCCAAAGGCAGACGTGCCGTGGTGGGAGTAACAGGACCCAGGCCACCGAGACGAGTTGCGTCTGGGGTCAGCGACGATACCAACAGAAATACCAACCGAACTCCCGCCAGTCTGTGGCGGCCAGCGCGCACAAGCGGGGATAGTCCGTTCCTTCGAAATCTATGCAAACCCACCTTTGCTGAGACAGTCCAGGTAATCACGAACAGCCCTTGCCTCCCCGGCCTTCACCAGCGATTCCGCCGTGCGGTCACCGAAGGCGGGGATCGGCTGGGCGCGATACCAGGCCAATGCCTGGCGCCTGCCGCCGGCCCATGCGTCAATGCGGCTAATGATCTCCAACATCTCGCGCCCGCGGCGCTGAGCGTTGGCCCTTGGCGTCGATCCGCGCGATGCCGGCACGTTTGGCTCCCATGCAAATCTCGCTGGCTAGTATGCGTCTGGTGCGGATAGCCCTCAAGCGGCTGGGAAGATATTCAGGGGTCGGGCGGAGGCCGTACTTGGACGAAGAAATACCGACAGTCTTACCGTCAAACTCATCCGTCGTGGCGGCATCGCTGTCGGGCCTTGTAGGGCAGAGCCCCGAAGATTTGCGACGCAGAACGCGTGAATCATTCGGATTCGATTATCGACTGGAATTCATAACTATTTGATATTATTATGTTTTTAAAGCAACGCTTACTCCCACTCGATGGTTTCCCGCACCCCAAACATTTGAATTTTCAGCATGTTTTTCCGGCCATGACACGAAATATCGTCGACAGCCGCGTCAGAAACCTACGCTTCGGAACTCTTTGAGGAATTCTCCAGATCACGTTCTCGTTGCCGCACAGGCCGGATGCGATACTCCCGTTAAGACACCGAGGGAAGATCGAGCGCCGAGCGCAACCGTCCAATCTCCCGCCGATACAGCATGGCATCGGCCGAAGGCATAAGGAGATCGTCGTGCGGCTCAAAGCCATCGACGTGCTTGTTGAACGGGACATCACCACAACCGGGAACGAGACAGTCGCGCTTTCCCTTTGGGCACCGGCTGAACGAACAAAGTCGGCCAAGGTAGCGGTCGCTCCCCGGCTCGAAAAGGAACACATCCAGCTGGTGGCTCGCGACGCTCATGCCGGCGCCTGCCTCGAACGCCTCACGCAAGGCGCGGGTGGCGGCCCCACGCAACTGGCCAAGGCGATGCTGCGAGTCCAGCCAAAGGGCCAAGTCGAGATCGCCGCATTCGTGCCAGACCTCGACGCCTTCGCGGCGGAATTCCCGGAAACGCGGAACCTCTTTCCACAGCCGCTTGGCGACCGAGCCGATCACAGCGATCGCGCAGACCTCCGAGAAGGACATCCAGGCGTCCGCGACGACGTCGGCGGCCAGCCGGAACTGGCATTGGCGATCCAGGAGATAACGGTTCTGGTTTTCGATCTCGGCGCGCCGCATCCGCTCATTCCAAGAGCTTCATGAAGTTGCGCTTACGGCCGAAGCGCGCCTTGAGCGCCGCAATATGGTCCGCCTGGGCATCCGAAGTTCGCAATGCCGCCATGTGAGCCAACAACTTCGCTGCTTCCGCGTAGGCCGAATTGGAGCCGCTATCGACGAGCCGATCGATGCGCTCGGTATAGACTTTGACGGCCTCGCGCGGGTGGCTCGCCTCGCTCGCCCGGGCGAGGGCTTCTCTGGCGCTCATCGAAGGGACGTAGTCGTGCACGGCGGTCCAGGCGGCATCAAAGGCTTTGTCGTGCGCCAAGATGCCGACGAGCAGATCGGCCGGATGGCGCCATTGGGTCGACGGCTGTTTGACGAGCCTCGTGCGCAGCAACGCGATCGCCCGCCCCCGCGCGCCTTCGCCGCCCACCGCGACTAGCTGAACATAGAGTTCCAGGCTCGGAGACTTCTCGAAAGCCCGCCACAGGACGCTTCCGGCATCGTCGCTTCGACCGGCTTTCGTCAGAAGGCCTGCCGTGAAGACGACCAACCGCACGTCCGGCTGAACGTCCTCGAACACCCACAGCCCCTCCTCGGCGCGCCGAAGCGCCTCCTCCTGGCGGCCCTGGGAAAGACAGAACTCCGCAAGCTGGAGGTAGTTCCAGGGCGAGGAGAGATCCTTGCCGCGCAGGTCTATGCGGGCGTCCACATCGCCGTCCCGTTGCGCGAAGAAATCCAGAATGTCCTTGAGGGCGTTGTAGCGGCCGTCGAACAGGCTGCGGTCTCGTCCCGAACGCGGCGGCAGCTTCGCCCAGGCTTCGAGGGCCAGACGGCGATATTCCGCCAAACCTGCTTCAGCGAGCACGTCCTCGTACACGCGGGCGGCGTCGTAGAAGGTGTCGTACTCGCCATCCATCTCGCGCGCGAACAGCTCGCGGGCCAGCGGGATCGGCGCCGGCCGCGTGGCGCGGGCCGCCGCAAGGTGGATGTCGCGGGCGCGCTCCAACAAGATGCTGCATTGGCCGTCGGAGTCGTCGATCTCCCCTATGGCCGCCTCGATCCGGTCGATGGCGTGCTCCGCCAGCTCGAGCGCTTGAGCAGCGTGGCCGGCCGGGGTCAGCTCGTCGAGGATGTCCAGCACATCACCGACTCCCGCTGCCCATCCGCCGACTTCGCCATAGTCGACAAATCCGCGGGTCCGGGTCGCGCTGTCGATGGCCTTCCTCACCCGCCTCGTCAGAGTCGTAGCGTCGGCGCGAGTCGTCGTCGCGGCAACATCGAGTTTTCGGAACAGGGCCGGGTCCCGTTCAGCCAGGCCAACGAACATCTCGACGAGGATCTCAACGCCCTTCTGCCTCAGGTGTTCGCGAATGCGCGATAGCGCGCCGGCCCCTTCGGCATCCAGATCGCCACCCGCCGCATTCGCCGCCAGCGCAGTGGCGACCATATGCTTGCAGAACCCCCAGTCCTCGAAGGCGGGACATGAACATTCGCCGGCGATGTCTTCGCCGCGTCCGGTGACCTTGGTTCTGTAGTCCTCCGTGCCCACAACCTGGGCCAGAACCCATCCAGGTTCGATGGCGAGAATTTCGACCTGACCGTCGCGATGGTAGGCCTGGCCGCGGGCAAAGACCTTGGCGCCCGCGAGGTCGCGCAAGGTGTCGAGGTCAAAGCGAGACCTGGCAGGTCTCATGGCTCGAACTCACGCCTCATGCGCTTGGCGCCACCCAAGGATTGAGCACAGCCACACCCATCGGTTCGAAGTCGCCGACGTTGCGCGTCACCACCGTCAGCCCGTGCGTCAAAGCCGTCGCGGCGATGAGCGCGTCGCGCTCCGGCCGGGGATCGGGAATGTGCAGGGCGGCGCACCGTCGCGCGATCGCAGCGTCGATCGGCAGTGTTTGCCTTTCAAAAGGCTCAAGCACCTGCCGCTCCAACCAAAGGCGCAACCGCGAGCCTTGCTGGGGATCGCGCCGCTCCATCAGCAGAACGCCGCGTTCGAGTTCGAACACTGTGACGGCGGAGAGATACAAGTCGGCGGGACTGGCGGCTTCCGCCCAGGTCCTGACATGGCCATCGGCGCGGCCGCGGTTACGCAGTTCCGACCAGACATTGGTGTCGATCAGATAGGTCAATCGAAATCCACCGGCCTGAAGATCCGATCGCCCATACGCGGTGGATCGAAATCGAAATCGTCATCCACATCCTGGGCGACGATGTCGAGCAGGCTTTGCCCGGTTCCGGTGAGCTTCCGATATTCTTCAAAGCTGAGCAGGACGTGCGAGGGTCGCCCGCGATCTGTGATGATCACAGGGCCTCTCTCCGCCGCCCTCTTGGCGCCGCCGGCGTCTTGGTTGAACTCACGGCTCGAAATGGTGGTGATGCTCACAGCACGTCTCCGATGAGCATCGTCTACTATAGACATCCTCGCCGGTCAACCTATCGTAGCAAAGTTGCTACTCCCACTCGATCGTCCCGGGCGGCTTGGACGTCACGTCGTAGACGACGCGGTTGATGCCCTTGACCTCGTTGATGATCCGGGTGGCGGCGCGGCCCAGAACCTCCCAGGGGAATTCGAAGAAGTCGGCGGTCATGCCGTCGGTGGAGGTGACGGCGCGGAGCGCGCAAACGTTTTCGTAGGTCCGCGCATCGCCCATGACGCCCACGGTCTTGACCGGCAGCAGGACCGCGAAGGCCTGCCAGATGCTATCGTAGAGGCCCGCCTTGCGGATCTCTTCGAGATAGATGGCGTCGGCCTGCTGCAGGACGGCGACCTTCTCGGGCGTGATCTCGCCGGGGATGCGGATGGCCAGGCCCGGGCCTGGGAACGGGTGGCGGCCCACGAAGGCGGGGTCGAGGCCCAGTTCGACGCCCAGCGCGCGGACCTCGTCCTTGAAGAGCTCGCGCAGCGGTTCGACCAGCTTCAGTTTCATATACGCGGGCAGGCCGCCGACGTTGTGGTGGCTCTTGATCACCGCCGACGGGCCGCCGCGCGCCGAGACGCTCTCGATCACGTCGGGATAGAGCGTGCCCTGGGCCAGGAAGGCCGCGCCTTCGACCTTGGCCGCCTCGCGGTCGAAGATCTCCACGAACACCCGGCCGATGATCTTGCGCTTGGTCTCGGGGTCGCTGACGCCGTCCAGCTCACCGAGGAATTCCTTCGACGCATCAACGTGCACTAGCGGGATGTTGTAGTGATCCCTGAACAGCGTCACCACCTGCTCGGCCTCGTTCAGGCGCAGCAAGCCGGTGTCGACGAAGACGCAGGTCAGCTGCTCGCCGATGGCTTCGTGGATCAGCACCGCCGCCACCGAGCTATCGACGCCGCCGGACAGGCCGCAGATCACCCGGCCCTGGCCGACCTGGGCGCGGATCTTGGCCACCATTTCCTGGCGGAACGAGGCCATGGTCCAGTCGCCGGAGAGGCCCGCGATCTTGTGGGTGAAGTTGCGCAGCATCAGCGCGCCGCGCGGCGTGTGCGCCACTTCCGGGTGGAACTGAATGCCGTAGAAGCGGCGCCCCTCGTCGGCGATCACCGCATAGGGCGAGCCCTCCGACGCGGCGACCACTTCAAAGCCCAGCGGGATGGCGGTGATCTTGTCGCCGTGGCTCATCCAGACGGTCTCGCGATGCCCGGCGTCGCCCAGGCCGTCCAGCAGTGGCGACGGGCGCTCGATCAGGATCTCGGCGCGGCCGAACTCGCGGGCGTGGCCGCCCTCGACGGCGCCGCCCAGCTGCGCGGCCATGGTCATCTCGCCGTAGCAGATGCCCAGCACCGGCACGCCGAGATCGAACACCTTCTGCGGCGCCGACGGGCTCTCGGCTTCATGCACGCTGGCCGGCCCGCCCGACAGGATCACCGCCTTGGGCGCGAAGTCGTCGAGCATGGGCCCGACCTTGTCGTAGGGATGGATTTCGCAATAGACGCCGCTCTCGCGCAGCCGCCGGGCGATCAGCTGGGTCACCTGGCTGCCGAAATCGACGATCAGGACGCGTTCGTGGGCAGGCTCGGTCATGGGGCTCCGTTAGCGGGGTTTCTCCAGCACGGCGACGAAAAAGCCGTCCGTGCCGGAGGTGCGGGGCGACAGGCGCAAAAAGCCGTCAGCTGTGAGATATGGCGTGAGTTTCGGGTCGGTCGTGGCGGGCGCCGCAACGAAGCCTTCGGTGCGCGCCAGGAAGGCCGCCACGCGGTCCTCGTCCTCCTGCGGCAGCACCGAGCAGGTGACGTAGACCATCCGCCCGCCGGGCTTCACGTAAGTCCCGCCGGCGTCGAGCACCGCGTCCTGGTCGGCCATGCGCTTGTCGAGCGTGTCCGGCGTCAGGCGCCACTTGGTGTCCGGGTGCCGCCGCCAGGAGCCTGTGCCCGTGCACGGCGCGTCGATGAACACCACGTCCATCTTGCCCTCCAGACCCTTCAGCGGCTCGGGGTTCACCGGCGAGCGGACCTGCAGGTTACGGACCCCGGCGCGGTCGCCGCGGCGGATGGTGTCGGCCAGGCGCCGGGCGTCTGAGTCATAGGCGTAGATCTGGCCCGAGTTGCCCATGGCGCTGGCCAGCGCCAGGGTCTTGCCGCCGCCGCCGGCGCAGAGATCGAGGACCTGCTTGCCCTTCACCTCGCCGGCCGAGGCGGCGGCGATCTGGGAGCCCAGGTCCTGCACCTCGAACCAGCCCTTGGAGAACTGCGGGATGGTCTCCACCGCGCCGCTGCGGGTCATCGGGTCGAGCGCCGGCATACGCAGGGCCGTAGACAGGAGCTCGACCGGTTCGGCGAGTAGCGAGCTCAACGCCTTCAGCGTCCGCTCCGGATCTGACTTCAGCAGATTGACCCGCAGGTCCACCGGCGCGCGCTCGGAAAGGCCCGCGCCCTCCTCCGCCCTCGCCTCGCCGAAGGCGCGGGCCATGGAGTCGTCCAGCCAGTCCGGATAGTCGCCGCGCACCGGCGCGAACGCCTCGGCGAGATCGCGCGGGCTTTCCAGCGCGGTGCGTTCGGCGTCGCTCAGAGCGCCGGGGCCGTGCGGTTCTTCCCCCGCCGCCTCGGCGATCCGCTCCGATGGCCAATCCCAGACAAACCTCAGTGCGCCCAGCGCCGCGGCGCGCAGGCTCTCGTCGCCCATCCGCCAGCTCAGCGACCGACGCCTGCGAAGCACGTCGAGCACCAGGCCGGAGACGAAGGCTCGATCTTTCGATCCCGCGTAACGCGCCGCCTCGCCCCAGTTCTTCAACGCCATCCGGACAGGCCGGTGGCGCTCGTCGATCTGGGTCAGGACATCGATTGCCGCCGCGAGGCGTCCGGCGTCACGCAAGGGACCTCACTGGAAAAACGCCGCGATCACCATGACGATGCCGACCATGCTCACGGTCCACACCAGGGTTCGCACGACCGGGATGCCGGCCGCATAGATCGGGACGAACAGCGCCCGGGCAATCACATAGAGCGCCGCGCCGTAAAGCGTCGAGGTCCCGAACTTGCCCGCGAAGTCGCAGGCCAGCAGGGCCGCGGCGAACAGCGGGAAGGTCTGTAGGAAATTGCCCAGCGCCCGGTCCAGGCGCGCCGCCACCACGCCGACCGGCTTGGGCTCATCTCGCGGGCCCATCAGCCAGGGCAGGTTGCGCTCGCCGCCGCTGCCGGCCGCCGCCGCCCAGATGATCTGGATCAGGCCGATGATCACGGCCGCCATCAACAGCTTCAACTCCACAGGAACCATCGCACCCATCGTCGCCTCCCCCCGTTACGCCGCCGGCTCGGGATCGGCCGGCTGGCGCTAGAGACCTTAACCCGCAGCCCTAGACGGGGCTGGGGTAATTGGGCGCCTCGCGCGTGATCATCACGTCGTGGACGTGGCTCTCGCGCAGGCCCGCGCCGGTGATGCGGATGAACCGCGCCCGGGTGCGGAATTCGAGCAGGTTGGCGGCGCCCACATAGCCCATGGCGGCGCGCAGGCCGCCCACCATCTGGTGCAGGATCGGCGAGATCGGGCCCTTGTACGGCACCTGCCCCTCGATCCCTTCCGGCACCAGCTTCAGCGCGTCGGAGACGTCCTTCTGGAAGTAGCGGTCGGCCGAGCCGCGGGCCATGGCGCCCAGCGAGCCCATGCCGCGGTAGGTCTTGTAGGAGCGCCCCTGGTAGAGGAACACCTCGCCCGGCGCCTCATCGACGCCGGCGAACACCGAGCCCATCATGGCGACCGAGGCCCCCATAGCGAGCGCCTTGGCCAGGTCGCCGGAGTATTTGATCCCGCCGTCGGCGATCACCGGCACGTCCGAGCCGGCGGCCGCGCGCACCGCGTCGGCGATGGCGGTCAGCTGCGGCACGCCCACGCCCGCCACGATCCGCGTGGTGCAGATGGAGCCTGGGCCGATGCCCACCTTCACCGCGTCGGCGCCGGCGTCGATCAGGGCGCGGGCGCCGTCATAGGTGGCGACATTGCCGGCCACGATCTGCACCCGGTTGGTCTCGCGCTTGATGCGCCCGACCGCCTTGGCGACGTCGGCGTTGTGGCCATGGGCGGTGTCGATCACCACCACGTCCACGCCAGCGTCCACCAGCGCCATGGAGCGCTCATAGCCCGCATCGCCCACTGTGGAGGCCGCGCCGACCAGGAGGCGGCCTTGCGCGTCCTTGGCGGCGTTGGGATGGGCCTCGGACTTCTCCATGTCCTTGACCGTGATCAGGCCGACCGCGCGGTAGTCGTCGTCGACGACGATCAGCCGCTCGATCTTGTGGCGGCGTAAGAGGTCGCGCGCCTCGGCCTGGCTGACGCCCTCCTTCACCGTGATCAGGTTCTCATGCGTCATCAGCGAGCTGGCGGGCACATCGCCACTACCCTCGAAGCGCATGTCGCGGTTGGTCAGGATGCCGCAGAGCTTGCCCTTGGCGTCGACCACCGGAAAGCCGCTGATCTTGCGCCGCGCCTTGATTTCGCGGATCTCGCTAAGCGGCGTCTCCGGCGAGATGGTCAGCGGATTGATGACCATGCCGCTTTCGTAGCGCTTCACCTCGCGGACCTGATCGGCCTGCTCTTCGACCGTGAAGTTGCGGTGCAGGATGCCCATGCCGCCGTTCTGGGCCATGGCGATGGCCAGCCGGCTTTCGGTCACCGTGTCCATGGCGGCTGACACTAGCGGTATGTTCAGATTGATCTCTCGCGTGAACCGGGTCGCGACATCCACCTGCGTGGGCATCACATCGGACGGGCCGGGTTCAAGCAAAACATCGTCGAAGGTGAGCCCTTCGCGAATCTCCATGGAGACACCTCGTTTTGCGGGCTGGCTATACGCGTCCTGCGGCTCAAGGGGCAAGGGCTGGTGGATCGTCATGAATGTCTCCGGGGTGATTTGTAGTGCCGCAGGGGGAGCGCGCCCGAATAGACGGCGTAGCTGCGCCAGGCTTCCTGCGTGCGAGACGCGGCGGCGGCCGGCGGCGGAGGGGTGAAGATCGCGGCGAAGAACGAGGAGATTAGCCGGCTGGTCGCGTCCGTAACGCCCTCACGACCGAGGCTCGGGGGCTGCTGCAAGGTGACGGACCGCTCCATATCCGTGCATGCCGCATTTGCGCTTGCGCGGAAATCGACATATTCACGAGGTGATGTTCGATAATCTCACATCGACCTCCCTGCCCTCCCTGAATGCGCTCCGGGCCTTCGAGGCCATGGCGCGCACCGGCCGCGCGACGCTCGCCGCCGAGGAGCTGAACGTCACCCACAGCGCGGTCAGCCGGCAGGTGAAGGCGCTGGAAGCCTCACTGGGCGTGCGCCTGTTCCAAGGGCCCAAGCACCGCCTGGCGCTCACCCCGGCCGGCCAGGCCCTCCTGCCCGCGCTCAGCCACGCCTTCGACGAGATCGCCTCGGCGGTCCGGCGGCTGAAGAGCGACGGGGAGGACCTGCACCTGGCGGTCAACGCCAGCGTAGCGG
>NZ_DATAPY010000006.1:0-13609 GCF_036264965.1 Phenylobacterium sp.
CGTCTCGCCGCGCTCCTCGAGGGCATCGCGGCGGATGGTCGCCAGGACGCTCGCCGCCTGCTCGCCGCCCATGACGCTGATCCGGCTGTTGGGCCAGGTGAACAGGAAGCGCGGGGCGTAGGCGCGCCCCGCCATGCCGTAGTTGCCGGCGCCGAACGAGCCGCCGATCAGGACGGTGAACTTGGGGACCGTGGCGGTCGCGACCGCCATGACCATCTTGGCCCCGTCCTTGGCGATGCCGCCGGCCTCGTAGGCGCCCCCGACCATGAAGCCGGAGATGTTCTGCAGAAAGACCAAGGGGATGCGCCTCTGGCAGGCCAGCTCGATGAAATGGGCCCCCTTCAGCGCGCTCTCCGAGAACAGCACCCCGTTGTTGGCCAGGATCGCCACCGGATAACCCCAGATGCGGGCGAAGCCGCAGACCAGCGTCGTGCCGTAGAGCTGCTTGAACTCATCGAAGGCGCTATCGTCGACGATGCGGGCGATGACTTCGTGCACATCGTAGGGCGCGCGCACGTCGCCGGGCACGATGCCGTAGAGCTCCTGCGGATCGAAGGCCGGCGGCCTGGGCTCGGCCACGTCCATCTCGACGTGCTTTACGATGTTCAGGTGCGCCACGATGGTGCGCACCATGGCGATGGCGTCCTCGTCGTCGGCGGCCACATAGTCGACCACGCCGGAGCGGCGGCCGTGGGTGTCGGCGCCGCCCAGCTCTTCCGCCGAGATCACCTCGCCGGTGGCGGCCTTCACCAGCGGCGGGCCGCCGAGGAAGATGGTGCCCTGGCCGCGGACGATTATGGTCTCGTCGCTCATCGCCGGCACATAGGCCCCGCCGGCGGTGCAGGAACCCATGACGCAGGCGATCTGGGGGATGTTCTCGGCGCTCATCCGCGCCTGGTTGAAGAATATCCGCCCGAAGTGGTCGCGGTCGGGGAAGACCTCGGCCTGGTGCGGCAGGTTCGCCCCGCCTGAATCCACCAGGTAGACGCAGGGCAGGCGGTTCTGCAGGGCGATCTCCTGGGCGCGGAGATGCTTCTTCACCGTCATCGGATAGTAGGCGCCGCCCTTCACCGTGGCGTCGTTGGCGACGATCATGCATTCGCGGCCCGAGATGCGGCCGACGCCGGTGATGATGCCCGCGCCCGGCGCCTCGTCGCCGTAGAGGCCGTTGGCCGCCAGCTGGCCCACCTCCAGGAAGGGCGCGCCGGCGTCGATCAGGCGCATCACCCGGTCGCGGGGTAGCAGCTTGCCGCGGGCTTCGTGGCGCTTGCGGCTCTCGGCCGATCCGCCCAGGCCCGCCTGGGCCACGCGCTGGCGCAGCTCCTCCGCCAGCTTGCGGTTGAGTTTGGCGTTGGCGGCGAAGGCGGCGGACGCGGTGTCGATGGCAGAGGTGAGCTTGCGCATCAGTCTCTCCCCGCTTCCGAAACAACCGTCATCCCGGACGGCCGCAGGCCGAGCCGGGACCCAGGGGCGGTCGCATTGACCATCCCTCCTGGGTCCCGGCTCTCCGCTTCGCTACGGCCGGGATGACGGAGAGGGGTGGCAATGGTCATGCGGTCTTTTCCAGCACGAGGCCCAATTCTGCAATCATCGCCTCGCGCATGGCGAACTTCTGCACCTTGCCGGTGACGGTGGTGGGAAAGCCTTCCACGAATTTGATGTGCCGTGGAATCTTGTAGTGGGCGATCTGGCCCTGGCAGAACGCGCGCACGGCCTCGGGCGTGAGTTCCGCCCCAGGCTTCAGCACGATCCAGGCGCAGAGTTCCTCGCCGTACTTCGTGTCGGGGACGCCGATGACCTGCACGTCGGCGACCGCCGGATGGCGGTAGAGGTACTCTTCGATCTCCCGCGGATAGACGTTCTCGCCGCCGCGGATGACCATGTCCTTGATCCGCCCGACGATGTTGCCGCAGCCTTCGGCGTCGAGGGTCGCGAGGTCGCCGGTGTGCATCCAGCCGGCGGCGTCGAGCGCCTCAGCGGTGCGTTCGGGATCGTCCCAGTAGCCCAGCATCACCGAATAGCCACGGGTGCAGAGCTCGCCGGTCTCGCCGCGCGGTACGATGCGACCCTCGGCGTCGACGATCTTGACCTCGACGTGCGGGTGGATGCGCCCGACGGTGGAGACCCGGACCTCCAGGCTGTCGTCGGCGCCGGACTGGAAGCTGACCGGCGAAGTCTCGGTCATGCCGTAGGCGATGGTCACCTGCGGCATGTGCATTCGCTCGATCACCTGCTTCATCACCTCGATCGGGCAGGGCGAGCCGGCCATGATGCCGGTGCGCAGGGACGTCAGATCGAACTCGCCGAACCGCTCGCAGCCCAGCATGGCGATGAACATGGTCGGCACGCCGTAGAGCCCGGCGCAGGCCTCGGCCTCCACCGCCTCCAGGGTCGCCAGCGGGTCGAAACCCTCCGACGGATAGACCATGGTCGCCGCATGGGTGACGCAGCCCAGGTTGCCCATCACCATGCCGAAGCAGTGGTAGAGCGGCACCGGGATACAGAGCCGCTCGCCGACCTGCAGGCCGATGGCCTCGGCGACGAAATAGCCGTTGTTGAGGATGTTGTGGTGGCTGAGCGTGGCGCCCTTCGGGAAGCCCGTGGTGCCGCTGGTGAACTGGATGTTGATCGGCTGGTCGAACTGCAGCCGAGCGCCGATTTCCGCCAGCCGGGCCGTGTCGGCGGGCGTTCCGGCGTCGCAGGCCTGGTGGAAGGCGAGGCACCCGGCGTGCTCCTGGTCCCCGAGCGTGATCACCCAGCGCAGCGCCGGCAGGCGGCCGGCCTGCAGGGCGCCTGGACGGCTCGATGACAGCTCCGGCGCCAGCTCTCGGATCATGTGCAGGTATTCGCTGGTCTTGTGGGCGACCGCGGTGATCAGCGCCTTGCAGCCCACCTTGTTCAGCGCGTACTCGGCCTCGCTCAGGCGATAGGCCGGGTTGATAGTCACTAGGATCAGCCCGGCCTTGGCGGTGGCGAACTGGGTCAGCGCCCACTCGGCGTAATTGGGCGCCCAGATGCCGATCCGGTCACCCGGTTCCAGCCCCAGCGCCAGCAGCCCGGCGGCGAGCGCATCCGCCCGTTCACCCATCTCGCGATAGGTCCAGCGGATCTTCTGATGGCGCGAGATCAGGGCGGGCACATCCGGATGCGCCGCGCAGGTCGCGTCGAACGCCTGGCCGATCGTCTGGCCCAGCAGGGGCCTCACATCGGCGCCATGCACATAGCTGAGATTCGTCACCCGGCGTCTCCCTTCCCTGAGAAGAACCCTACAGGTTCGCCCTCTTCTTCGTCATCCCCAGCCTTGCGCCGGGGATCCATACGCGCCGAAGGCACAGGAAGAATCTCAATCGCCGGCGTCCATGGATGGCCGGGACAAGCCCGGCCATGACGGAGGAGGGCGATGACGCGCTTTCCAGGATGACACTCGGCGGGGCAGGCGCCAGAGATGGCCCGTGGCTCAGGACAGCGACCCGACCTTCCCCGAAATCCGCGAGGCGGTGCGCAAGCTGTGCGCGCGGTTTCCGGGCGCCTATTGGCGGGCGCTGGATCGCGAGCGGCAGTATCCGACCGAGTTCGTCGCCGCCCTGACCGAGGCCGGCTTCCTGTCGGTGCTGATCCCGGAGGAGTACGGCGGTTCGGGCCTGGGCCTCTCGGCCGGCGCGGCGGTGCTGGAGGAGATCCATCGGTCGGGCGGCAACGGCGCCGCCTGCCATGCCCAGATGTACACCATGGGCACGGTCCTGGCGCATGGGTCGCCGGCCCAGAAGGCGGCCTACCTGCCGAAGGTCGCCTCGGGCGAGCTGCGGCTGCAGGCCTTCGGCGTCACCGAGCCGGACGCCGGCACCGACACCACGCGGATCGCCACCTTCGCCCGGCGCGACGGCGATCACTACGTCGTCTCGGGCAAGAAGCTGTGGATCAGCCGGGCCGAGCATTCCGACCTCATGGTCCTGCTCTGCCGCACCACCTCGCGCGCCGACGCCGCCAAGCCGTCGGACGGCATGAGCGTCCTGCTGGTGGATATGCGGGACGCGGTGGGGAACGGCCTGACCATCCGTCCCGTGCGGACCATGATCAACCACGCCACCACGGAGCTGTTCTTCGAGGACCTGCGCGTGCCGGTCGCGAACCTGATCGGCGAGGAGGGGAAGGGCTTCCGCTACATCCTCTCCGGCATGAACGCCGAGCGGATCCTAATCGCCTCGGAGTGCATCGGCGACGCCAAGTTCTTCATCGACCGCGCATCCGCCTACGCCCGCGAGCGCGAGGTGTTCGGCCGGCCGATCGGCGAGAACCAGGGCGTGCAGTTCCCGATCGCCCGCGCCTTCGTCCAGATGACCGCGGCCGAACATATGGTGGCCCACGCCGCGGCCCTGTTCGAGATCGGCCAGCCGTGCGGGACCGAAGCCAACATGGCCAAGCTCGTGGCGTCCGAGGCCTCCTGGTACGCCGCCGACATGTGCGTCCAGACCCATGGCGGCTTCGGCTTTGCCGAGGAGTACGACATCGAACGCAAATTCCGCGAAACCCGGCTCTACCAGGTGGCGCCGATCTCCACGAACCTCATCCTCTCCCACGTGGCCACCCACGTGCTGGACCTGCCGAAGAGCTTCTGATGCCCGAGACAATTCTGGTCACCGAACCCGCGCCCGGCGTGGCCGTCGTCGCCTTCAACCGGCCCGAGGTCGCCAATGCGCTCTCGACACTCATGGGCGAAGAGCTGACGGAGGCCTGGACGGCGCTGGCGGCGCGGGAGGACCTGCGCTGCGTGATCCTTACTGGCGAGGGCCGTCACTTCCAGGCCGGCGCCGACCTGAAGGAACGCAACGGCATGACCGACGGGACCTGGGCCGCGCAGCACCGGGTGTTCGAGGCCATGGTCCGCGCCCAGCTCTCCGTGCCGGTCCCGGTGATTGCCGCGGTCAATGGCGCGGCCATGGGCGGCGGCTGCGAGATGACCCTGGCCTGCGACTTCGCCTACGCCTCGGAGACGGCGCGGTTCGGCCTGCCCGAGGTGGGCTTGGGCATTATGCCGGGCCTCGGCGGCACGCAACTACTCCGCCGCTGCGCCGGGGAACGGCGGGCGATCGAACTGCTCACCACCGGGCGGCCGTTCACCGCGGCCCAGGCGCTGGAGTATGGCGTGGTCAATGGCGTCACCGCGCCCGAGGCCTTGATGGAGACCGTGCTGGGCGTCGCCGCCGAGATCGCCGCCAAGGCGCCGCTCTCGGTCCGCGCCCTCAAGCATGTGGTCCGCGAGGGCCATTCGCTGGACCTGGCGGCGGCCATGGAGATGGAACTGGCCGCCTACAACCGCCTGTTCAAGACCGCCGACCGCCGCGAGGGCGTCGCCAGCTTCAACGAGAAGCGGACGCCGGCCTTCAAGGGGGATTAGGGCGGTTCTTCTCCTCTCCCATCCGTTCCGGATGCTGGAATGTCTTAACTCCCGGCTTGATTGCGGGCAAAGCTGGCCGCCATGGCCTTGAGGCCTAGCCTGTCCGGGATGGAGGTCGTGTGGCGTTTCAGATCGACAGACGGCAGACCATGCTCGCCGGCCTCGGCGCGGCGACGGCGCTGCCGGCCATGACCGCCCACGCCGCCGGGCCTGACCCGCTGTTTGGCGCCGCCCTCTACGCCGACGTGAAGGCCTATGCAGGCCTTGGCGAACACCGCACCGGCACGGCGGGCGACGACGCCACCACCGTCTGGATGGAGCGCGCGCTGAAGGCCGCCGGCTACGCCGTCGAGCGCCAGGCCTTCGACTATCCGGTGTTCGAGCTGGGCCATGTGGACATCGCGCTCGGCGGCCGGATGCTGGAGAGCTTTCCCTACTGGACGCCGGTCGCGACGCCGGCCGGCGGGATCACCGCGCCCCTGTCGCCGAGCGGCGGCGCGGGCAAGATCGCCCTGCTCGATCTGCCGATCGGCGCGGGCGGTGGGCTGGAATCGCCGCCACCGCCGGAGATCGTTGCGGCGGTGAACGGCGGCGCCTTGGCGGTCGTGGCGATCACCGAGAACCCACTGGGCGAGATGGCCGCGCTCAACCGCAATCCCAAGGCCGCCGCCTGGAAGGTCCCGGTCGTGCTCGCCGCGGGCCGCGAGGCCGACGCGCTGAAAGCCGCCGCAGCCGCCGGGCGCAGCGTCACCGTGCGCCTCGAAGGCCACAGCGTCACGCGGCCGGCGCACAACGTCATCGGCCGCCGCGCCGGGCCGGGCAAACCCATCGTCATCTCCACGCCGAAGAGCGGCTGGTTCCACTGCGCCGGCGAGCGCGGCGCCGGGATCGCCATCTGGCTGGGGCTGGCGCGGTGGCTGGCGGCGTCCACCAAGGACAACATCATCGTCGTCGCCTCGTCCGGCCATGAGTTCGATGGATACGGCGCGCACCATTTCACCCAGACCTTGGCGCCGAAGCCGGCGGACACGCGGATGTGGGTGGCCATCGGCGCCAATGTCGCGGCCTACGACTTTGCCCTGGAGGATGGCCAGATCGCCCGCCAGCCCGTGCCGCAGGCCACCCGGACCCTGGGTGTCAGCGGCCCGCTCGTCGCGCTGGGCGCCAAGGCCTTCGCCGGCCAACGCGGCTACGACAAGCCGCTGGACCTCGACGCGCACAATGCGCCGGGCGAGTTGGCGACCTTCCGCAAGCTCGGCTACCGGCCGCTGGTCGGCCTGGTCGCCGGCCATCCGCTGCACCATACCCGCCGCGATCTCGCCGACGTCACCGACGGGGCCATGCTCGAGCCCGTGGCGCGCGGCCTGCAGGCTATCATCGCTACAGCATAGAAGCCCGTCATCCCGGCCGCACCCCGGACTTGATCCGGGGGAAGAGCCGGGACCCAGGGGTTCTGCAGTGCGTCCGCCTCTGGGTCCCGGATCGGCTCTTCGGGCGTCCGGGATGACAGTGTAGGAGGGTGTGGAGAGATCACCCCCGAGGCGCGAAACGCCGCTTATGAAGATGCCCGCGCCCGACGCTGCGCTGATCGCCCGCAAGGACGAGATCGTGCGCGCGCTGCGGCGCCTGGTCCCCGGCGAGGGCGTGGTCAGCGATCCCGCCGGCCTGATCCCGTTCCAGTCGGATGGGCTTTCGGCCTATCGCCAGACTCCGCTGGCGGTGGTGCTGCCCGAGACCGTAGCCCAGATCTCGGCCGTGTTGGCCTGGTGCCAGGCGAACGGGGTGAAGGTGGTGCCGCGCGGCGCTGGCACCTCGCTCTCTGGCGGGGCCCTGCCGCTGACCGACGGGGTCGTGCTGGGCATGGCCAAGTTCAACCGGGTGCTGGAGATCGACCTCGCCAACCGCTGCGCGGTGGTGCAGCCGGGGGTGACCAACCTGGCGATCAGTGGGGCGGTGGAGGCGGACGGCTTTTACTATGCGCCCGATCCGTCGAGCCAGATCGCCTGCACCATCGGCGGCAATGTGGCGGAGAATTCCGGCGGGGTGCACTGCCTGAAGTACGGCCTGACCACCCACAATGTGCTGGGCTGCGAGCTCGTGCTGATGAGCGGTGAGGTGGTGCGTCTGGGCGGCAAGGGGTTCGACGCGGCCGGCTACGACCTGATGGGCGTGGTGACCGGCTCGGAGGGGCTGCTGGGCGTGGTCACCGAGGTGACCGTCCGCCTGCTGCGGAAGCCGCAGACCGCGCGGGCGATGCTGCTGGGGTTTGCCTCGGTGGAAGCGGCGGGCGGCTGCGTCGGCGACGTGATCGCCGCCGGCGTGATCCCCGCCGGGATGGAGATGATGGACCGCCCCGCCATCGCCGCGGCCGAGGCCTTCGTCCACGCCGGCTATCCGCTGGACGCCGAGGCCCTGCTGATCGTCGAGCTGGACGGCCCGGAGGCCGAGTGCGCCGAGCTGTCGGCCCATGTGGTGGAGCTGGCGCGGGCGCGGGGCGCGACGACGGTGCGGGTGTCCGAGAGCGAGGCCGAGCGGCTGGCCTTCTGGGCCGGGCGCAAGGCGGCCTTTCCGGCGGTGGGGCGGATCTCGCCGGACTACTACTGCATGGACGGCACCATCCCGCGCGGCCAGCTGCCCTATGTGCTGGGGGCGATCACACAGATGGGCCTGGAGTACGGCCTGGGCGTCGCCAACGTCTTCCACGCCGGCGACGGCAATCTGCACCCGCTGATCCTCTACGACGCCGACCAGCCGGGGCAGCTTGAGGCGGCCGAGGCGTTCGGGGCCGACATCCTGAAGCTCTGTGTGAAGGTCGGAGGCGTGCTGACCGGCGAGCACGGCGTAGGCGTCGAGAAGCGCGACCTGATGGGCGAGATGTTCTCGGAGACCGACCTCGCCTGCCAGCAGCGGGTGAAGTGCGCCTTCGATCCAGACCTGCTGCTCAACCCCGGCAAGGTGTTCCCGCGCCTGCACCGATGCGCCGAGCTGGGCCGGGTGCATGTGCATCGCGGGGCTGTGGCCTTCCCCGAACTGCCGCGGTTCTAGATGCTGGACCTCGCCGCCCGGACCGAGACGCCGAAGACCGCGGAGGAGGTTTGCGCGCTGGTGGCCGAGGCCGAGGCGGCTGACTGCACGCTGGAGATCGTCGGCGGCGGGACCAAGCGCGCGATCGGCGCGGCCGCTGGCGCGGACGTGGTGCTGAGCCTGGCGGGCCTGAACAAAGTCATCGACTACGCGCCGGAGGAGCTTGTGCTCACAGCGCAGGCGGGGGTGACTCTCGCCGCCCTGGAGAAGCTGGTCGCGGCGCAGGGCCAGATGCTGCCGTTTGAGCCGCCGCACCTGGGCAAGCTCTTGGACGCCAAGGGCCGCGCGACGCTTGGCGGGACCCTGGCGGCGAACCTCTCTGGGCCGCGGCGCATCCGGGCCGGCGCGGCGCGCGACCATTTCCTGGGCCTGCAGGCGGTGACCGGGCGCGGTGAGCTGGTGAAGGCAGGCGGCAAGGTGGTGAAGAACGTCACCGGCTACGACCTGCCCAAGCTGATCGCCGGATCCTGGGGCACGCTGGCGGTGATGACCGAGATCACCATCAAGGTGCTGCCGGCGGCGCGCACCGAGCTGACGCTGCTGCTGTTCGGCTTGGATGACCGGCGGGCGGGCGAGGCGATGACCGTGGCGATGGGCGAGCCGGCGGAGCTGTCCGGCGCGGCGCATCTGCCGCGGGCCGCGGCCGCACGGGCGCCGCTGAAGGGCGAGATGGCGGTGACGGCTCTGCGGCTGGAGGGCTTCGCGGCCTCGGTGGCGGCGCGGGTCGATCACCTGGCGGCGGCGCTGAAGGGCTTTGGGCGGGTCGATCAGCTCGACACGGCGCACAGCCGCGAGTTCTGGCGGCAGGTCCGCGAGGTGGAGGCGTTCGCCAAGGACCCGCGCTGCCTGTGGCGTGTGTCCGTGCCGCCGGCGTCGGGCTGGAAAGTCGGCGAGGCGGTGGGAGAGGCTCTCTACGACTGGGCCGGCGGCCTGGTGTGGCTGCTGTCCGATGCGGACCCCCGCGCAGCGGTCCGAGCGCTCGGTGGCCACGCCACGCTCTATCGCGGCGAAGGCGTCGCGTTTGAGCCGCTGGACGGCGCCCTGGCCGCCCTGACCGCGCGGGTGAAGGCGGCGTTCGATCCCAAGGGCGTTCTGAACCCGGGCCGGATGGGTCACTGATGCAGACAGCCTTCACCGCCAGCCAGCTGGCCGATCCGGACACCGCCGCCAGCCATGCGGAGATCCGTAAGTGCGTGCACTGCGGCTTCTGTACGGCCACCTGCCCGACCTACGTCCTCTTGGGCGACGAGCGCGACGGACCGCGCGGGCGGATCGAGCTGATCAAGGCCATGCTGGAGGCCGGCGGGGCGCCGTCCAGGGAGACGGTGACCCACGTCGATCGCTGCTTGTCGTGCCTGTCGTGCAAGACCACCTGCCCGTCCGGCGTCGACTACGCCCAGCTGATCGACCACGGCCGCGCCCACATCGAGGCCCACTACCGCCGCCCTTTGGCTGAGCGGTGGCTGCGCTGGGCGATCCCGGCGGTGCTGACGCGACCAGGGCGGTTGAGGGCGGCGCTGGCGTTGGGTCGAATGGCTCGACCGCTGGAACCGGTGTTCGAGGCGCTCAAGCTCGGCCCGCTGGCCGCCCTGCTGCGACTCGTACCGGCGCGGGCGGTGGCAGGCTCGGCGCGAGGTTCCTATCCGCCTGAAGGCAAGCCGCGCGGGCGGGTGCTGCTGCTGCAAGGCTGCGTCGAACCGGCCATGGCCCCGTCGATCCGCGAGGCGGCGATCCGGCTGATCGTGCGCGCCGGCTATGAGGTGGTGCTGGCCGAGGGCGAGGCCTGTTGCGGGGCCCTGTCGGAACATCTGGGCCGGGCGGATGAGGCGGCGGCGTTCGCGGCGACCAACCTGGCGGCCTGGACCCGCGCTGGGCCCTTCGACGCTATCGTCACGACGGCGGCCGGCTGCGGCACGACCTTGAAGGCCTATGGCCGGCGGCTGCCGGGCGACGCCCACGCCGCGCAGGCTGCCGGCAAGGCGCGGGACATCCTGGAGTTCATCGGCGAGGTCGGCCTGCCGCCGGTGACCCGGCCGGGCAAGCTCAGCGTCGCCTATCACGCGCCCTGCTCGCTGCAGCACGGCCAGGGGATCAAGGCCGGGCCGGCGGAACTGCTGGCCAAGGCCGGCTATGAGGTGCGCCCGATCGCTGAGGGCCATCTCTGCTGCGGCTCGGCCGGGGTCTACAACATCCTGCAACCGGAACTGGCCGGACGGCTGCGGACCCGAAAGGCCGTCAATATCCAGAAGACCGGCGCCGCGGTCGTGGCCGCCGGCAACGTCGGCTGCGTCGCCCAGATCGCGCCGGCGGTCAGCCTGCCGGTGATCCATCCCGTCGAACTGCTGGACTGGGCGACCGGCGGGCCGAGGCCGGCGGCGCTGCCGCCTCAGATCGGCGCGTAGGCGTCCGGCACCGGTCTTTCGCGGGGAATTGGCGCCTCGGCCCCGCCGGCGCCGCGCGGCGGACGCCTGGAGGTGACGAAGCTTTCCCAGTCGGTGGGGCCATCGCGCCGCGAACGCACGGGGCGCAGGTTTGGGCGAAGACGGGCGAGGAGGCTCTCGAGCGTTTCGCCAGATCCCGTCAGGTCGGGTTTGAACTGTCGATCAGCCATGGGGCGCGTCTATACCCCAAACCGCGTCGAAACGCCACGCCGATCGGTAAAAAAATGGTTAATGGCGAGGCCGTTGACGCCCCTTGCGGCGCCCGCCTAGAGCTGTGCCCAGGACAAGGGAAACCCCATGAAACTGCATACCTCGATCGGCCCGAACCCGCGGGTGGTGAAGATGTTCCTAGCCGAGAAGGGGCTGGAGATGCCCTTCGTGAAGGTCGACCTGATGGGCGGCGAGAACCGGCGCGAGCCCTACAACGCCCAGGTGAACCGGGCGGGCCAGACGCCGGCGCTGGAACTGGACGACGGATCGACGGTCACCGAGATCACGGCCATCTGCGAATATCTGGAGGAGCGCCAGCCGAGCCCGCCGCTGATCGGGAGCACGGCGGAGGAACGGGCCGCGACCCGCATGTGGACCCGCCGGGTGGACCTGAAGGTCTGCGAACCCATGGCCAACGGCTTCCGCTACGCCGAGGGCCTGCCGCTGTTCCAGAGCCGGATGCGCTGCCTGCCCGACGCCGCGCCGGGCCTGAAGGCGCTGGCCCAGGACGGCCTGGAATGGTTTGAGGGCGAATTCAAAGGACCCTGGATCGCCGGCGACCGCTTCACCCTGGCCGACATCCTGCTGTTCGCCTTCCTCGAGTTCGGGGCTACGGTTGGCCAGCCGCTCGATCCCAAGTTCGCCAAGCTCACCGACTGGCTCGGCCGCGTGAAGGCCCGGCCCAGCGCGGCGGCCAGCGCTTAGGCGGCGCCAGATGCCGTCCCAAGGGTTCTGACCCTCGATGCTGACCCCGCGCGCGACCGTGGACGAAGACACCGACGCCCACGCCGCCGCGGGGATGCCCGATGGCCTGCCGGTTCCGCGCCGCTACTGGTCGGTCGCGGCGATCTGGCTGGCGATGGCCATGTCGGTGCTCGATGGGGCGATCGCCAATGTGGCCCTGCCGACCATCGCCGGCGAGCTGCACGCCAGCGCCGCCTCGTCGATCTGGATCGTCAACGCCTACCAGCTGGCGATCACCGTGACGCTCCTGCCGCTGGCGGCGCTGGGCGACCGGCTGGGCTACCGGCGGGTCTATATGGCGGGGCTGGCGGTCTTCACCCTGGGCTCGCTGGGCTGCGCGCTCAGCCATACGCTGGCCACCCTGACCCTGGCGCGAGTGTTCCAGGGCCTGGGCGCCGGCGGCATCATGAGCATCAACGCCGCCCTGGTGCGCTTCACCTATCCGAAGAAATTCCTGGGCCGCGGCATTGGGCTGAATGCCCTGGTGATCTCGATCTCCGCCGCCATCGGCCCGACCGTGGCCGCCGCCATCCTCGCCAAGGCGTCGTGGGAGTGGCTGTTCGCGATCAATGTGCCGATCGGCGTCCTGGCCATCGCCATCGCTTTCCGGTCCCTGCCGGTCACCGTGGGCTCGGACCGCAAGTTCGACTGGATCTCGGCGGTGCTGAACGCGCTGACCTTCGGCTTCCTGATCACCGGGGCGGAGAGCATCGCGCGCGAGGGCTTGGCCTCGGGTCTGTCCAAGCTCGCCATCGGAGCTGCGGCCGGCGCTCTGCTCAGCTACCGCGAGCTGCGGCGCGAGGCGCCCCTGGTGCCCTTCGACCTGCTGCGCCTGCCGATCTTCGGCCTGTCGATCGCCACCTCGATCGTCTCCTTCGCCGCCCAGATGATGGCCTACGTCGGCCTGCCGTTCTACTTCCAGCAGGTGATGGGCCGCACCGCGGTGGAGACCGGCCTCCTGATGACGCCCTGGCCGCTGGCAGTGGGGATCTCCGCGCCGCTGGCCGGACGCCTCGCGGACCGGCATCGGGCGGGAACCCTGGGCGGGATCGGGCTCAGCGTCTTCGCCCTCGGCCTCTTCGCGCTGTCGATCATGCCGGCGCATGCGGGCAACTGGGACATCGCTTGGCGCATGGCGCTCTGTGGCCTGGGCTTCGGTTTCTTCCAGTCGCCCAACAACCGCGCCATGGTCACTTCCGCGCCTATGCACCGCTCCGGCGCGGCCGGCGGCGCGCTGGCCACCGCGCGGCTGCTGGGCCAGACGGCGGGCGCGGTGACCACGGCGGTGTTCTTCCACCTCGCGGGCACCGCAGCCACCAAGACGGCCCTGGCCACCGCCGCCGTCTTGGCCGCTGTCGCCGCCCTCGTTAGCCTTTCGCGCCTGGCGTTGGCCCCGCGCCCTCGGCCCGAGCCCTTGGACCGCGTCGATCCCGCGCCGTCGGGCCCCTAGTGCAGCTTTAGCCGCACGAAGGCCATGGCGCCGCTCGGGTCGTCGCCATAGGCCGCGTCCAGGGCTGAGGGCACGAAGTCCCAGGCATAGAGCGCGCCCAGGCCGAAGATCAGGTGATCGGAGACCTGCCAGTCGTGGATCGCCCCCAGCGAGACCTTGCCGACGGTGAAGACCGGGCCGTGATGGCCGCCGACCGCGGGGGTCAGCTCGTCGTTGTCCACCCGCTCGGCGCGGCTGAAGATCGTCCAGGCGGCGTTGGGCTTCAGCGCGCTTTCCAGCACCCAG
>NZ_DATAPY010000007.1:0-54007 GCF_036264965.1 Phenylobacterium sp.
GCCGCAGGCGCAGTGCCGGCTCCTCGTAACGTTCGCCGCGCCATCTATCGCGGTCGGCGATGTCGTTCAGCAGGTCGCGAAGTGCGGTCACACCGCCATATGAGGCGGCGCAGCGATAGAGACCGTTCTGGACCGTGACCCCCGCCAACGCCGCATAGCCGCCATACGACCCGCCGGCGATGCAGACCCGGTGCGGATCGACGATGCCATTCTTGGCCAGGACCGCGACGCCGTCTGAGATGTCGGTCTGCATCTTGCGGCCCCATTCACCGAAGCCGGCGGAGAGGAACTTCCAGCCGTAGCCGTCGGAGCCGCGGAAATTCACCTGCAACACCGCATAGCCGCGTGAAGCCATGGCCTGGGCCCACCAGTCGAAGCCCAGGTCGTCACGCGCCGCCGGGCCGCCGTGCGGGAAGACGATCAGCGGCAGGCTCTTGAGGTCCTTGCCCCGAGGTGCGGTGAGGTAGCCGGAGAGCTCCAGCCCATCGGCGGCCTTGAACTTGACCGGCTTCACCGGGGCCACATCCATGGGGCCGATCTTCTCATACTCGCCGCCCAGCCAGGCCGCCTGACGGGTGTCGAGGTTCACCACGGCAAAGGCAACGCCCTCAGTCGCGGAATCCACCCGCACCACCATCTTGCGATGGTCGTCGGACCACGACATCAGCTCAACGCCCTGGTTTGGATAGGCCGCCGCGACACCGTCCCACAGGGCCTGGTCCGCCGGGTCGAAGAAGGTGTAGTGGCCCCGATCGCCGACCAGGGCATAGTAGCCGATCAGGTTGTGACGGACGGGATCGAAGATCACCTCGTCAGCTTCCTGCAGGCGCAGCGGCGCGCCCCAGGTCCCATCGGGCGAGACCTCTCGCAGGTCCGCTTCGCCGTCCTTCAGCTCACGCATTAGGATGCTGTGGCCGTCGCGGCCTAGGCCCAGCATGTCCGGCGTCTCATCCAGTGTCGGAGACTTGGTGTCCCGCCACAGCCCGTTGATCTTCTGCTTGAGCGTCCACTTTCCCGACCGGTCGTTGAACACCAGCTGACTGATCGCCACGCCGTCGGGATCCAGCACCCAATCGCGGGCGCCTTCGAAGCCGACCTCCACCTGTTTGCTGGCGTCGGAGTCGAGATTGATCCGGTAAAGGGTGTTGACGCCTTGATGCTGCTCGAAATGAACTCCCTGGAGGTAGACAACCGGTTTGCCGTCGACCACGCGCACCTCGGGGGCGTCGATCACCACATTGAGCGCCTCGGCGGTGTCGCCGAGCAGGCCGTGTAGCTTCTTGGTCTTCAGGTTCAGGTCGAAAGCGATCCGCCACTCCGCCCGCGCCGCGTCGACGCCCATGATGGTGCCGGTGCGGGACGAGGTGAGGATCACATGGTCGTTGCCCGCCCACTGGACGCTGCGAATCTTCGCCGCGCCGACGTCGAAGGCCCCGATGAGTTTGTGGTCGGCGGCAGTCTGGACGATCAGCCTGCGCTGAGCGCCGTCGGTCCACACGATGCAGAGCGCCGAGCCGTCCGGCGAGATGGCGACTCGCTCGATGTTCGGCAAGCGGCCGTAGACCTCTAGCGGCGCAGCGCACGCAAACGACGCCGCAACCGCCCAGACGGCGGCCGCCAGTAATCCCAACCGGAACATGCATGTCCTCCCCGACACCGCCCGAAGTTGTCCGGGCTCGGGCCGAAGATCAAGCCCTCGACGAAGTTCAATTTAGCTCGGTCTTCTTGGGCGGTTCCGGCGGCAGAGGCGCGATGGGGACACCGTCCTCAACCAGGTCGCGGACCTCCTGGGAGGTCGCCTGGCCGTAGATGCCGCGGTCTTCGGAGCGGCCCTCGTGGATGGCGCGGGCCTCGGTGGCGAAGGCGTCGCCGACGTCGTCGAAATTGTCTTCCACGTGACGGCGGAGGCGGCCCATGGCCTCCATCATCACCGCGTGATTCTGGGCGGGCGAATTGTCCTGCGGACGGCTCTTCGTGCCGGCGACGGCGGGCGCCATGATCGCCTTGCGCACGGCCTTGTCGCCGCACACGGGACACTCCAGCAGGCCGCGCCCCTGCTGGTCGTCGAAGTCGGCCGAAGCGCCGAACCAGCCTTCGAACTCGTGGCTGTGCGGGCAGATGAGGGCGTAGCGGATCATGCGATCGCCGCCGGCTCGGCGAAGGGCCGGGCGTTGATCAGGTTGGGAATCGCCGCACGGGCCTTGGCGGCGGCGGCGAGGTCCAGCTCGGCGATCAGCACGCCGGGCTCGTCGTGGTCCAATTGCGCAATCAGATCGCCCCAAGGCGCGACCACCATGGAATGGCCCCAGGTGCCGCGGCCGTCCTCGTGCTTGCCACCCTGGGCGGGCGCCAGGACGAAGGCGCCGGTCTCGATGGCCCGGGCCCGCATCAGCACCTCCCAGTGCGCCGCGCCGGTGGGCCGGGTAAAGGCCGCCGGGATGGTCATCACCTCCGCGCCGGCCAGCGCCAGGGCCCGGTAGAGCGCCGGGAAGCGAAGGTCATAGCAGACCGTCATGCCGAGCTTCAGGCCGCCGGCCCGCGCCGTGACCGCCCGGTCGCCGGGCTCATAGGTGGCCGATTCCCGGGCGGTCTCGCCGGTGGGCAGGTCGACGTCGAACATGTGCAGCTTGTCATAGGTGGCTGTGATCGCGCCGTCGGGCGAGATCAGGGCCGAGCGGTTGGCGGCCTTGCCGTCCTGCCGTTTCACCAGGGCCGAGCCGACCAGGATCCAGACGCCGAGCTCTTTCGCCGCCTCGCCTAGGCCGGCAACGACCACATCGTCTTCCAGGCTGACCAGCATCGGCAGCAGGGTCTCGCGGTCCTTCTGCAGGACGTTGGTCCCCTCGGGCGTGGCGATGAACGTCGCCCCGGCCGCCGCGGCTTCGCGAACCATCGGCAGGACGTGCGCCAGGGCGGCGGCCTGGGTCGCCGGCGTGCGGGTCTGGATCAGGGCGACCTTCATGGAGTGAGCCTATAGCAAAATCTTCCTTTCCCACTCGTGGGAAAGGGGGACCGCGGCCCGTAGAGGGCGTGGTGGAAAGGGGAAAGCCGCAAGCTCCGCGCTCCGTCCCTCACCCTCTCCACCATCGGCTCTTCGGCCGATGGTCCCTCTCTCCCGCTGCGCGGGAAAGGAAGATCAGGCCGCCGCCTGCAGCAGGGGGTCGAGCTTTCCGTCGCGCTCCAGGGCCATCATCTCGTCGCAGCCGCCGATGTGTTGGTCGCCGACGAAGATCTGCGGGAAGGTGGCGCGGCCACCGGCCCGCTGCATCATTTCCTGCCGCTTGGCCGGATCGAAGGCGGCCTCGACCTCGGTGAACTCGACGCCCTTCTTCTCGAGCAGCATCACCGCGCGCACGCAGTAGGGGCAGTAGGGCTTGGTGTAGATGGTGACGTGGGACGACATGACGTTTCTGGGGACTCTAAGGCTGTAACCATCGCTGAAGCTTCATATAGCGAGTCCGGACATTTCTTTAACCCGGGCGACCACTGCGACATCCACGCGCACGGCGCCGGCGGCCTTCAGCGCCCGGGCGCAGCCCTCTGCGGTCGAGCCGGTGGTCATCACGTCGTCGATCAGCAGGATGCGCCGGCCCCGCACCTGCTGCGCCCGGCGATGGGGGACCTCGAAGGCGCCGGCGACATTGCGCTTGCGGCCCACGCCGGACTTGCCGCCTTGCGTCTCGGTGGCGCGGCGGCGGATGAGCGCGTCGGGCAGGTAGGCGAGCTCGGTCATCCGGGCCAGCGGACGGGCGATCTCGGCGGCCTGATTGTAGCGGCGCGAGAGCAGGCGCGAGGGGTGCAGCGGCACCGGCGCGATGGCGTCGGCCTCGTCGATCAGGTCCCGCGCCGCGCGCGACAGCCAGCGGGCGAACAGCGGGGCCAGGTCGGTACGATCGGCGTGCTTCAGCTTCAGGATCGGCTCGCGGGAATATTCGTCATAGAGGCAGGCGGCGCGAGCGGCGTCGAAGGCGCGCGGCTTGGCCAGACACGACGCGCACCGGGAGCCGATGTCGAACTCGAAGGGCGCGCCGCAGCCATCGCAGACCGGGCCGTCGAGGAACTGGATGCGGCTCCAGGCGGCCGCCGACAACCCGCCGGCGAGGGCCGCGCCGCCGTCGATGGCCTGAGGCGGGAAGACCAGGTCGAGCGCGCCGCGTAGAGCGCTACGCACGCGCGGACCCGGTTTCAATAACGACAGGAAGAGGCCATCTTCCGCGCTCATGTCCGCCCCGCTCCTCTTCGATCGCGCCCTGCACCGCAAGCGCCTCGACCGCGCCGCCAGCGGCTTTGCCGCCGCCGATTTCCTGCAGCGCCGCGCCGCCCTCGACCTGATCGAGCGCCTGGAAGTGATCATGCGGGACTTCCCCGTGGCCGTCGACCTCTCGGCGCGCAAGGGCGCGTTGCGCGAGGCTCTCGCCGACAGCCCAGCGAAAGATCGGATCGGCGTGCTGATCGAGGCGGACCTGTCGGCGGCCATGCTGGCCGGGCGCGGCGGGCCGCGCCTGGTGGCCGACGAGGAGCGCCTACCCTTCGCGCCCGGCAGCCTGGACCTGATCGTCTCGACGCTGGGCCTGCACTGGACCAACGACGTGGTGGGCGCCCTGATCCAGATCCGCCGCGCGTTGAAGCCCGACGGCCTGTTCCTCGGCGCCTTCCTGGGCGGCTCGACGCTCACCGAGCTTCGCCAGGCGCTGACCGACGCCGAGGGCGAGATCCTCGGCGGCGCCGGCAGCCGCGTGTCGCCGTTCGCCGACAGCCGCGACGCCGCGGGCCTTTTGCAGCGGGCCGGCTTCGCCCTGCCGGTGGCCGACGTCGACCGGGTGAATGTCAGCTACGAGCATCCGTTGAGGCTGCTGGCCGACCTGCGGGCCATGGGCGAAACCAATGTCCTGGCGGATCGCCATCCGCGGGCGCTCACGCGCGCTCTGCTGGCCCGCGCCAGCGAGATCTACGCCGAGCGATTCGCGGGATCCGACGGACGGATCGCGGCCACCTTCGAGATCGTCACCCTGACCGGCTGGGCGCCGCACGCGAGCCAGCAGCAGCCCTTGCAGCCCGGCTCGGCCAAGATGCGACTGGCCGACGCGCTGGGCGTCGTCGAGCACCGCCTGCCGCGGGACGAATAGGCGCGGCTCTACAGCCCCGCTTGGTAACCCGCCGGAAAGCGAAGTTCGCGACAACTGGCCACGGCGGCGCTGACCCGGGACTCACCCGGGCTGGCGTTTCGGGGGGCTCCTGCTTCGGGTTCGACAATGACAAAGTTGTTCAAACATCTGGCCGTGGCTGTCACGGCCTGCGCGGCCCTCGCCGGCTGCGCCACGCGGCCCGAGCCGCCGAGGATGGCCGCCCGCACGCCGGCCCGGCAGGCCCCTGCCGTCCGCGCTGAGGCGCCGGAGCCGTCCAACCTCGTCGCCCAGGCCAGCGCCTTCGAGGCCTTCATGCGCCATGGCCGGCGGATCGATCCGGCCTTCTCCGGCCCAGCGGATGTATCGCAGGCCCTGCAGACCGGCGCGGCGCATGAGCCGCACGAACTGGAGGCCGGCATGATCGCCTACGCCGCCCTGGCCGCCCTGCAGGAGCCGCGCTTCGTCGCCGCCGTGCGCGCCGACCGCTCTGACCTCGCCCGCCGCATCGCCGCCGACCCGCAGGCCGCGCTCGCCCTGGCGGGCGCCGACGCCGCCGAGGCGCGCGCCAGCGGGGCGCTCTACGCGGAGGGCTCAGCGCTCTCCGGCGAAGGTGAAAAGATCAAACACGCCGCCTATTCGGTGCAGCACCAGGCCTGGGCCAACGCCAAGGTTCCCGACCCCGCCGGCCGTCTCAGCCGGGTGAAGCGCCTGTCGACCGAGAGCTATCGGCCCGCCCGCGAGGACGCCGCGGAGCTGCAGATGTCGCTGGCCGGCGCCGCGCGCCGCAGCGGCGCGGCGAGCCCGGTGGTGGCCCGCGGCGTGGCGCTGGCCGCGCTGTCCGTGCTGGGCGAGGCCCGCCAGGGGCAGAATTTGATGAGCGAACCGCGCACTACGTCATGCCTGCATATGGCCAAGCTCAACCTCTACCAGTGCCTGGCCAGCGCGGGGCCGCACTACGAGGACATCTACTGCCTGGGCCAACACGCGATGATCGATCCGGGTCAGTGCGTGGTCGAGGCGACGCAGATCCATAACCCAGCGGCGCGGCAGGCAGCCGTGACCCGGACGACCTACGGGCGCTGAGACCCTAGACCCTTCCCGGCTCAGGTGGAATCACCTGAACCGGACGAGAAGGGTCTATCCCAAAGTTTAGAGCGCGTCGGACGGGTGAACCGGCCTCCACTTCACCCTGACGCGCCCTAGCGGCGGGATGAGCGGCGGCGCGGAGCATGCTAAGCCGCGCGCATGGAGATCAGCTTCGAGGCGGCGGCCGCGGCCCATCTGGCAGGGGATTTCGAGACGGCCGAGCGCGGCTATCTCGGCTTTCCCGCGTCGCGCAACGCCATCTACAACCTGGCCCGGCTCTATCGCGAGACCGGCCGGCTGGGCGAGGCGGAGCGCGCCTACGGCCTGATCCTGTCGCAGTTCCCCGACTACGCCCTGGCGCGCCGGGGGCTGGCGATGACCCTGCTGGCCCAGCGCCGCTACGCCGAGGCCTGGCCGCACTACGAGGCGCGGCGCGAGGTGCAGAAGACCGTTCCGCCCGTCGCCGCCTTTCCCGAATGGCAGGGCGAGCCGCTGGCCGGCAAGACCATCGTGGTCCTGGCCGAACAGGGCTTCGGCGACCAGATGATGTTCGCCCGCTACCTGCCGCTGCTACGCGATCTCGGCGCGCGGGTGGTGGTCGGCTGCGATCCCCGCGAGATCGCGCCGCTGTTCGAACGCGCGGGCTATGAGACCCAGTCCTATGCCGCCGCCGGCCAGCCGCTGCAGGCCAGCGACTATTGGGTCTATTTCTGCTCCCTGCCGCTGAAGCTTGGCCTTGGGGCGCCGCCGTCGCCCTGGCGGATCGAGGCCGCGTCGGGCAGCCAGGGGATCGGCGTCGCGCCGCGGGGCAATCCGGCGCACGAGAACGACCGCAACCGCTCCATGTCAGCCGAGGCCACCGACGCGTTCGTGGAGCTTGGCCGGGATCTGCGGCCGCAGGCCACCGGCGCGCGGGATTTCCTAGAGACCGCTGAGGTGATCGAAGGACTGGAGCTGGTGATCACCGTGGACAGTTCCGCCGCGCACCTGACGGCGGCGCTTGGCAAGCCCTGCTGGGTGCTACTGCCGCGCATTGGCCTCGACTGGCGCTGGAACGATGCGATCTCGTCCGACTGGTATCCGCAGGCGCGGCTGTTCCGCCAGGAGACCCCCGGCGACTGGGACGGCGTCCTGGCGCAGGTGCGCGCCGCGCTGGCGGCCGGCTAGCGAGGCGGCGGCGGGCCTTTCAGCTTGTCGCGCGGCGCCTTGGCCACATCGTCGATGAAGCCCGCATAGAAGGCCGCCGCCCGCTCCAAGCCCGGGACCGAGATGGTCGAGGGCGTATCTCCGGACGAGTGATAGTAGACCTCGCTGGAGATCAGCTGGGCCGAGGGCAGGCCGGCGCGGATGTAGGCCCCCAGATCGCCGGGCGCGCTGGGGGTCGGCTCAAAACTGGTCACCACGCCATAGCGCTTCGACGCCTTGCCCATCAGCGCCCAGACGTAAGGCGTGGCGTTGACCGCGCCGGCCTGTTTGGTGGTCTCGGTGGTGTTGGCGGTCCAATAGCCGGCCGGATAGCCGCCGGCCGCCGGATCGAGCCGCGCGGCCTGGATCACGGCGATCTGGGCCAGGTGTTCCAGGTTCATGACCAGCACGGTGTCCTTGATGATCTCCGGATGGGCCTTGATGAAGGCCGCCGCGCCGACCGCGGTGTGGTGGCCGCCGGAGACCATGAACACCAGGGTCCGCGCCGGCTTCTCCTTGCGGTGCGCGAAGTAGTCCGCGAGGCCCAGGAAGACCGCCAGGCCGTCGGCGTTGTCGTTGGCCCCATCGAACCAGGCATCGGCGTGGGCATTGACGATTACCACTTCCCTGGACTTGCCGGGGATGGTGGCGACGCCGTTCCAGGCGGTGAGGTTGGGCCGTTCCTCGGCCTGCAGCGACAGCTTCAGGCGGACCGGCTTGCCCGCCTTGGCCGCCTTGCCGATCACGCTCTCCAGGAAGGCGCCGTCGTCGCCGCCCACCAGGAAGCAGGGGATGGCGTCGCAGCCGTAGCGGTTGTCGTAGAAGAGCAGGTTGCCGGGGCTCTCGACGGCGTTGATCACGCCCACCGCGCCGCGCTTCTCCAGCTCGCGGGCGACGCCCTTCTCGCGGGCGGCGAACAGGCTGTCGTCGGGCACGACATTGATCACCGCGATCTTGCCTTTCACGTCGACGTTGGCCAATTCGGCGGGCGAGCCGCGGCCGACGAACACCAGCGGCCCTTCAGCCGTCGCGGGCTTCACGGTCTTGTTGCGGATCGGCATGGCCGATTGCAGCACCACGTCCGGGCTGCCTTCGCTGGTCACCCGCGCCTCGAAACTGACCGGCAGCCACAGCGGCGCCTCGGACGTATAGGCCTCGGCGTGGGCGTCCTTCAGGCCCGAGGCCTTCAGTTTGGCGACCGCCCAGTCGACGGTGGCCTTCTCCGCGGGCAGGCCGCTGATCCGGCCGTAGAGCTTGTCGCCCGCCGCCTTGCTGGCCAGCGAGAAGCCCACGATCCGGCGCACGTCGGCCATCATCCTGTCGCCGCCGAGCGATCCGCGGGTGTCGTCCTTCGGCCGCACATGGGCGGGCGTGGGGCCGTAAGAGGCTGGGCCGGCGTGGAAAGTGGGTTGGTCCGATGGACTGACCGGTCCCGGCGTCGGCGTGCCGAACCAGGCTTGCGCAGCGGCCGGCCCCGCCATCAGCGCCAGCGCTGCAAAACCCGCGACCCGTCCTGCCAAACGCCCCATTCGTCGCCCCCTACGCCTGTCTGTAGGCAGCCTAGCTCATCAAATCAGATCGCGCAGCCAGGCGACGAGCGGGGCGTCGGCCGGCGGCATGGGATAGTCGCCGAGCCTGCTGGGCTTCACCCAGGCGATCTGCGGATGCTCGCGGGGCGTGATCCGGCCCTCCCACCGGCGGATCAGGTAGAGCGGCATCAGCAGGTGGAAACTCTCGTACTCGTGGCTCGCGAAGACAAAGGGCGCCAGGCAGGCGTGGGTGACCTTGATCGCCAGCTCCTCCTCCAGCTCGCGGATCAGGCAGGCCTCCGGCGTCTCGCCCTTTTCGACCTTGCCGCCGGGGAATTCCCAGAGGCCCGCCAGCTGCTTGCCTTCGGGTCGCTGGCAGATCAGCACCCGGCCGTCAGCGTCGATCAGGGCCGCGGCGGCGACCAGCAGGAGGGACTTTTCGCTCATCCCTGCTTCCTTCCCCGCCTGAGTCATAAAGGCAACAGCCCGCAGCCAAAGCCTCGCCGTGGGTTGACTTCGCACCTGCGAAGGACGATGTGCAGCCCGCGTCACGAACTATGACGCTATCCGCGCTCCAGCCGCGTGGGGTCTCTCTTCGAGGCCCAGCCTGTCGAGCGCAGAGAATTCTCATAGATCGCCCATCACGCGGGGCGCTTCCCCAAAGACCCGCGACCTCCGCGCCCTGGATGCGATCCAGTTGGCGCGCTTGGCGCATACGTGAAAGTCAGTTTTTGACCCAATTTACCGATTTCGGCCTCGCCGCTCCGCTTCTCAAGGCGCTGGCCGGCGAAGGCTACACCACTCCCACCCCGATCCAGGCCCAGGCGATCCCCGGCGTCATGGCCGGCCGCGACCTGCAAGGCATCGCCCAGACGGGCACCGGCAAGACCGCCGCCTTCGCGCTGCCGATCCTGCACCGCCTGGCCGCCGACAAGCGCCAGCCGGAGCGCAAGGGCGCCCGCGTCCTGGTGCTGTCCCCCACCCGCGAACTGGCCAGCCAGATCGGCGAGAGCTTCCGCACCTATGGCAAGCACATGGGCGTCACCGTCGCGGTGATCTTCGGCGGCGTGAAGTACGGCGCCCAGCACAAGGCCATGGCCAACGGCGTCGACGTACTCGTCGCCACGCCGGGCCGCCTGCTCGACCACCTGCAGGAAAAGACCATCACGCTTCGCGGCGTGGAGATCTTCGTCCTCGACGAGGCCGACCAGATGCTCGACCTGGGCTTCGTGCTGCCGATCCGCAAGATCGTGGCGCACATGCCCAAGCAGCGTCAGAACCTGTTCTTCTCCGCCACCATGCCGACTGAGATCGGCAAGCTGGCCAGCGAGCTCCTGAACGACCCGCTGCGCGTCTCCGTGACCCCGCAAGCGACCACCGTCGAGAAGGTGAACCAGCGCGTGCTCTTCGTGGAACAGGGCCGCAAGCGCGCCCTGCTCTCCGAGCTTTTCGACGACCAGGGCTTCAAGCGCGTCATCGTCTTCACCCGCACCAAGCGCGGCGCCGACCGCGTGGCCCGCGGCCTGGAGCAGGTGGGCGTCGAGGCCGCCTCGATCCACGGCGACAAGAGCCAGGGCCAGCGCGAGCGCGCGCTCGCCGACTTCAAGGCCGGCAAGGTCCGCGCCCTGGTGGCCACCGACATCGCCGCGCGCGGCATCGACATCGACGCGGTGACCCACGTCGTCCAGTACGAGCTGCCCAACGTGCCGGAGAGCTACGTGCACCGCATCGGCCGCACCGCGCGGGCCGGCGCCGACGGCTCGGCCGTGGCCTTCTGCTCGGACGATGAGCGGACCCTGCTGCGCGACATCCAGAAGGTGACGCGCCAGACCATCCCGTCCTTCGACCGCCGCAACGACAAGCAGCTGGGCGCCGCCACCGCGGCCCTGCCGGAGCCCCAAGGCGTCAAGCCCGACCGCGCCGACACCCGCGGCGCGGGCGGCGGCGGCCGCGGCAATCACCAGCCGAAGCGCAACCGCAATCACGGCGGCGGCGGCAATAGCGGCCATCGCCACGAGGGCGCTCCGGCGCGCGGCAATGGCGGTCACGGCGGCAATGGCGGCGGCGAGAGCAAGCCCGCTCAGCGCCCGGCCTTCAAGGGCCCGCAGCGCGGCGGCGGCAATTCGTCGTCCGGCCGCACCGGCGTCTGGTCGAACCGCTAGACTTTAAGGCAAAGCTGGACTTCCCTTCGCCCCCGCGAAGAACCCGCTCGCACCGTCGCCGGCTTACGGCGTAGGTGTCAGCGGCTCTAAAATGGGGGACGGATGGACGGCGGCGAGCTGATCGCGGAAGACGAGGCTGACGCCCTGTCGGACGCTGCGGTTGCGCGTCTTCGGCAGCACCCGCGCTTCCGCGAGGCGGTTCAGGTCCTGGCCGCCGCCAGCCTCGCCGGATACGAAGCGCAGGATCCCGCCACCCGCTGGCTGACCCGCGACCTGGGACGCTCGGCCCTCTACCTGGCCGCGCTGATCTGGGACGCCACGCCCATGGGCCTGAGCGTCGCCGCCCTGGCCGCCGGAGCGGCGGCCACCGGCGCCGCCAGCCGCGGGCGGGTGCTGGCCTTCGTGCAGTACGCCCACCAGGCCGGGCATATCATTGTGCCAGCCGGACCCGAGCCCTGGGGCCGGCGGCGGTTGACGCTGACGCCGGCCTTCATGGCGCCCCTGCACCACCTGATCAGAGGCGGCCTGCAGGCGGTCGCCCTGATCGATCCAAGGGTCGCCGCCGACCTGCCAGAGCTGTCGCAACAGGCGAGCCTCGCGCGCATCATCCGGAGCGGCGCCAAGCTCATCCTCGATCGCCCGCTGCTGCTGCAGAACCCCGGCGGGCCGTTCCGCGAGATCTTCGTCGGCCGAGACGGCGGCATGCGCGTCCTGCAGCGTTTGATGATCACCCAGCCGGAGGATCGTGCGCGCCTGCTAGACGTCGCCGAGGTCAGCCGTTCGGAGCTGTCGCGCCGCTACGGCGTCTCGCGCACCCACATCAACCGGATGCTGGCGGACGCGCAAGGCGCCGGGGCCCTGACCCCGCTCTCGCCGGACCGGGTGGCGTTCAGCCCGGCCTTCTCGGACGAGGTCGAGGCCTATTTCGCCGGCATGCTGCTCTGTCTGGTCGTGGTGATGCAGCAGACCGCGGAAGCGGCCGCCGCCTAACGTCCGTCGACCGAGAACGCCATCAGCAGGTTGCGGCCGCCCGGTCCCATCATCACCCCGGGATAGCCGGAGTGCTGGAAGACCATGCCGTTCACGACCACCGGCCCGGTGGCGTCGAGGGCGCCGCCCTTGGCGGCCTTGATCCCGTTGACGGTGTCGTAGGTTCCGGCCGCGGTATCGAAGTCCCAAACGATGGCTCCGGTCTTGGCGTCGTAGGCGCGCAGGTGGCCGTCAATGGCGCCGGAGAAGGCTATGCCCGGAATAGCGCTCACCGGCGCGGACTGGGCGACGACACAGCGCTGACCGGCCGGACACGGCAGGACCGGCGTCGGCGCCTTCCAGACCACCGCGCCGGTGGCCAGGTTCACGGCGTTGATCCCCGGCGTGCCGCCGCGCCCGCCATCGGCGATGGCGACGTAGGCGTTGGCGCCGTCCGACGCCATGCCCCATTCGACGCCGCCGGCGGCCCCGCCGCGACCGAGCTTCACCTGCCACAGGGTCTTACCGCCGTGGTCGGGGTCGAGGCCATAGGCCACGCCCGACTTCTGGCCGGCGATCAGGATGTCGTGGCCTCCCGGAAGGGTGCGCAACATGACCGAGGAGCCGAAGTCCACGTCCGGCCCCAGGGGGCTGGGGCAATTGGCCGGCCCCGCGGCGTTCGGCGGGCAGCCGACCATGAAGTTGTCCTTGGCGGTCACCTGGTTGCGCCACTTCACCTGGCCGGTCTTCAGGTCGATGGCCATGACCGCGTCGGCGCCGTCGGTGTCGACGTCGGTGTAGCTGTCGCCGGTGGCCGCGTAGAGCACGCCGCGCTTCAGATCGAGCGTCGGCGCCGACCAGACCGCCCCGCCGGCCGGGCCGGTGAGCTGCTTGCCCTGCGACACCCTATAGGGCTTCGGCGGCTCGGCGACGGAGTAGGTCTTCCAGATCACCTTGCCGGTGTCGGCTTTCAGCGCCACGACGCTGCCGCGGAAGCTGCAGCAGATGTAGTCGGCCTCGTTGGTGGCGATCTCCTCGCTGGAGGACACCGGCACGTAGACCACGCCGTCGTGGAAGATCGAGGCGCCGGTCAGCATCGACCGCGCGTGGGTTTCCAGCTTGGTCGACCAGAGGAGCTTGCCGGTCATGGCGTCGAGCGCGACCTCGGTGGCCCGATCGTCGCCCAGGAAGACGGCATAGCCGCTGGGCGCGGCCGCCAGCTTCGCCACCACGGGCGCGGTCCGCACGCCGCCCTTGGCGTCATAGCGCCAATAGGCGCAGCCGGTGCGGGCGTTCAGCGAATAGACCTTGCCGGCGTTGCTGCCGAGGAACAGGCGATCACCCACCGCCGTCACCTGGGTGTTCTTCGATCCCACATAGGCGAAGGTCCATTTGACCTTCAGCCGCGGCACGTCGGCCGCCTTCAGGCCCGGCTGGCTCTGGAAGCGGGTGTTGCCGCTGTCCGGGCTCCAGCCATTCCAGGCGCCGGGACCCAGCTTGATCGGGTCGGCGTGCGCGCAGAGGTTGGGCTCGGGCCCTTCGGCGACCTTCGGCAGCGGCGCGTGGCCGGTGACGTAGATGGCGACCGCCTCGATGTCGTCGTCGCTCATGCCCGCGGCGTTGGCGCGCATCACGCCGCGGCTCAGCGCGTTGACGATGGTGTCCGGCCCCATGGCGATCAGGGCGTCCTTGCGCGGCGTCCGCTCGCCGCCGGCGTCGTGGCACGACGCGCAGCGGGTCTCGTAGAGCTGGCGGCCATGGGTGCGGTCGCCGAGGAACATCTTCAGCGGCGGGGCATCCTGGGCCAGGGCGAACCCCGCGCCCAGCGCCATCATTCCAGTCGCCGCCATGACGGCGACGCCAATCCAGGACTTCACGAGCGCCTCCCGACTTTTTTCCTTGTTGCAGTAGCTATCCGGGCCGCACCGGGTGCGGTCAAGGCTGCTGGCGGAAGGACCGGGGCGCGGCGCTAGCTCCGATAGTCGCCGTTGATCTCGACGTAGCGTTTGGTGAGGTCGCAGGTCCAGATGCTGGCTGAGCCGCGTCCCATGCCGACGTCGACGCTGACCTCGAGCTCCTTCTTCTTCATGTAGGCGCTCATCTTGGCCTCGTCGTAGGTGGGCGAGACCAAGCCGTCCTGCGCGGCGACCAGGGGCCCGAATTTCACACTGATGCTATCGCGGTCCACCGGTTCGTCGGCGCGGCCCACCGCCATGACGATGCGGCCCCAGTTGGCGTCCTCGCCGGCGAAGGCGGTCTTGACCAGCGGGCTCTCGCAGATGGTGCGGGCGATCTTGCGGGCCGAGGCGTGGCTCTCGGCGCCGGTGACGGTGACCTTGATGAACTTGGTGGCGCCCTCGCCATCGCGGACCAGCTGTTGGGCGAGGTCCATCAGCACGTGCTCCAGCTTGTCGCGGAAGTCGGCCAGACGGCGGTCGCCGGCCCGGCTGATCCTCGGCGCGCCCGATTTGCCGGTGGCGAACAGCAGGAGCGTGTCGTTGGTCGAGCGGTCGCCGTCCACCGTCACCGCGTTGAAGGTGTTGCGGGTGTAGAGGCTGCAAAGGTTCTGCAGGGCGGCGGGCGAGATCGCCGCGTCGGTGACCACGAAGGCCAGCATGGTCGCCATGTCCGGCGCGATCATGCCGGAGCCCTTGCAGATCCCGCTGATCTTCACCTTCACCCCATCGATGTCGGCGGTCGCATGGGCGCCCTTGGGGAAGGTGTCGGTGGTCATGATGGCGTGGGCGGCGTTGGCCCAGCCGTCCTCGGCGAGCCTGTGTTCGATATCCGGCAGGCGGTGGACGATCTTCGCGTCGTCCAGCAACACCCCGATCACCCCGGTGGAGGCGACCATCACATCGCGCTGGCGGCAGTCGAAGCGCTTGCCGGCCGCCGAGCAGACGCGGCGCACCGCGTCGGCGCCCGGACGGCCGGTGAAGGAGTTGGCGCAGCCGGCGTTGACCACCAGGGCGCGCACGCCCTCGCCCTGGGTCATCTCCAGGTGGCGCTTGCACCAGTCGACGGGCGCCGAGCCCACGCCATGGCGAGTGAACACCCCGGCGCAGCTGGCCCCGTCGGGGAAGCTCATCACCAGCAGATCGTCGCGCTCGTGCTTGTAGAAGCCGGCCCGGGCGGTCGCCATCTGCACGCCGGCGATCGGCGGCATCTTGGGGAACTTCACGGCCAGGGGAGAGACGGGCAGCGCCGCTTTGGCGGGCTTGGCCGCCGTCGACTTGGGAGCCGGCGTCGAGAAGTGCTGCGCCTGCTTGGCGGCCTGTTTGAAGGCGCGCTCCAGGGTATGGCCGACGGCCTCGACGGGGCGTGCCGCCGCCTCCAGGGCCTTGGCGGTCTTTGAAGACGGGGTGGGCTTCTTGGTCATTTCTTGGCCCCCTTGGCGGGCGGCGCCGGCGCAGCGGCCGGCGGCAGGATGGCGGGTGAGACCCCGGTCTTCGGCGCATCGGCGGGCGGGATCGCCTGGCTGGGCGCGTCGGTCTTGACCATCACCTGGACCTTCGCGCGGCCGCGCAGCTTCTCCAAGAGATCGCGGATCTGGTCGTAGGTCAGGAAGCGCACGATCTGCGGCCGCGCGACCTCCAGCGTGATCGGCTGCTCCACGCGGCGGTCCTCGACCTTCACCAGGGCGAAGCCGCCCTCGACCGCGAAGGGCCCGACGATCTGACCGGGCTTGGCGGTCTTCAGCGCCGCGCCATAGGCCTCTGGCATGACGTCGATAGTGAAGTAGCCCAGGTCGCCGCCGTTGAAGCGGGTCGCCGCATCGGTGGACTTCTCCATGGCCAGTTGCTCGAACGAGGCGCCGGTCGCCAGGAGCTTGCGCACCGCGTCGGCCTCGGCGGCGTTGGGCAGCACGATCTGGCGGGCGTGGATCTCCTCGGAGCGCTTCGCGAGCTTCAGCTGCTCCTGGTAGAGGCCGCGCACGGCGTTGTCGTTGACCGCATCGGAGACCACGCTCTCCACCAGCATGTCGCCCAGCACCCGGTCGCGGGCGGCGGTCATGCGGCGCTGGGCGATCGGGTCCTTGTCCAGCTTGCGGCGCACCGCCTCACCGGCCAGCAGGCGCTGGTCGACCACCTCGTCCAGCACCCGGCGGAACAGGTCCGAGGAGACGTCCAGCGGCTCGCCCTCACCGATCAGGCCCTGGGCCACCGCCTCGCGCTTGACGTCGGAGGACCAGATCGTCTGGCCGTCGACCTTCGCCGCCGCCTGATCGCCGCGTTCGGGCGCATGCTCGGCGTTGCCGCCCTTGCCGCAAGCGGCCAGGCTAAGCGCCGCGGCCAGCGCCAGTCCAACCCAGGCGGCGGTGCGGAAGGCGCGGTCTTCGGCCATGCGGATCATCCCTAAAAACGGACAGCCGGCGCACCCAAAGGACGCCGCCCGTGCCTAGCCATTTACATCCCGGGATGCAAAGGTTGCCCCGACCCGCGCGCCCCGAACCCAAGAGGCGCCGAGAGGCCAATATTTGGGAAGGATCATTTAAAATGCGCGAAGCCGTCATTGTCTCTTACGCCCGCACCGGCCTGGCCAAGTCCGTCCGCGGCGGATTCAACATCACCCCGACCGTCTCGATCGCCGCCCACTCGGTGAAGCACGCCGTGGCCAAGGCCGGCATCGAGGCGGAGGCCGTCGAGGACGTGTTCATGGGCAATGTGGCCCACGGCGGCGGCAACATGGCGCGCCAGGCGGGCCTGCTGGCCGGCCTGCCGATCACCACCTCCGGCGTGACGGTGAACCGCTTCTGCTCCTCGGGCCTCCAGACCATCGGCATGGCCGCCAACTATGTGCGCAACGACGGCGCCGACGTGGTGGTGGCCGGCGGCGTGGAGACCATCTCCATGCCCAACATGGGCGCGGGCAAGGACAACTTCGATCCGGAACTGACCAAGATGTATCCGGCGATCTTCATGCCGATGATCGACACCGCCGACATCGTCGCCGAGCGCTACAAGCTCAGCCGCGAATACCAGGATGAATATTCGCTGGAGAGCCAGCGCCGCATGGCCGCCGCCCAGCAGGCCAACAAGTTCGCCGACGAGATCGTCCCGATGAAGACCAAGATGAAGGTCGTCAACAAGGAGACGAAGGAAGAGACCATCGTCGACTACGTGGTCAACAAGGACGAGTGCAACCGCCCCGACACCACCGCCGAGGGTCTGGCGAAGCTGGAGCCGGTAAAGGGTCCCGGCAAATACATCACCGCCGGCAACGCCTCGCAGCTCTCCGACGGCTCGGCCGCCGTGGTGATCATGGAGCGCAAGGAAGCCGAGCGCCGGGGCCTGTCGCCTATGGGCGTCTTCAAGGGCTGGGCGGTCGCCGGTTGCCAGCCGGACGAGATGGGCATCGGCCCGGTGTTCGCCATCCCGCGCCTGCTGGAACGCCACGGCCTGAAGGTCGACGACATCGACCTGTGGGAGTTGAACGAGGCCTTTGCCTCGCAGTGCCTCTACAGCCGCGACAAGCTGGGCATCGACCCGGAGAAGTACAACGTCAACGGCGGCTCCATCGCCATCGGCCACCCCTTCGGCATGACCGGCGCGCGCCTGGCCGGCCACGTCCTGCAGGAAGGCAAGCGCCGCGGGGCCAAGAACGTCGTGGTCTCGATGTGCATCGGCGGCGGCATGGGCGCGGCGGGACTGTTCGAGGTGATGTAGGACTCCATCCCTCCTCTTTAGGGGAGGGATAGGCCGCGCCAGCGGCCAGGGTGGGGGAATCGCGTTCAAGCTCTGACTTCGGAGTCCTGGCCCTGAGATCCCCACCCGTCCGAGGCTTCGCCTCGTCCACCCTCCCCTAAAGAGGAGGGACCGGGAGAACGCGTCGCGTTGACACCAGGGGGGTCGCTGCTTAAGTCTCCCGCGCCTTCGAAAGAGCAAGTTTTCCCGGCAGGCGACGGGCAACAGCCGCGCCCACCGCATCAACCGGACCTTCCCCTTGAGCATCTTCCAGCAATTCTTCGGCTCTTCCAACGACCGCAAGGTCAAGTCGATGATGGCGCGGGCCGCCAAGATCACCGCGCTCGAACCTCAGATGAAGGCGCTCTCCGACGCCGATCTCCGCGCCAAGACCGCCGAATTCCGCGAGCGCCTGGCCAAGGGCGCGACCCTCGACGACCTGATGGACGAAGCCTTCGCGGTGGTGCGCGAGGCCGCGCTGCGGGTGCTGGGCCAGCGCCACTACGACGTGCAGCTGGTGGGCGGCATGGTGCTGCATCAGGGCGGCATCGCCGAGATGCGGACCGGGGAAGGCAAGACCCTGGTCGGCACCGCGCCGGTCTATCTGAACGCGCTCGCCGGCAAGGGCGTGCACGTGATCACGGTCAACGACTACCTGGCGCAACGCGACGCCGAGTGGATGGGCCAGATCTACCGCTTCCTCGGCATGGAGGTGGGCGTCATCGTCCACGGCCTCAGCCAGACCCAGCGCCAGGAGGCCTACAACTCTGACATCACCTACGGCACCAACAACGAGTTCGGCTTCGACTATCTGCGCGACAACCTGGTCTATGAGGCCGGCGAGATGGTCCAGCGCGGCCACAACTTCGCGATCGTCGATGAGGTCGACTCGATCCTGATCGACGAGGCGCGCACCCCGCTGATCATCTCCGGCCCCACCGAGGACCGCAGCGAGTTCTACAAGACCATCGACCTGCTCGTGAAAGAGCTGATCAAGGACCCGACCACCTACGATTTCGACGAGAAGCAGCGGCAGGTGATCCTGACCGAAGAGGGCTCGGAGACGATCGAGGAGATGCTGATGACGGGCGGCCACCTGGCCCCCGACACCGCCGGTCTCTACGACGCCGCCAACGTCTCGGCGGTGCACCACGTGAACCAGGCGCTGCGCGCCAACGTCCTCTATCAGCTGGACAAGGACTACATCGTCCGCGCCGGCGAGGTGATCCTGATCGATGAGTTCACCGGCCGCATGATGCACGGCCGCCGGCTGTCGGAAGGCCTGCACCAGGCGATCGAGGCCAAGGAAGGCGCCGTCATCCAGCCCGAGAACCAGACTCTGGCCTCGGTGACCATCCAGAACTACTTCCGCCTCTATTCAAAGCTGTCGGGCATGACCGGCACGGCCTCGACCGAGGCGCAGGAATTCCTCGACATCTACAAGATGGACGTGGCCGAGATCCCGACCAACCGGCCGGTGATCCGCATCGACGACGACGACGAGGTCTACCGCACGTCCGCCGAGAAGCATGTGGCGATCATCAGCCTGATCGAGGACTGCTACCGCCGCGGCCAGCCGATCCTGGTGGGCACGGTCTCCATCGAGAAGTCCGAGCAGCTCTCTGAGATGCTCAAGGCCCACAAGTTCGAGATCGACGGCAAGAAGCAGACCGGCGTCCCGCACAACGTCCTGAACGCCCGCTACCACGAGCAGGAAGCCGCCATCGTCGCCGACGCCGGCGTGCCCGGCGCGGTGACCATCGCCACCAACATGGCCGGCCGCGGCACCGACATCCAGCTCGGCGGCAACGTCGACATGAAGGTGATGGCCTGGCGCGACGAACAGCGCGCGCTCGGCGTCGAGGTCACGCCGGAGATGGCGCTTGAGCACAAGGCGCGGATCGAGGGCGAGATCGCCGGCAAGAAGGCCCAGGCGCTGGCCGCCGGCGGCCTCTTCGTGCTCGGCACCGAACGCCACGAGAGCCGCCGCATCGACAACCAGCTGCGCGGCCGCACCGGCCGCCAGGGCGACCCGGGCCACTCGAAGTTCTTCCTCTCCTGCGAAGACGACCTGCTGCGCATCTTCGCCGGCGAGCGGCTGGACTCGATCATGCGCACCTTCGGCGTCCAGGAAGGCGAAGCGATCACCCACAAGTGGCTGAACAGCGCCATCGCCACCGCCCAGAAGCGCGTCGAGCAGCGCAACTACGAGATTCGCAAGAACCTGCTGAAATACGACGACGTCGTGAACGACCAGCGGAAGGCCGTGTTCGAACAGCGCGCCGAGTTCATGGCCTCCACCGACATCTCCGACGTGGTCGCCGAGATGCGCAACGACACCATCGAGGACTTCGTCCGCCGCTTCCTGCCGCCCAAGGCCTACGCCGAGCAGTGGGACATCGAAGGCCTGGACGAGCACGTGCGCGGCTATTTCGGCCTGGAGCTGCCGCTGAAGGAATGGGCGGCCGAGGACGGCATCGCCAACGAGGAGATCGAGCAGCGGATCATCAAGGCCGCCGACGCCCGCGCCGCCGAGCGCGACGTCCAGGTGGGCGACCACATGCGCACGGTGGAAAAGAGCTTCGTCCTGCAGATGATCGACCTGCAGTGGCGCGAGCACCTGATGCACCTCGACCATCTGCGCAACGTCATCGGCCTGCGCGGCTACGGCCAACGTGACCCGCTGAACGAGTACAAGACCGAAGCCTTCAGCCTGTTCGAGACCCTGCTGACCGACCTGCGCCAGAACGTCACCCGCTGGCTGATGACGGTGGAGTTCCAGTTCGAGGCGCCGCCCTCGCCGCCGCCGGGCCGCTTCCAGGAGGTCCACCTCGACCCCCTGACCGGGGAGAACGCCGCGCAGATGGGCGCCCTGCCTGACGGCCTGAACGCCGAACAGCGCCAGGCTCTGCCGGTCACCGCCCTGCCGGAAGGCTGGGAGAACACCGGCCGCAACGCCGCCTGCCCCTGCGGCTCTGGCAAGAAGTTCAAGCACTGCCACGGCGCTCTGGTCTAGCGCGCGCGTTTCGGCCGTTTCTGCGCCGCCTTGGCTTCGGCCACGGCGAGCGCCTTGCGGGCCCAGGCGGCCGCCTCGTCCGGATCGTCGAGCGCCGCCTCCGGCAGGCGCCAGTAGGCGCCGATCGCCCGCGGTTCGGCGACAAAACGGTAGACCCAGGCGACGGAGCCCTCGGCTTCCAGCTCCGCCTTCAGCGCCTCGTCGGCCTTGAGGTAGATCGTGTCCTCGTCGATGAGGCCGAAGATCAGCTCATCGGCGAACAGGCCCGTGACGCCGAACATGCGCCGGAAGCGCACCGGCCCGAAGCCCGCGAACAGCTCTTCGACGAAGGCGTGGAAGTCGCTCATGCGAGCGCGGTTCTACGCCGCGGACGGTTCGACGCAACCGATCACGGCGCCGCTCGTTTTCCTCAGCGTCAGCATGGGGGTTCAGATGCCTGCCTACCGCGCCTACCGCCTGGACGATCACCACCGCATCTTGGACGGCCAATGGCTGGAGGCGCCCGACGACGCCGCCGCCATCGATCAGGCCGAAACGCTCTGCGACGAGGGCGCGCCGAGCGTCGAGCTCTGGCAGTCGACCCGCCTCGTCGAAGAGATCGATTGCGAAGACGACGACGACTGCCCCTGCGACGACTAGAGGTTCACCCAGTTGCCGTGGAAGCCGAAGGGCACGCGCCTCGGCATCCTCGCCACCGCTATAGGACCGGCCGCGATGTCCTGGGCTTCGAACACCAGCAGGTCGCTGCGGTCCTCGCCGGCGCGGTAGACCACCGCGGTGACCCAGCCGTCGCCTTCCGGAGCGTCCGCTGAGCGCGGCGTGAACACCGGCTCGGAGGTCGCGTCGCCGCCGTCGAGTTGGTAGACCTGCCGCTTGCCGGTCGTGAGGTCCAGGTGGGCGATAGCGTTCAGTCGCACGGTTTTCGAGCCCGCGGGGTCAGCGCCGTACCAGCCGTGCCGATGCTTGCGGGTCTCGACGCGCGGGTCGACGCGCGGGAACTCGCCGTCGATGTCGTCGAGGGTCTCTTCCTTGATGGCGTCGGAATTGGACGCCAGGTCGAAGGTCCAACGCACCAGGCGCGCGGCGGCCTTGTCGCCGGGGGAGCCGTCGGCGTTCGGGAACAGCGGGGCCACATTGTAGCGCATGACGTCGCAGAAGATCTTGTCGCCCTCTTCCCAGCTGTTCAGCGGGTGGAAGACGTAGCAGGCCTCGGTGTTGAACCAGCGGATCGAGGACACGTCGCCGTCGCGGCGCATGACGCCCACGTGGCTGCCCTTGTCCGGCTCCCAGGCGAAGGGCGGCAGGCCCTTCATCGCCCGTTCCAGGCTGCCGGTCAGCGGCAGGACCGGGAATAAAACGTGGTTCTCGGTGGTCATGAAGTCATGGACCATGGACGAGAACGGCGCCTGGAAATCGTCGCGGCGGACCACAGTCCCGTCCGCGGCGGTGACGCCATAGCTCATCCCGGCCGACAGCGGCATGTCACCGACGCTATAGCCGAACCAGATCATCTCGCCGGTCGCCGGATCGATCTTCGGGTGGGCGGTGACGCGGCCTTTGTAAGGGCGGACATAGCCCTTGGATTCCAGCGTACGAACATCCATCTCGAACGGATGATGGGCCTCCTCCAGCGCCAGCAGCTTGCCCGCGTGAAACAGGATGTTGGTGTTGGCGACGCCGCCCTCATTCCCCGCGGTGAGCGGATCGCTGGTCATCGGGTTGCCCATGGAGCCGAACAGGGCCCGGCCATGCTCGTGCTCCAGCTCCCACTTCGGTGTGCGGACGTAGCGGTTGCGGTAGGAGACCTTGCCGTCCGCGACGTAGAAGCCATGGACCATTCCGTCGCCGCCGAACCAGTGGTGATGCTCGGGGTCGCGGGGCTCGAATTGCGGATTGGGACCGATACGGAACAGCGCCCCGCGCAGGCCCGCCGGGATCTCTCCGCGCACGTCCAGGTCGAAGTCGTCTTCGCTCCTGACAGGCGCGAAATTCCCGGCCAAGTAGGGGTTGATACGCACGTTGCCGTCCATCGGATCTCTCCCTTATAGCTTACGATGTAAATTTATTTCGTAAAAAGTAGCGTTCTGCAAGCCTTTTCGTGCAAACCTGAGTCGCCCATGCCCCGCGTCCTGTCCGAAACCGATGTCGCCGATTTCCGAGAGCGGCTTTGCGAGGCCGCCGAGCGGCTGTTCGCCGAGCGTGGACCCGACGCGGTGACCATGCGCCAGCTGGCCGCCGAGCTCGGCGTCTCGCCGATGACCCCCTACCGCTACTTCGAGGACAAAGACGACATCCTGGCCGCGGTGCGGGCCAACGGCTTCAGCCGCTTCGCCGAAGCGTTGGAAACGGCGCGGGCCTCAGTGGTCGGCGCGCGGGCGGTCGGCTCGGCCGTGGGCAAGGCCTATGTGGAGTTCGCGCTGTCGAACCCGCACGCCTACAAGCTGATGTTCGACTTCAACCAGCCGAACACGGAAAAGTACCCCGAACTGGTGGCCGCCGGTCTGCGCGCGCGCAAGACCATGACCGCCCATGTGGAGGACGCCCTCAAGGAAGGGCTGATGGAGGGCGATCTACAACAGATCGGCCTGATGTTCTGGGCCGCGGTCCACGGGGCGGTGATCCTGGACCTGGCCGGCATGCTGCCGCCGGGAGGCAGCCAGCAGCTGTTCCAGAGCCTTGATGCGGCCCTGACGCGGGGCGTGCGGCCGCAGGACTGAGCGGCCTGCTAGGGCGCCACGGCCGGCCGCACCACGCCATCGGCCATGGCCTCCACGGCCGCGATGATGACGTTCTCCGTCACCTCCTCGGGGGTGAGCAGGTACTGGCACACCAAGCCCATGGCCAGGGACTGAAGGATGACCGCCAGCTGCCGCGGCGGCAGGGCCAGTTCGGCGCGGTGGTGCTGGACCAGGTGATCGGCCATCTGGCCGAAGGCGGTGGCGTAGCCGCGGGCGAGATCGTTGCGCAGATCCGGATCGGCCAAGGCGTAGAGCTGGAATTCCGCGAGGAACTTGGCCTCTCCACGAGCCCGCGGCAGGGCCTCGACCAGGGCGTCCGCCATGGCGCGAAGCTGCACCCGTAAAGGCGCGCCGGGGGTGTAGACCGGCGACAGGGTCAGGCCCTTCGCACCCATGGCGGCCAGCAGCAACTCGCCGCGGCCTGCGAAGTTGGAATAGATCGCGCCGCGGGTCATGCCGGCGCGCGCGGCGATCGCGTCGAGGCTGGCGCCCGCGAAGCCCTTCACCGCCACTACATCGAGGGTCGCCGCGATCAGCGCCGCGCGGGTGCGTTCGCGTTTGCCGCCTGTCTTGCGTTGGGTCTCGGCCGCCATTGACATGTCGCCGAATATACAGAATGTAGAAAATACATCATGTATATTTTTGACCCGGCGGAGTTCAGGTCATGTCGGACGTTTCAATGCCAAACCCTCACCGGATGGCTGGCCTGGCGCCGCCGCCGGAGAAGTCACCCTCGCTGCTCAAGCAGCTGAGCGGCGGCGGCAACGCCTTCGAGACCCTGCCGCGGGTGATCTTCGAGCAGCCGATCTATCAGGCGAAGTCGGCGTTCGGGACGACAGTCATGGTGCACGACCCCGAGGGCGTGCGCCGGGTGCTGCTGGACAACGTCGTCAACTATCCGAAGGAGGAGCTCTCCAACCGGTTCTTCACCGCCATGTTCGGGGAAGGCCTGCTGAGCGCCGAACCCGCCATGTGGCGCCGCCACCGCAAGATCATGGCGCCGGCCTTCGATCCGCGCAGCGTGGCGTCCTACGCCCCGGCCATGGCCGCCGCGTCGCAGGCCTTCACGCAGCGCTGGTCGGCCCTGCCCGACGGCGCCGACATCGACATGGCCGAGGAGATGAAGGCGCTGACGCTGGCGATCATCTGCGAGACCATGTTCTCGTCGGACGCCAGCGAGCTGGTCAGCCTGGCGGGCACGGCGCTCGGCTTCACCCGCGATGCGCTCAATTTCGGCCTCCTCGACCTCCTGCCGCTCATCGGGCCAATGCGGCTGAAGGCCAAACGGGCAGCGCTGCATGAGGACTTCAGCGCCATGGACGGCGCGATCTACCGGATGATCACCGAGCGCGAGAAGAACCTCGCGAACGCGCCCAACGACCTGCTCACACGCCTGGTCGCCGCCAAGGACCCCGAGGACGGCGCGGGGCTCAGCGCCCAGGAAGTCCGCGACGAGATCATCACCATCTTCGAGGCCGGCCACGAGACCACCGCCGTCGCCATGACCTTCACCTGGTACCTGCTCTCGCAGCACCCGGAGGTGGAGGCGCGCCTGCACGCCGAGCTCGACGCCGTGCTGGGCGACCGCCCGCCTACCGCCGAGGACGCGCCGAACCTGCCCTACACCCGCCAGGTCATCGAAGAGTCCATGCGGCTCTATCCGCCCGCGCCCGCCGTCACCGGCCGCCGGGCCGCCGCGGACGACGAGATCTGCGGCGTGAAGGTGGCGGCCGGCGACCGCATCATGATCTCGACCTGGGTGCTGCACCGCCACCGCACCCTTTGGGAGGAACCCGAACGGTTCGACCCCGACCGCTTCGCGCCGCAACGCAGCGAAGGCCGGCCGCGCTTCGCCTATCTGCCGTTCGGGGCGGGACCCAGGATCTGCATCGGCATGGGGCTGGCCATGACCGAGGCGACTTTGATCCTGGCCACCCTGGCCCAGCGCTTCCGCCCGCGCCTCAAGACACCGCAGGAGGTGAAGCTCGCCGCGCGCATCACGCTTTCGCCGGACGGTGGCCTGAAGATGCAGATCGAGCGGCGTCCCGCGGCTTGACCGCCCCGGCGGCAGGCCTGAAGTCTCCTCCCCGTCCGGGAGGCGCGACATGTCGACGATCAAGCCGTTTGAGGTGAGCTGGGGCGAGGCCGAGGTCGAGGTCGTCCTGGATCGCGTGCGAGCCTATCCCTGGCCGCCGAGCCCGCAGGTCCCCGACGGCTGGGCCTATGGCTGCGACGGCGCCTGGCTGCGGGGTCTCTGCGACCACTGGACCGGCGCCTACGACTGGCGCGCCGCGGTGGCCGACCTCAACCGCTTCCCGCAGTTCACCGCGCGGGTGGAGGACTTCGACCTGCACTTCCTGCACGTCGTTGGCGAAGCGAACGGCAGCCGCCCCCTCATGGTCACCCACGGCTGGCCGGGCTCGCACTACGAGTTCTGGGGCGCGATCGAGAAGCTGGCCTTCCCCAGCCGCTTCGGCGGCCAGGCCTCCGACGCCTTCGACCTGATCGTCCCTTCCCTGCCCGGCTTCGGCTTCTCATCGAAGCCCACACGGCCAGTGGGACAGCGCACCACCGCGCGCCTGTTCAACACCCTGATGACGGATGCGCTGGGCTACCAGACCTACCTGGCCCAGGGCGGCGATTGGGGGGCCATGGTCACCTCCTGGCTTGGCCGCGACCACGCCGCCCACGTGCACGCCATCCATCTCAACATGCTGGGCTTTCGCCCGCACGGCGGGCCACAGGGCGAGGCGGAGATCGGCTGGGCCCAGCGCCAGGCGGGGATGATGGACATCATGGGCGCCTATTTCCGCCTGCAGGTCTCCAAGCCGCAGTCGATCGCTTGGATGGGCGCGGGCAATCCGGTGGGCCAGGCCGCCTGGATCGTCGAGCGATTCCACGACTGGTCGGACCTGTCGACGAAGGGCCTGGACGAAGCCTACGGCAAGGACCGGCTGCTCACCAACATCATGCTCTATGTGATGACCGACAGCTTCGCGACCGGCGCTTGGTATTACCGCGGCCTGGTGGAGGAAGGCGGCCTCGCCTTCCAGCCGGGCGAGCGGTGCGAGACGCCGACGGCCTTCGCCAACTTCCCCGGCGAGCCGCTTTATCGGGCGCCGCCGCGCTCCTTCGCCGAACGGGCCTACAACATCGTCCGCTGGACCGACATGCCGCGCGGCGGCCATTTCGCGGCGATGGAAGAGCCGGATCTCTATGTCGACGAGGTGCGGGACTGGGCGCGCAGCCTCTAGTGTGAGAGACAGCCCCATGCCCGCCGTACTCCCGCCCGTCCGCCCCATCACCCTCGCCGAGATCGAGGCCGCGCGTGGCCGGATCGCCGGGACCTGCGTGCGTACGCCGCTCGTCCGGCTGGAGCTTGGCGCGGGATTTCCGGATATCCGCCTGAAGCTGGAGAACCTGCAGCCGATCAACGCTTACAAGCTGCGCGGCGCCGCCAACGCCGTCGCCATGCTGAGCGAGGCGGAGCGCAAGAAGGGTGTCTGGACGATCAGCGCCGGCAATGCGGGCCAGGGCGTCGCCTACGCCGCGCGCAAGGCCGGCGTCCGCTGCACGGTCGTCGCCATCGAGACCGCGCCCGCCTCCAAGCTCGACCGGATGCGAGCGTTGGGCGCGAAGCTGGTGCTGGTCTCCTACGAAGGCGCCTGGAGCGCGCTGGACGACCGCGCCTATCCCGGCGTCGAGGGGACCTTTATCCACCCCTTCGACGACGACGACTTCATCGCCGGCCACGCGACCATGGGCCTGGAGATCCTGGAAGATGCTCCGGACGCCGTGGCCGTGATCTGCGGCGTCGGCGGCGGCGGCCTGATCACCGGCGTCGGCAGCGCGGTGAAGGCGATCAAGCCCGGCATCAAGCTCTGGGCCGCCGAGCCGGAAACCGCCGCGCCGCTTTCGCGGTCGCTGGCCGCCGGATCGCCGCAGAAGTTCCCGGAATGGCAGGCCTCCTTCGTCGACGGCGCCGGCGGCCAGAGCGTCTTCCCGCGGATGTACGAGCGCATGACGCCCCTGGTGGACGGCGCCATCGTCGTCACCCTCGACCAGACCCGCCGCGCCATGCGGCTGATGGCGGAGAAAGCCCGGATCGTCGCCGAGGGCGCGGGCTGCCTGCCGCTGGCCGCCGCCCTCACCGGCGAGGCGGGCCCAATAGACATGAACGGGGGCCCCATCGTCTGTGTGGTCTCCGGCGGCAACGTCGACATGGCGACCTTCTGCGACATCATGGCCGCGACGGCGAGCTGATCCTTAAGACCATGACCGCCCGCTACGACTTCGCCTCCGACAATACCGCGCCGGCCGCGCCGGAAGCCATGCAGGCGGTGCTGGACGCCAACTCAGGCTTCACCGCCGGCTATGGGGCCGACACCGTCACCGCCCAGGCCGCCGACCTGATCCGCCAGCTGCTGGACGCCGACGCCGAGGTGCGATTTGTGGCCAGCGGCACCGCGGCCAACGCGATCGCGCTCGCCGCCCTCTGCAAGCCTTTCGAGTCCGTGCTGGCCCACCGGCACGCGCACGCCGCCACCGACGAGACCGGCGCGCCCGGCTTCTTCGGCCACGGCCTGGGCATGATCCCGCTGCCCGGCGCGGACGGGAAGATCGATCCGGCGGCCCTGGCTGCGGCGCTGGCCCAGCCGGAGAACGGCCACGTCCAGTCGCCCGGCGCCCTGTCGCTGACCAACGCCACGGAATATGGCGGCGTCTATTCGACCCAGGCGCTGGCCGGCCTGATCGGCACGGCCAAGGACAAGGGCGCGGGCGTCCACCTGGACGGGGCGCGGATCTTCAACGCCGCGGCCGCCGGCTTCGACCTGGTGGCGATCCGCCCGCTCGGCGTCGACATCCTGGTCATCGGCGGGACCAAGGCCGGGATGCCGCCCACCGAGGCGCTGGTGATCTTCGACCGCCCGCTGGCCCACCGCTTCGACGCGCGCCTGAAGCAGTCCGGCCAGTTCCCGTCGAAGGGCCGGTTCTACGCCGCGCCGTTCATCGGCATGCTGCGCGACGGGGCGGTGCTGCGCCACGCCGCCCACGCCAACGCCATGGCCCAGCGCCTAGCCGGCCAGATGCCGTTCAAGCTGAACCACCCGGTCGAATCCAGCGGCGTGTTCGTGGAAATGGACGAACCCACGCGTCTGCACCTGCAAGCCGCCGGCTGGATGGCCCAGCGCTTCCTCGACGGCTCCGTGCGTTTCATGTGCTCCTGGGCCACGACGCCAGAGGCGGTGGATGAGCTGGCCGCGGCTCTGAGGCAGGTCCGCTAGCGGTCCCGTTTCCAGGGCGACCGGATTACGTAGAGCAGCAGGGCCACCGCCAGGGTCAGGACCCTCCAGTCCCAGGGCGGAATCTGCGGTAGGCCCATAGCGTCCTCAGGCCTCCACCATCTGCCGCATCCCCGCCATACGATCCAGGCGGCCGTGGATGATCTCCTCGGCCTCGCGGACGATGCGGTGGATCAGCTCTGCGCAGGTGGGGATGTCGTGGATCAGTCCCTGGATCTGGCCGGCCGACCAGATGCCGGCGTCGTTGTCGCCGACCTCATAGACGCTGCGGCCGCGGGTCCCGGCCACCAGTTCGCGGACGTCCTCGAACTTCGCGCCCTCGCGCTCCATGGCCACCACCTGGGTCGAGATGACGTTCTTCGCCACGCGCGAGGTGTTGTGCATGGTGCGGAAGATCAGCTCCGTGGCGCGTTCGTCGTTGTCGACGATCTGCTGCTTGATGTTCGGGTGGATCGGGCTCTCCACGGTCGCCATGAAACGGGTGCCCATGTTGATCCCCTCCGCGCCCAGGGCGAGCGCCGCCACCAGGCCGCGGGCGTCGCCGAAGCCGCCGGAGGCGATCATCGGGATCTTGATCTTGTCGGCCGCCGCCGGGATCAGGATCAGGCCGGGCACGTCGTCTTCGCCCGGGTGGCCGGCGCATTCGAAGCCGTCGATGGAAATGGCGTCGACGCCCATCCGCTCGGCCGACAGGCCGTGGCGGACGGAGGTGCACTTATGGATCACCTTGATGCCGTGCTTCTTGAACTCCTCGACGTGCTCGATCGGCTTGTTGCCCGCCGTCTCGACGATCTTGATGCCCGCCTCGATGATCGCCTGGCGGTATTCGGCGTAGGGCGGGGGCTTGATGGCCGGCAGGATGGTCAGGTTCACGCCGAACGGCTTGTCGGTCAGGGTGCGGCAGCGCGCGATCTCCTCGGTCAGCTTCTCCGGCGTCGGCTGCGTGAGCGCGGTGATGAAGCCCAGCCCGCCGGCACTGGCGACCGCGGCCACCAGTTCGGCGCGGCCAACCCATTGCATGCCGCCCTGGACGATAGGATGCTCGATCCCGAAAAGCTCGGTGAACCGGGTCTTCAGCGCCATCGGGCGTCCCTCCAAACAGTTGTTTGGATGACACTCAACGCGCAGACGCGGCGTCAGGCAAGCCCTACTGCAGCCCCGCCCGGCCGATGGCGTAGAAGCGTTCGGCGCGGTGTTTGCGCAGCTCGTCGGGCGTGAAGCCCTCGAGCGCCTTCAGCTCTTCTTCGATGGCGTCGCCGACCGCCTTGAGGGTCGCCTCGGGATCGGAGTGGGCGCCGCCGGGCGGCTCGGGGATGATCCGGTCGACGATCTTCAGGCCGAGCAGGTCCTGGGCGGTGATCTTCATGGCCTTGGCCGCTTCGTCCGGCGTCCGCGCCCCGCGCCAGAGGATCGAGTTCGCGCCCTCCGGCGAGATGACCATGTAGATGGCGTGCTCCAGGATCAGCACCCGCGAGCCGCTGGCGATGGCGCTGGCGCCGCCGGACGCGCCCTCACCGGTGATGACGGCCACGATGGGCACGCCCAGCAGCAGGCTCTTTTCCGTCGACCGCGCGATGGCCTCGGCAACCCCGCGCTCCTCCGACGCCACGCCGGGATAGGCGCCGGGCGTATCCACGAAGCTGATGATCGGCAGGCTGAAGCGCTCGGCCAGCTCCATCAGCCGGATCGCCTTGCGGTAGCCCTCCGGCCGGGCGAGCCCGAAGTTGTGCTTCACCCGCGTGATCGTATCGCGGCCCTTTTCGTTGCCCATGATCACCACCGGGCGGCCGCGGAACCGGCCGAGGCCGCCGATGATCGCCTGATCGTCGGCGTAGGTGCGGTCGCCCTTCAGCTCCACGAATTCGTCGATCAGGCCAGCGGCGTAGTCGACGAAGTGCGGTCGGTCCGGGTGGCGGGCGACCTGGGTCTTTTGCCAGGCGTCGAGCTTGGAATAGGTCTCGCGGCGCATCTCCTGGGTGCGCGCGCGCAGGGCTTCGATCTCGGCGTCGAACGCGCCCGGGCTGGCCGTTTCCGAGAGCTTCGAAAGCTCCTCGATCTTGGCTTCGAGGTCGGCGATCGGGCGCTCGAACTCGAGGTAGTGCACTGCCATCCGGGAACTCGGTCCTTCATGTCGAAGCGGGGCCGGAACCTAGACCCTTCCCGGTTCAGGTGGAACCACCTGAACCGGATAAGAAGGGTCTATCTCCAAACATCTGGAGCGCGTCGGACGGGTGAACCGGTGTCCACTTCACCCTGACGCGCTCCAGCCCGCGATGGGCCCGCGTCACAAGAGCGCCAGCCCGCGGCCCGCGGTTCCGTGAACGCCGGTTCATGCAACCCCGCCTCCACCCTGAGGGTTGTTTCGGCCGTAGACGTGCGGCCCGGCGATGCGCCGTCCGCGCCCTGGAGAGAATGGAGACTTTCGATGAACACCCCCCTGAAGTTCGGGATGGCCTCGATCCTGGCGCTGTCGATCGCCGCGCCGGCGATGGCCCAGTACCAACCCGCCCCGCAATATCCGGCCCAGCAGTACCAGCGCGACCCGCAGGACCAGCCGCCGCCCGGGCCGTCCTACCAGCCGTCGCAGCAGTACCAGGACCAGCAGCAGCAATACCAACAAGAGCAGCGGAACTACGAGAGCCGCAAGGATGCCTATGACGCCCGCAAGGACGCGTACGACGCCCGCCGCGACAACTACGAGGCCAGCCGCGCCGGCTATGAGCAGGCCCTCGCGGACTACGAGCGGCGCCGCGACGCCTGGGCGCGCGCCCGCGCCGACTATGACGCCCGCTACGGCTACGGCGCCTACGTCCGCGTCTATGGCCCGGCTCCGGTATGGGACGCGCAGCGCTGGGCGGTCTATGGCCCCCCGCCGCGTTACGTGGACAACTACGGACGCCCGGCCGCGGCCTATGCCCCGGTCGTGACCTGCCGCAACGACCACTCCTCGGCGACCGCCGGCGCGGTGATCGGCGCGCTCGCCGGCGCGGCTCTGGGCTCCAACATCGCCGCGGGCGGCCACCGCACCGACGGCGCGATCCTGGGCGGCGTCGTGGGCGCCGGCATCGGCGGCTCGGTCGGCAATGCGCACGACCGCTATCGCTGCGACAGCCGCGGGCCGTACTACAGCTACAGCGACACCGTCGCCTACCGCGAGGACCGCGACTTCCGCAGCGGGCGCTACGACTACGCCTACTACAGCCGCTTGCGCTGCCGCCTGGCGCCCGCCGCGGTCGACAGCTACGGCGAGGACGTCCGCTACGTCCGCGTCTGCCCCGATCGGGATGGCCGCTACCGCATCACCGGCTAGGGTTTCTTAGCGAGCGGATGCTTCGTGGCGACAACCTGCGCCAGGTGGTCGCCGGCCACGTGGGTGTAGATCTGGGTCGTGCCGATGTCGGCGTGGCCCAGCAGGGTCTGCACCACGCGCAGGTCGGCGCCGCCTTCCAGCAGGTGGGTGGCGAAGGCGTGGCGCAGGACGTGCGGGCTGACTCGCGCCGGATCGATCCCGGCGTCGGCGGCCACCTCGTCCAGAAGCTGGGCGAAGCGGCGCGGGGTGAGGCGGCCCTCCTTGCCCCGGGAGGCGAAGAGCCACGGGTTCGCCTTATCGCCCTTGGGCAGAAAGCCCGGACGGACCTGCAGATAGGCCTTCACCGCCGTCCGTGCGGCGTCGTTGAGCGGAGCCAGCCGCTCCTTGCCGCCCTTGCCCTTGACGATCAGATAGGCCGGGTCGCGCGCCAGGGCCGAGAGCGTCAGGCCGGTCAGCTCCGAGATCCGCAGACCCGAGGCGTAGGCCAGCTCCACCATGCAGCCGAGGCGCAGGCCCTGGGCGCCGTCTTTCGCCCCGGCCGCGGCGATCAGCCGGTCGACCTCGGCGCGGCTCAGCACCTTGGGCAGCGAGCGGCCCTTCTTCGGCGCCTCGACCCGGCGTGAGGGATCGTCGGCGCGCCAATCTTCCCCTAGAACGAAGCGGTAGAATTGCCGCACCGACGCGCGCCGCCGTGACGCGGTGGCCGGCGACAGGCCGCGTTCGCTAAGGCTCACGAAATAGGCCTCGACATCCTCCGCCGAGGCGTCGGCCAGGTCGCGGTCCCGGCCGGTCAGGAAGCCCGCCGCGTCGGTCAAGTCGCGCGTGTAGGCGGTGAGCGTGTTTTTCGCCGCCGCGCGCTCGACGGACATCATCTCCAGGAAGGCTTCGGCCCAGGACGAGCCCCTCCCTTGAATTTGGGGCGCGCTCATTTCAGCGCCAACAGGCCTTCCAGGGCGAAGGCGCGCGCGTCGACCTCCAGGCCCACGAGGTGCAGGGCGCGCACGATCCGCACCCGGTCGCCCAGGACGGGGCCGGCGGCGCCCGCCTCGGCGCAGGTCCAGAGCGCGAGCATCGCCGCCTCGCCCATCAGCTTGCCCTCGCCGGCGCTTTCCAGGGCCAGGTCGCGGCCGAGCGGCCCTTTGCCCTCCGGGGTTGCGAGGACGGCGATCTGAGCCCGGGTCTCCGCCGTCAGCGGCCCGGACAAAGCCAGGCCGAGGAGCAGGGCCGCCTGACCACGGGCGCGGGTCCTAGGCTCGGCCGAGCCGGCGGGCTCCGCGAGCGCCTGGAGGACCGCGTCGCTCACCGCCTGTCCCCGCATCAAGGCCTCGACCAGCGGCATCACATCCGGAGCGGCCGTGGAGGTGTCGAAGGTGGGCTCGGCGGGAACGCCGCCGGACAGCGCCGCGGCCACGGCTGGCGAGGCCTTGGCCGCCGTCAGGTCGAGACCCAGGCTGTGCGACAGGGCGTAGTCCAAGCCATTGCGCAGCGAGGCCGCGCCGGGATTGCCCGCGCCGGCCAGCTTGGCGGTCATCAGCCGGGCGAAGACCGGGTCCTTGGCCTGCGCCTGGGCCAGGTCGAAGGTCAGCTGGGCCTGATCTGGATGGCCGCCGATCGCCTGGCAGTAGGTCCGCAGGCGCAACCAATAGACGTCGTCGCGGCCGGCGGTCAGGGTCTTCTCCACGGCGCAGGCGCGGGCGTCGTCGCTGGCGAGCAGCGCGCTTTCCGCTGCCGCGTGGGCCAGCTCCGGCGTGCGGTCGACGCCCGGCGCGCGAGCCAGGACCGCGCCGGCCGCCTTGGCGTCGCCCAGGCCCAGCAACGCGACGGCGCGCGCGCCGGTCACCGCCGGGTCGTCGGCGCCCTTCGGTCCCTGGGCGCCGGTCGCCAGCACGCGGCGGGCGAGCGCGGCCGCCGCGGGGCTGAGCGGCCGGGCGGCGATCAGCGGCAGCACCGCCTTGACAGTCGTCAGCGAGGCCCCGCGCCACAAGGTGGCGGGCAGGCCGGTGTCGCGCCCCGGCGTGGTGAAGGCGTCCGGCGCGGCCAGGGTCTCGACCTGAACGCTCGTGGTGGCCGGCGCAGGCGCGATGGGCGCGGCCGCCGGCGGCGGCGCCTCGGCGGGCGGGTTCGCCGCGGGCGGCGGCTCCTGAGCCATCGCAGCCGAAGCCGCACCGGCGAGGATCATCAGGGCGAGGAAACCGGTGCGACGCGACATGCCGGGATCATAACCGCGGCGCGAAGTTGGCGCGAGGGCGACGCCTCGTGTAGACCTGAGCCGTCCATGGACCGCTATGCACCGTTGCGCCGCCGCACCATCGCCCTCGTGGGCCTGATGGGCGTGGGGAAGTCGAGCGTTGGCCGGCGGCTCGCCAGCGCGCTGGAGCTGCCATTCCGCGACGCCGATTCCGAAGTCGAGGCCGCCGCCGGCTGCTCGATCTCCGACATCTTCGCCGACCTGGGCGAGGAGGCCTTCCGCGAGGGCGAGCGCCGGGTGATCGCGCGCCTGCTGGATCAGGACCCGCACGTCCTGGCCACCGGCGGCGGCGCCTTCATGAACCCGCAGACCCGCGAGCTGATCAAATCGAAGGCCGTATCGGTGTGGCTGAAGGCCGACCTGGACGTCCTGGCGCGGCGCGTCTCGCGCAAGGACACCCGGCCCCTGCTGGCCGGCAAAGACCCCCTGGATGTGCTGCAGGCCCAGGCCGACGCGCGCTATCCGGCCTATGGAGAGGCCGACATCGTCGTCGAGACCGGCGACGCAGCGCACCACGTCACCGTCGACCAGCTGATCCGCGCGCTCAGCGCCCACCTGCAGACATCAGAGCCTGAGGCCCCCGCGCCCCAAGGTCCTGCGTCATGAGCCGCACGATCGCCGTCGGGCTGGGCGCGCGCAGCTACGAGGTCCGCGTGGGGCCCGGCCTGATCGACCGGGCCGGCGAGACGATGGCCCCGTTCCTGAAGCGCCGCCGCACCGCCGTGGTCAGCGACGAGACGGTCTGGAGCCTGCATGGCGCCCGGCTCACCGCCGCGCTGGAGGCCGCCGGGATCGCGGTCTCGCCGGTGATCGTGCCGCCGGGCGAGCAGACCAAGAGCTTCGAGGGCCTGGCCGAGGTCAGCGACCGGCTGCTGGCCCTCGAACTCGACCGGGGCGACGTGGTGACGGCGTTCGGCGGCGGGGTGGTCGGCGATCTCGCCGGGTTCGCCGCAGCGATCTACAAGCGCGGCGTCGACTTCGTGCAGATCCCCACCACCCTGCTGGCGCAGGTGGACTCCTCGGTGGGCGGCAAGACCGCTATCGACACGCCGCGCGGCAAGAACCTGGTGGGCGCCTTCCACCAGCCCCGGCTGGTGCTGGCCGACCTGGACGTGCTGGCGACCCTGCCCGAACGCGAGATGCGCTGCGGCTACGCCGAGGTGATCAAGTACGGCCTGCTGGGCGACTTCGGTTTCTTCGAGTGGCTGGAGGCCAATGGGGCCGCCGTGCTGGCGCGCGAACCGGCCGCGTTGGCGCATGCTGTCGCGCGATCCGTCGAGATGAAGGCGGAGATCGTCGCCGAGGACGAGACCGAACAGGGCCGCCGCGCCCTGCTCAACCTCGGCCACACCTTCGGCCACGCCCTGGAGGCCGAGACCGGCTATGGCGAGGCTCTGCTGCACGGCGAGGCGGTCGGCGCGGGCATGGCGCTGGCGTTCCGTTTCTCCGCCGCGGAGGGGCTTTGCCGGACGCAGGACGCGACCCGCGCCTCAACGGCCATCGGCGCCGCCGGCCTGCCGACCACCATGGCTGAAGTGCGCCGCGAACCCTTCGACGCCGCCAAGCTGGTCCGTCACATGGCGCAGGACAAGAAGGCGGAAGGCGGCAAGTTGACCTTCATCCTGGCCCGCCAGCTCGGCGAGGCCTTCGTCGCCAAGGACGTGGACGCCGCGGCCGTCGCCCGCTTTCTGCAAGCCGAGGGCGCCGTCTGATGGGCGCGATCATGGCGCTGGCGCCTATCGTCTTCGGCTTGCTGGCCCTGTCGGCGCTGTTCTCGGCCGCCGAGACGGCGCTGACCGGCGCCAGCCGCGCGCGCATGCACCAGCTTGAGCGCGACGGCGACCGCGCCGCGCGGCGCGTGAACCGGCTGCTGGGCGACCGCGAGACGATGATCGGGGCGGTCCTGCTGGGCAACAACCTGATCAACATCCTGTCGTCGGCGCTCGCGACCCAGGTGCTGACCAAGGCGATCCCGGGGGCGCTGGGCGTCGCCGTGGCCACCGGGGTGATGACCGTGCTGGTGCTGGTCTTCGCCGAGGTGCTGCCCAAGACGCTGGCGATCCTGCGCTCCGACGATGTGGCGCGGTTCCTCTCGGGTCCGACGGAGCTGGTGGTGCGGGTGTTCGGCCCGATCATCTTCACCATCCAGTGGATCGTGCGGAAGACGCTGGGCCTGTTCGGCGTGCGGCTGGGCATGGAGATGGACGTGCTGGCCGCCCACGAGGAAATCCGCGGCGCCGTGGAATATCACCACGCCGAGGGGCTGGTGGAGACCCACGACCGCTGGATGCTCGGCGGGGTGCTGGACCTGGCGGAAATGGACGTCAGCGAGGTGATGGTCCACCGCAAGGAGATCGCCACCCTCGACGTCGAGCAGGGCCCGCGGGAGATTCTGGAGGCCGTCTTGGACAGCGGCCACAGCCGCGTGCCGATCTACCGCGACGACTCGGAGAACATCATCGGCGTGCTGCACGCCAAGGACCTGCTGCAGGCGATCACCGACGCGGACGGCAAGATCGATGCGGTCGAGGTGGCGTCCATTATCCGCGAGCCCTGGTTCATCCCGGAAACCACTAGCCTGAAGGATCAGTTGGCGGCCTTCCTGAAGCGGCGCAACCACTTCGCCCTGGTGGTCGACGAATACGGCGCCCTGCAGGGCCTGGTGACCCTGGAGGACATCCTCGAGGAGATCGTCGGCGAGATCGAGGACGAGCACGACGAGGCAGTGAGCGGCGTGAAGCCCGCTGAGGACGGCTCGATCATCGTCGACGGCGCGGTGACCATCCGCGACCTGAACCGCGCGCTGAACTGGGACCTGCCCGACGATGAGGCGGTCACCGTCGCGGGCCTCTTAATCCATGAGGTGCGGCGCATCCCCGATCCGGGCCAGACCTTCACCTTCCACGAACACCGATTTGTGGTGCTCGAGCGCAAGGTCAACCGCATCACCCGCCTGCAGATCTGGCCCGCGCCGGCGCGCGACGACGGCTAGACCCTTCCCGGTTCAGGTGGGATCACCTGAGCCGGAAAAGAAGGGTCTATCTTCAAAAGTTTAGAGCGCGTCGGACGGGTGAACCGGTATCCACTTCACCCTGACGCGCTCTAGGCCTGAGCGTCGGCTGCCCGACGCAACTAAAGATCGTGCTTGATCAGGTGTGGCAACGTCTGTTGCTCTCACCGGCGCGATGCGCTTGCAGGCTCTGGAGCCCACCGAATGACAGACACGGCCCGACTCGCCGGCCTACGCGTGCTGGTGGTGGAAGACGAGATGATGGTCTCGATGCTCATCGAGGACATGCTGACCGACCTCGGCTGTTCGGTGATTGGCCCAGCGTCGCGGCTGGACGAGGCGATGGAGCTCGCCGCCACAGCCGCGCTCGACTGCGCGGTGCTCGACGTGAACCTGGGCGGCCAGCCGATCTTCCCGCTCGCCGACCTGCTGCGCGAGCGCGGCCATCCGTTCGCGTTCGCGACCGGTTACGGGGATGCAGGTCTGAGGGATGTCGACCGGGGCACGCCGGTCCTGCAGAAGCCGTTCCGCGAAGGCGACCTGGCCCGCGTGCTCGGAGAGCTGCGCGCCAAGGTCGGCTAAGCGGCCCGTTAGAGGTAGCTGAGCGCGCTTTCGCCCCAGCCGCCCAACAGCAAGGTTAAGGCGCCAGCCAGCGACGCTAGCGGCAGAATAAGTTTCACGTCCCGTCTCCTCGAAATCTTGAAAGTCCTGCCTTCAAGACGCCTGAGATAGGTACGATGCGACATGCCGAAAGACGCCAATTCGCATAACAGTGATGCGAATTTGGAAAGACTGGCCGACGGGCGAACGGCTGAACATTTTTGGCCCTGTTGACCTGTGGTCGCCACCACCTTTGAAATGCGGCGCGGCGAAGGGGAAAACGACATGCGGACGCAGTGGCTGATAGGCGCGGTCCTGGCGCTGGCGCCGGCGATCACCGCGGCGGACGTCCAGCCCGACCCGGTGATCGGCCACATCTGCGGCGCCGCGCCGGGCGAGACGGCGGCCGCCGCGCCCGCGCAGAAGATTCTCGCCGGCTATGGCTCGGGCGGCTTTGCGGTGCGCACCGCCAGCCCTGAAGCCCAGGCTTATTTCGACAACGGCATGCAGCTGGCGCACGCCTTCGCCCACAAGCCGGCCGTCGCCGCCTTCCAGGAGGCCGAGAGGCTCGACCCTGCCTGCGCCATGTGCGCCTGGGGCGAGGCCTGGGCGCGCGGCCCGACGATCAACTACCCCGTCGATGACAAGGCGCAGACCGATCTGGCCGCGATCGCCGACAAGGCCGCGGCGCTGGCCAAGGACGGACCGGCCAAGGAGCAGAAACTGATCGCGGCGCTGCAACTGCGCTACCGCAAGGGCGGCGGCATGGGTCCCGGGGACGACGCCTTCGCCCGCGCCATGGACCAGCTGGCGCGCGAAAACCCCACGGACAACGAGATCGCCATCGTCGCCGCCGACGCCTGGATGATCCCGACCGCCAACAAAGAGACCCGGGACAACCTGCCCCGCGCGCTGGAGCTGATCGGCGGCGCCCTGCGCCGCAAGCCCGACGACACCGGCGCGATCCACTTCTACATCCACGCGACGGAAATGAGCGGTTTCGGCGGCCAGGCGGAGGCCTACGCCGACACCCTTCAGCGGCTGGCGCCCTCGGCCAGCCACCTGACGCACATGCCCTCGCACACCTACTACATCGTCGGCCGCTACGAGGACGCGGTGCGGGCCAACCAGTCGGCCATCAAGCTCGACATCGCCAATGCCGCGCGGCAGGGGCTCGAGGGCGATCCCTGGAAGCTGACCTACCACTCCCACAACGTCCAGTTCGCCACCGGCGCGGCCCTGATGAGCGGCGACGGCGCCGCCGCGCTGACCGAGGCCAAGGCCGCCCTCGACCACGCGACGGCGGCGAAGACGGTCGGCTCCTTCGACCAATTCGTGGTCGGCACCGCCTATTTCGCCGAGGGCCGCTTCGCTGCGCCGGACGAGGTGCTGGCCTTGCCGGAGCCCCCGGCCGACCGCGGCTACATCCGGGTCATGTGGCGCTACGCCCGCGGCGAGGCCTATGCCCGCAAGGCCGACGCCGCCGGCGTCCGGCGCGAGTTGGCGGCGATCGAGACGCCCGCCGCGGACCTCAAGGCGATCGGGCCCTATGCGCCGCAGATGAAGGGCATGATCGACGTAGCAAAGCTGGTGCTGACCGGCCGCGCGGCGATGATCGAGGGCAGGCCCGCCGACGCCGCCAAGGCGTTCAGCGCCGCCGCCCAGATCGAGGACCGCGTGCTGGGGCGCTTAAGCGATCCGCCCGGCTGGTGGTATCCGGTCCGCCGCAGCTACGCCGCGGCCCTGCTGGAACAGGGTAAGGCCGACGAGGCGGCCGCCCAGGCCCGCCAGACCCTGAAGACCTGGCCCGCCGACCCCGTGTCCCTGGCTGTCCTCGCCCAGGCCGAGCGCAAGCTGGGCGACGGCAAGGCCGCCGACCTGCATTTGGCGCAGGCCCGCCACGCCTGGCATGGCGCGACCGCCCTGGCCGCGGCGACCGCCGCCCCTGCTGCCTAGAGACCCTTCGCCATCAGGGCCGCGAGCAGCTTGTCCGGCGTGATCGGATAGTCGCGCACGCGGACGCCGCAGGCATTGTAGATGGCGTTGGCCACCGCAGCCCCGGCGCCGGAGATGCCCAGTTCGCCGACGCCCTTGATGCCCATCGGATTGGCCTTGTCATCGACCTCGTCGAGCATGATGGCGTCCAGTTCGCCGATGTCGGCCTGGACCGGCACCAGGTAGCTGGCCAGATCCTGGTTGATCAGCGAACCGTAGTGCGGGTCCACAGCATTGCCTTCGGTCAGGGCCGAACCGACGCCCCAGATCATCCCGCCGGTCAGCTGGCTGCGGGCGGTCTTGTAGTTGAGGATCCGGCCCGCGGCGAAGACGCCCAGCATGCGCCGGGTGCGCACTTCGCCGGTCACCGTATCGACCCCGACCTCGACGTAGTGGGCGCCGTAGGTGTGCGAGCTCCACAGGCCGGCGTCGGCGGCCGGGCGGACCTCGCCCTCGGCGGTCAGGCCCTCGGGACGATTGCGGCGGATCAGGTCCGACAGCCGCTCCGAACGGTTGGCGATGGCGATGACGCCGTCCTGGAAGGTGATGTCTTCAGACGGCCCCCCGAACAGCGGCGAGGCCGGGTCGGCGACGGCGATCTCGGCGATGGCGGCGCGCAGGTTCATGCCGGCGTCCAACGCGGCCGAGCCGGCGGTGGCCGCCCCGAACTGGCCGCCGGAACCGGGCGCGGGCGGCAGCTCCGAGTCGCCGATCTCGACGCGCACGTCGGCCAGCGGAACGCCCAGGGTCTCCGCGGCGATCTGGGCCAGCACCGTATAGGTGCCGGTGCCGATGTCGGTCATGCCCTGCTTGACGGTGATCACGCCGTCGGCGTCGACCGTGAAGCTGGCCTTGGCGGGCAGCAGGAAATTGCCGCGGATGGCGGCGGCCATCCCCAACCCCACCAGCCAGCGCCCATCGCGCACCCGGCCGGGAATCGGATTGCGCCTGTCCCAGCCGAACAGTTGGGCGCCCTCGCGCATGCAGCGCACCAGTTGGCGGATCGAGAACGGCTTGCCGGTCTCCGGATCGGTCGGCGGCTCGTTGAGGATGCGCAGCTCGACGGGGTCCATGCCCAGCTTCTCGGCGAGCTCGTCCATGGCGACTTCCAGGCTGAGCGTGCCCGACGCCTCGCCGGGCGCGCGCATGGCGCTGGCCACCGGCAGGTCGAGCCGGATCAGGCGGTGGCCGGTCAGCCGGTTGGGCGCGGCGTAGAGGTTCCGCGCGAAGTTCGAGGCGTGCTCGGTGAAGTTGCCCCGCCGGTCGCAGTGGGTGACCGTCATCAGCGACATGGCGGTGAGCTTGCCGTCGGGCGTCGCGCCCAGGCGCACGTGCAGGTCCGTCGCCGGCCGGTGCACGGTGCCGTGCATCATCTGCTGACGCGAGAGCGCGATCTTCACCGGCCGGCCCAGCTCGCGGGCCGCCAGGGCCGCCAGCACCAGGTCCTCGTAGAACGAGCCCTTGCCGCCGAAGCCGCCGCCCACGTAGCGGGTCAGCAGGCGCACGCTCTTGTGCGGCATCATCAGGGTCTCGGCGAGCGAGTTCTGGGCGACGCGCACCATCTGCACCGAGGTGTGGACAGTGAGCTGATCACCGTCCCACCAGGCCGTGGTGGCGCAGGGCTCCATCTGGCAGTGGTTCTGCAGCGGGGTGCGCCAGACATCGTCGACCGTCACGGGCGCCGCGGCGAAGGCCGCCTCGAAGTCGCCGATCTCGACGTCGGATTCGCCGGGCGGCTGGACCGCCTCGGCGAAATGGTCGTGGAAAGTCACCGCCTTGGCGTCATCCTCGAACGTCAGGTTCACCAGGGCCGCGCCGGCCTGGGCGTTCTCCAGCGTGTCGGCGACGACCACGGCCACCTGCTGGCCGAAATAGTAGACCTCGTCCGACTCCAGCGCCGGCCGCGGCGAGGGCGTGAAGAAGTCGTAGCGCTCCGGGCGCGGGCCCTGGGCCGGGGCGTTCTGATAGGTCCAGACCAGCTGCACGCCGGGCGAGGCTTGCGCGGCGGCGATATCGACGGCGGTGATCCGCCCCTTGGCGATGGGTGCGGAGACCAGCACGCCATAGGCCGGCGGCGACGGCGGCTCGACCTCATAGGCGTAGGGCGCCGTGCCGGTGACCTTCAGCGGGCCCTCGTAGCGGTCCACCGCCTTGCCGATGTTGCCGGCCCGGTTCTCTTTGACTGGATTGGGGGTGTTTTCCCAGTCGATGACGGAGCTCATGCGCCCCTCCCTTGCGCGCGGGCTTCGGCGATGGCCGCGGGGACCAGACGGCTCACGACGTCGATCTTGAAGCCGTTGCGGCCGTTCTCGCTGGCGGCTTCCAGTTCGCGGCTGATGGCTTCGGCGGGCGAGGCGCCGGCCTTCAGCGCCGCCTCCGCATCGACGGCCCGCCAGGGCTTGTGGGCCACGGCGCCCAGCGCCAGGTTCGCGCCCACCACCGCGACGCTGGCCAGACCGCCGGCGTAGGAGGCCCGGTCGCGCACCTTGCGATAGACCTGCCCGCCGTCGGGCGGCGGCGGCAGCACCACGGCGGTGATCAGTTCACCCGCGATCAGATGGGTCTCGACGTCCGGCGTCTCACCGGGCAGGCGGTGCAGCTCGATAATCGGGAAGGCCCGCGCCCGCCCAGACGGCGACAGCGTCTCGACCGTCGCGCCCAGCGCCGTCAGCGCCACGGCCATGTCCGAGGGGTGGGTGGCGATGCAGGCGTGGCTGGCGCCGAAGATCGCCGAGTTGCGGTTCAGCCCCTCAAGGGCCCCACAGCCGGAGCCGGGCGCGCGCTTATTGCAGGGCTTGGTGGTGTCGTAGAAGTAGGCGCAGCGGGTGCGCTGCAGCAGGTTGCCGCCGGTCGTGGCCTTGTTGCGCAACTGGCCGGAGCCGCCGGCGACGATCGCCTGGGTCAGCACCGGATAGTGCGCGCGCACCCGGGCGTCGGCGGCCACGTGACTGTTGGTGGCCATGGCGCCGATCCTGAGGCCACCCTCGGGGGTCTCCTCGATCGCCGCCATTGGCAGACGGCCGACGTCGATCAGATGCGCCGGATGCTCGATCTCCAGCTTCATCAGGTCGAGCAGGTTGGTGCCGCCGGCCAGGAACTTGGCGTTCGGCGTCTCGGCGGCGGCCTTGACCGCCGAGGCGGCGTCGGTGGCCCGCTCGTAGGTGAACGGCCTCATCCTGCTACGCTCCTTGCTGGAGCTTCGCAGTATCGGGCGGATGGCCCTTCGAAGCCTTGGCGAAGTAGGGTCATGCGGCGTCTCCCGCCACCGATCGGATCGCCGCGACGATCTGCGGATAGGCCGAGCAGCGGCAGATGTTGCCGCTCATCCGTTCGCGCAGCTCGTCGTCAGTCAGCCGGATCTTGCCGGTGAGGTCGGCGGTCTCCTGGCTGGGCCAGTTGTCGGCCACCTCCTGCAGCATGCCGAGCGCCGAGCAGATCTGCCCGGGCGTGCAGTAGCCGCACTGGAAGGCGTCCTCGGTGAGGAAGGCCTGCTGCAGGGGGCTGAGCTTCTCGACCGTGCCAACGCCCTCGATGGTGGTGACCTGATCGCCGTCATGCATCACCGCCAGGGACAGGCAGCTGTTGATCCGCACGCCGTTCACCAGGACCGTGCAGGCCCCGCACTGGCCGTGGTCGCAGCCCTTCTTCGAGCCGGTCAGCCGCAGATGTTCGCGTAACGCGTCGAGCAGAGTGGTGCGCGGGTCGACGTCGAGCGCGCGCGCCTGGCCGTTGACGGTGATCGTGGTCTTCAAACGAAGGCCTCCCCAGGTTCCGCTCATCCCGGCGAAGGCCGGGACCCAGATGGATGAGCTCAGATGTGGGCTCGAATGTTCCGGAGCTCACCCGGCCAGTATCGGCGCTTTCCGATCTGGGTCCCGGCCGGAGTTTATCCTCCGGTCGACCTTCGGTCGAACCGGGGGGCCAGGGATGAGCGGTATCAAATTCCCCGACATTAGACCCCTAGGCTTCGCCCGGCGCCAGCGCCTTGACCGACAGCGCATGCAGCGGCCCGGCCAGTTCGTCGGCGAGCGCGCGATAGACCATGCGCTGGCGGGCGACCTTGGCCGCGCCTTCGAAGGCCGCGGACTCGATCAGCACGTTGAAATGGCTCTCCCCGTCCGGATGGGCGCCTGCGTGGCCGGCGTGCCGCGCGGAGTCGTCCTGGATTTCCAGACGGGTCGGCGCGAAGGCCGAAGTCAGTTTCGATTGGATGGCATCAAATATGGCGCCCATCGCTGTGATCTTCAATTCTTGAAAGGGATTATCTCGGCCCCATACTTGGCCCATGCCCGCCGCGTTTCAATACAAGCCGCGTTTCGTCGACATCCGGGTGCGTCCGCCCTCGGAGGAGGAGGATGCGCGCGCCCAGGACGTCAACGCGCTGAAGCCCGGCGAACGGGCCTGCGACCACCCCGGCTGCCTGAAGGCCGCCACGGCGCGGGCCCCCAAATCTCGTGACATGCTGAACGAGCACTACTGGTTCTGTCAGCCGCACGCTGCCGAGTACAACCGCAACTGGAACTTCTTCGCAGGGCTCAGCGAGGCGGAGATCCGCCGCCGCCAGACCGACGAGCTGTTCACCGGCGGGCGTCCCACCTGGGAGATGAAGGCCGGCCGGATGAGCCGTGAGGCCGCCGCCTTCTCCAACAAGTTCAAGAAGGGCGAGGGCTACCGCGACCCGTTCAATCTGTTCGGCAAGAACGGCGGCAGACCGGTCCCCGAGGCTGAGGACCGCCATCTCGGCAAGATCGAGCGCAATGCGCTGGCCGACCTGGACCTGGACGTGAACGCCGACGGCCCGAAGATCCGCACCCGCTACACCGAGCTGGTCCGCCGCCTGCACCCGGACGCCAATGGCGGCGACCGGGCCGGCGAGAACCGCCTGCAGCGGGTCATCAAGGCCTACCAGACGCTGCGCAAGGCGGGGATGGTCTAGGGAACCGCTCAGGCGTTAGGATCGCTCCCGCTGACGCCCATGAGAGGTCAAGCCATGACGCGAACCGGAGCCTTCGCAAGTGCGCCTTTGGTGGCGGCCGCGCTGGCTCTCATTGCGACCTTCGGCGCCCAGGCGCGAAACGCTCCCGATCAGCCCGCCTCCAACGCCGGCGCCCAAGCCGCCGCGGCCCAGGCGTCCTCCACGGTCGAGACCCTTACCGTCGTGGCGCCGAAGGTGGAGCAGGAGAAGCTGCCCGACTTGGTCAACCGCTTCGTCGAGGCCCACAGCGCCACGAGCCGGATCGATCAACTATCCCGCTGGGCGGGACCGGTGTGCCCGCAGACCGGCGGCCTGACCGCCCCGTTCGACGCCTATGTGACCGCGCGAGTGAAGGCCGTGGCCGCCAGCGTCGGCGCGCCGGTCGACAAACATCCGAACCGCAACTTCCCGTGCAAGACGAACCTGTTGATCGTCTTCACGACCACGCCACAGACGCTGATGGACGATGTGCGAAAACACCATCCGCAGATGCTGGGCTTCCACTATGCGGCCCAGGCCCAGCGGCTCGCGACCGTGAACCAGCCGATCCAGGCCTGGTACATGACCGGCACGGCGCCGGAGGGCGGGAATGTCGAGACCGACGACGAATTTCATCGCCTTCCGAACGGCAGCGCCGGCAGTCGCCTGACGTCGCGCATCTCCAGCCAGTTCATGGGGGTGCTGGTCGTGATCGACGCTAGCAAGATCGTCGGTCACCAGATCGGCGCGATCGCCGATAGCGCGGCCATGCTGAGCCTGGCGCACGCGTCCCAGGTCAAGGGCTGCAGCGAGCTGCCCACCATCCTGGATTTCCTCAACCCGGACTGCCCGGCAGGGGCCGATCCGCCGGGCCTGAGCCGCTACGATGTCGCCTATCTGAAGGGGCTCTATTCCATCGATCCGCGGGAGCATCTCTCGGCCCAGCGCAGCGAGATCGGCAGCCGCATCCTGCGTGAGGCCGCCGCGCCCTGAGCCCTACCAGCGGCGGTAGTGATAGTCCCAGCGGCCCGGCCGCCAGTCGGGGCGCCAGTAGCTGTCGTGGGTCCAGTACCAGTAGCGATAGGGCCGGTAGAGCCAGATACCGCCTTCGAAGAACCAGGGATTGTACCAGGACGGCCCGTATTCCACCGGCGGGCCGTAGGCGAACCGCGGCGCGCCGGAACGGATGTAGTAGCCGGGCGGGCAGTCGGCCGACTCCGCGGAGCTGGCGCCGATCGCGGCCCCGGCCGTCGCGCCAAGCGCGCCGCCGATGATCGATCCGCCGGTCTTCGAATGGCGGCCCGACACGTTGGAGCCGACCACCGCGCCCAGGATGCCGCCGATGATCGCGCCGGCGGCGGTGTTGTTGTTGCGCCGGTCGATGCAATATTCCTGGGCCCAGCGGGAATAGCGGTCCGCATAGTCGCGGTCGGCGCGCTGGGCGCCGTCGTCATAGACCGCGCCGGGGCGCTCATAGCCGGGCGGCGGCGGCGCGTACTGGCCAGGCGGCGGGGCGACGTAGCGTCCGGCGTCACGCGGGCCGTAGTCGGAGGGACCAGAGGTCGGCGGCGCGCCATAGCCGGGCGGCGGAGGCGGCGGCGGATAGGGCTGGGCGGAGGCGGCCGCAGCCTCGATCGTCAGGCCGGCGACCATGGTCATAGCCACGATCCTGGCGGCTGCGCGGGTGGGCTTTGTCTGCATCGCGATCTCCTCGTCAGGCCCGGCGGTCCGAACTTGCTCGACCACGGCTAAGCCTGATTTAGGGCCGAGTTGTGGAATTCCTAGACCCGAATGTTGCAGCCGCCCCGCGGCGGATCAGGGCCAGGGCGTGAGCTCTTCGCGCCGGCAGAGTTCGGCGTAGGACGGCAGCGCCGCCATCCGAGCCAGGTAGGCGGCAAGCTCGGGCTGCTCGCTGGCGGGATGGGGCATGTTACGCGACCAGCGCATCAGCGTGGCAGCCAGGTAGTCGGCCACGCCTGGCGCGTCCCCGAACAGGAAGGTGCGTCCGTCGGACAGCGCCGCGGCAAGCCTCGGCCACGCCTCTTCGATGCGCCGCCGCGCCAGATCGCGCACGGCCTCGGCCCCGGCCGGGTCGCCGTCCTTGTCGGCATAGAACCAGTCGCGCATGGCGGGCGAGACGGTGTTGGCCAGGAAGACCATGGTCTCCAGCCAGCGCGCCCGCTGCGGGTCGCCCGGCGCCGGCGCGAGGCCGGCCTCGGGGTGGCGCTCGGCCAGCAGCATCAGCAGCGCCATGGACTCGCCGTAGGGGCGCCCGTCGATCATCAGGGTCGGCACGCGGCCGGCGGGATTGAGCCGCAGATAGGCCGGGTCGCGCTGGTCGCCGGCCTCGAAGTCGAGCTTCACCGCCTGGAAGGGCGCGCCCATCGCGATCAGCGGCCAGTGCACCGCCATGCTCGCCGTCCCGGGCGAATAGTAGAGGGTGTAGCTCATGCATCAGCCTCGGCGGGGGTGCGCTCGGTGTCGACGCTGGCCTGCATGAAGGCCGGGTAGCGCGAGCCGGTCACGGTTCGCTCGTTCACCGCGGCGTCGACCTTGGCGACCATGCCGGCCGGCAGCGCGATATCCGCCGCGGCGGCATTCTCGCGCATGTGGCCGGGGTCGGCGGTGCCGGGGATCGAGACCAGGGTCGGGTCCTTGGCCATCAGCCAGGCGAGGCAGAGCTGCGCGGGCGTGCAAGAGGCTTCCGCCGCCAGCCCCTCGAACTGCGCCAAGAGCTTGAGGTTGGCGGCCAGGGCCTCGCCCTGGAAGCGCGGCATGGCGACCCGCATGTCGCCCTCGCCGAACTTCGCCGGATCGCTGGCGCCGCCGGCCAGGAAGCCGCGGCCCACCGGCGAGAAGGCCACCAGGGTCACGCCCAGCTCATGGCAGGCGTCGATCAGGGCGATCTCCGGATTGCGGGTCCAGGGCGAATATTCGTTCTGCACCGCGGCGATCGGATGGACGGCGTGGGCCTTGCGCAGGGTCGGGCCGCTGATCTCCGAGAGGCCGATGGTGCGGATCTTGCCCTCGGCCACCAGGTCGGCGAGCGCGCCGACGCTGTCCTCGATGGGCACGCGCTTATCCCAGCGGTGCAGGTAGTAGAGGTCGATGACCTCGGTCTTCAGCCGCCGCAGGCTGCGTTCGCAGGTGTCCTTGAGGTTGGCTGGGCTGCCGTCGATGCCGCGCTGGTCGCCGGAAGTCATGCCGCATTTGGAGGCCAGCACGAACCTGTCGCGATGCGGGCCCAGCACCTCGCCCACCAGGGTCTCGTTGTGGCCCAGGCCATAGACCGCGGCGGTGTCGAAGAAGGTGTAGCCGGCGTCCAACGCACCCAGCAGGACCTGTTCGGCCCGCTCGCGCGGCGCGGCCGGTCCGTAGCCGTGGGAAAGCCCCATGCATCCCAGCCCGATGGCGGACACCTCGAACGGACCGATGCTGCGCGTTTCCATGGGCGAGGCTCTCCTGGGATTTGGGCGGGAGAAACGGTCTGAGGCCGGGCGCGTCAAGCCCAAGGCTTCCGCTCGTCCCTGGCCGCCCGCCGCTTGTCCCCGGCGCGGCGCCGAATGGCCCAGCGGTGACGCCGCTGGTCCCTGGGCGCTGGCGGCGCAAACGGGCAGGATGATCTTGCCGCCAATCGTCCTCGGATGGAGCAAAACAGATGCGGAAGATCATGATGCTGGGCGCAGCCGTGGCGGCGCTGGCGACGGCCGCGGCGGCGCGGGCCGACGAGTGGGGCGCCTACGGACGCGATCCGGGCGGCACGCGCTTTTCGCCGCTGACCCAGATCTCGACGGCCAATGTGGCGAACCTCAAGCCCGCGTGGACCTTCCACACCGGCGACATCTCCGACGGCAAGATCAAGGGCGGCGGCCCGCGCAGCGGATTCGAGACCACGCCGCTGATGCTGGACGGGCGGCTCTATCTGACCACACCGTTCAACCGGGTGATCGCGCTGAACCCGGCGACGGGGCAACAGCTCTGGGCCTATGACCCGAAACTCGACCGCGCCCAGCCCTATGGCGACGGGCTGATCAACCGCGGCCTGGCGGCGTGGCGCGATCCAAAAGCGGGTAAGGGCCCCTGCTCACTTCGGCTCTACGAGGCGACGCTGGACGCGCGGCTGGTGTCGGTGGACGCCGCGACCGGCCAGGCCTGCGCGGGTTTCGGCCAGGGCGGCGAGGTCAGTCTGCGCGACGTCGCCCGCTATGTTCCCGGCCAGTATCACATGACCTCGCCGCCGATCGTGGTGGACGGCGTGGTGGTGGTAGGCTCGGCGATCGACGACAACGCCCGCGCCGACATGCCCGACGGCGTGGTCCGCGGCTTCGATGCGCGGACCGGCAAGCTGCTCTGGTCGTGGGAGCCGATCCCCAAGCCCAAGGATGTGGCCGAGAAAGACTGGAAGACCGGGGCCGGCAACGCCTGGACGGTGCTCAGCGCCGACCCGAAGCGGCACCTGGTCTATGTGCCGACCGGCAGCGCCAGCCCCGACTACTGGGGCGGGCTTCGCCCCGGCGACAACCGCTGGGCCAATTCGGTGGTGGCGTTGGATGCGCGCACCGGCAAGCTCTCGTGGGGCTTCCAGCTCGTGCACCACGACCTCTGGGACTACGACACCGCCGCAGCCCCGCTGGCCACGACGCTCAAGCTGAAGGGCAAGGCGACGCCGGTGGTCATCGCCGGCAACAAGACCGGCATGGTCTTCGTGCTCGACCCGGCCACCGGCAAGCCGGTGCTGCCGGTCGAGGAGCGCCCAGTGCCGCAGAGCACGCTCTATGGCGAGAAGTCCTCGCCCACCCAGCCCTTCCCGACCCGGACCCCGGCTCTGGTGCCGCAAAGCCAAGGGCCGGAGGCCGTCTGGGCGATCTCCGACGCCGACCGCAAGTTCTGCGCCGACACGATCAACGCCATGTCGGGCCACGCGATGTTCTCGCCGCCCAGCGAGCAGGGCATTCTGGCGATCCCCGGCAATGTCGGCGGCATCAACTGGAGCGGTTTCGCCTGGGACGCCGGCCACGGCCGGCTGATCGTCTCGGTCAGCAACCTGCCGGCCAAGGTGCGGATGATCCCGGCAGCGAAGTTCGTGAAGGGCGACCACGGCGACCTGCGGGCCGAGACCACCCTGCAGATGGGCACCCCCTTCGCCATGAGCCGCGAGTTCCTGCGCGCGCCGTCCGGCCTGCCCTGCATCAAGCCGCCGTTCGGCGAGCTGGTCGCGCTCGACCTCGACGCCGGAAAGATCGCCTGGCGCGTGCCGCTGGGCTCGCTGGAGGAGCTGGCGCCGGGCGTCGGCCACATCGCCAAGGGCTCGATCGTGCTGGGCGGGCCGATCGTCACCGCCGGCGGCCTGGTCTTCCAGGGCGGCACCGTGGACCGGACCCTGCGGGCCTTCTCCGCCGCCGACGGGGCCCAGCTCTGGAGCGCCGAACTTCCCGCCAGCGCCCACGCCACGCCGATGACCTATGAGGTCGGCGGCAAGCAGTATGTGGTGGTCGCCGCCGGCGGCTCGGCCAAGATCGACGAGGAGCGGCAGGGCGACGCGGTGGTGGCCTTCGCCCTGCCCTAGGCGCCGGCCAACTTCGCGTCCAACGCGGCCAGATCCTCCACGAACCACACCGTCTTGCCGCGGTTGGACTCACGGATGAAGTCGCGCAGCGGCTCGCTCTTGGCCGCTGCGTCCGACACATCGCCCACGACCGTGATCTGGAAGCGGTAGTTGACCAGCTTCTGCAGCACGCCACCGGCGACGCCGGTGGAAAGCCGCAGGAAGTCGGGACCGAGGCGCGAAAGCGGCACGGCGACCAGCCGCGCGCCGCTGTCGAACAGCTGTCCGATCAGGTCGCTGAGCGCGCGGTCTTCGGCCAGGCACGGGCCGTCCTCGGCGCAAACGAAGACGGCGACGCCAGCGATCATGCGGATGGCCATGGCTCAGTCCTCGCTCAGGACCTCGACCATCTTCAGCATGGCCGCGGTGTCGCCGGGCGATCCCACGATCAACACCTTCAGATGGCGCCGTGGCGGATCGTAGATCACCTCGAGCGTCATGGCGTCGGCGTGCGCCGCCTGACCCGCCCGCGCGGCCGGCAACATCCGCGCCATCCGTTCAGCGACATCAGGCGCGATGTCGGGCAGATCGATGATGCTGGTCACCCGCGCGTCGGACCGGGCGATGCGTTTCTCCAGCCGGTTGCGATAGGCCTCCGCCGCGCCGCGATAATCCTCGAACGAGAAGCCGGGCATGGTGGCCTCCATCTCGGTGCGCAGGATGCGATAGGATTTGCCGACCTTCACCGCGCGCAGGCGGCCATCCTTGATGAACCGCAGCACGGTCTTGGGATGCAGCTTCAGCCGTTCTGCGAACTGCTCGACGGTGTAGACTTCTTCCGACATGGAGAGTCGGGGCTCCGCGGGAATATTCCTTATCGTTCCCTATCACTCCCCATTATGGAGTCAATGATGGCCGATCGCTCCCTATTGGCCGGTATGATGGCGCTGGCCGTTGCGGGCGCGGCCCAGGCCGCGGAGCCCAGCCGCTACCTGCTCGAGCCGGCGGCGGTGTGGAGCGCGGGCGATGCGGCGCCTCACGCCGGCTGGGTGGTGGCGGTCGAGGGCGATAGGATCACCGGCGTCGGGCCCAAGGGCTCGGTGAAGGCCGGCGCCGGGGCGGTCACCATCGCCCTGCCCGGTCAGACGCTGATCCCCGGGCTGATCGAGCTACATTCGCACCTCCTGCTGCACGCCTACAACGAGGTGGTCTGGGACGATCAGGTGCTGAAGGAGCCGCCGGCCTACCGTGTGCTGCGCGCCGGGCGCGACGCCACGCGCACCCTGATGAGCGGCTTCACCACCGAGCGCGACCTGGGCACTGAGGGCGCCGCTGACGCCGATGTGCAGCTGAAGCGCGCCATCGAGGAAGGCATCGTCGCCGGCCCGCGCCTGTTCGTGGCGACGCGGGCGATCGTGGCCACCGGCTCTTACGGCCCCAAGAAGGGCTTCCGCGCCGACATGGAGCTGCCGCAGGGCGCCCAGGAGGTTTCCGGCGAGGCCGCGATGATCAAGGCGGTGCGCGAACAGGCGGCCATGGGCGCCGACTGGATCAAGCTCTACGCCGACTACCGCACCGGTCCCGACGGCTCGACGCGGCCGACGCTGACCGAAAAGGAAATGGCCGCCGCGGTCGAGGTGGCCCACGCGTCGGGCCGCCCGGTGGCCGTCCACGCGGCCAGCGACCCGGGCATCCGCAACGCCGTCGAGGCCGGCGTCGACACCATCGAGCATGGCTACGGCGCGACCACGGCGACCTTCCAGATGATGAAGGCCAAGGGCGTCGCCTATGTGCCGACGCTGACCGCGCCCGAGGCCACCTCGATCTACTTCCAGCACTACGTTCCCGGCCAGACGCCGCCGACCCGCGGCATGACCGAGGCCGCCGAGGCCTTCAAGCGGGCGCTCGCCGTGGGCGTCACCATCGGGGCGGGCAGCGACGTGGGCGTCTTCCCGCACGGCGAAAGTTGGCGCGAGCTCGCCTGGATGGTGAAGGATGGCATGACGCCCGCGCAGGCGCTGACCGCCGCCACCGAGACCAATGCGAAGATCCTCGGCCGCGGCGATCGCCTGGGCGCGGTCAAGGGCGGCTACCTCGCCGACCTCGCCGCCTTCCAGGGCGACCCGACCAAGGACATCGCCACCCTCAAAGCCGTCGGCTTCGTTATGAAAGCCGGCAAGATCTATCGCGCGCCGAACGGCGCTACCGGAGAGCCAAAATGAGCGAAGCGCATACCCCTCACGAGCGGATCGCGGAGCGGGCCAAGGCCGGCCCGCACACCACCAGGGCCGAGGCCATCGGCTTCAACGGCAAGGTGGCGATCCTGATCACTAACTCGGTGGGCACCATGTGGTGCGCCTACGCCTTCGCCCTACTGGCGCTGATCAGCTTGCCGGACGCCATCAAGGCCGGCACCGCGGCTCTGGTCGCCTGGATCGCCCAGACCTTCCTGCAGCTGGTCCTGTTGTCGGTGATCATGGTCGGCCAGAAGGTCTCGGCGGCGGCCTCGGACAAGCAGGCCCTGCAGACCTACAAGGACGCCGAGGCCTTGCTGAAAATCCAGGACGACGTCCACCGCCTGATCAAGGTCTTTACGACCTCACCGCCCAGATCCACGCCGCGACCTGCGCGACGCCTAAAGCGCCTACGGCGAGCGCAGTGGTCGCAAAGCCAAAGGTGGCTGCGAAGCCGACAGCCAAGCCGAAGGCGCCGCGGAAGACCTAGCCTTCTCCCCTCGCGGGAGAAGAAACACTCACATCGGTTTGTCCCCGGCCACCGTCGTCCGGTGCATCAACCGCAGGTGGCCGTCATAGCCGCCCTCGGCGAAGTGCATGGTGCAGCGGTTGTCCCACATCAACAGCATCTGCTCGCGCCAGCGGTGGCGGTAGATGAACTCAGCCTGGGTCAGATGGGCGAACAGGAAGCCGAGGATCGCCTTGGCCTCCTCCGGCGTCAGGCCCTCGATCCCCACGGTGTAGACCGGCGAAACGAAAAGCGCCTTCCGACCCGTCACCGGATGGGTGCGGACCAGCGGGTGGGCCAGCGAGCCGTCCGCCTCCTCCGAGACGATGATCTGCATCGTCCGCTTCGCGGTGTCCTTGGCGAAGACGCCCTTGGTTCCGTAGGACTGGCGCGCCGAATGCACCGCCCGCAGCGGGGCCAGCATGGCCTGCATGGTCGGCGACAGCGCCTCGTAGGCGCGGCAGGCGTCGACGAACAGGGTGTCGCCGCCCACCGGCGGGACGACCTTGGAATGCAGGATGGTGGCGGCCGGTGGCGCTTCCTGGAAGCTCCAGTCGGAGTGCCAGCCGGCGCCGAAGTTCATGGCCTTCTCGTCCGGTTCGCGGCGCAGCTCCAGGACGTTGGGGTGGCCGTCCATCGGCTTGATGTACGGGTCGTGGCCAAAGCCACCCATGGCTTCCGTGAACGCCTCCTGCGCCTCAAGGCTCAGGGGCTGGTCGGGGAAGGCTACCACCCCGTGCCGCGCCCAGGCGGCCTTGACCTCCGCCAGCACCTGCTCCGGCAGCGGACGGCTGAGGTCGAGGCC
>NZ_DATAPY010000008.1:0-13871 GCF_036264965.1 Phenylobacterium sp.
CGAGTTCCGGCCTGCTAGGCGGAAAATGCTCAATCGTTTCAAGACAACCTGCCCAGCACGGACTCTCAGTGTACGGACTTGTTGGTCTCCGATAAGCCACTGAAAGCACTCATTCTATTTAGATGTGTGAATCCGGTAGCCTTCGTGGGGAGGGTGGCGGGGCGAAGCCGAGACGGGTGCGGAAGTCGCGCTCAAGCGCTGACTCCATACTTTGGCCCACACCTCCCCACCCTGCTCGCTTCGCGATCTGTCCCTCCCCATTAAAGGAGAGAAGGAAGCACGCGGAGGGAAGGCGCCTACAGTAACAGCCCGAACAGCCGGCAATCGCGCCGTTCGCCGTCGCGCAGCACGTGGCCGCGCAGCATGCCTTCCTCGACGAAGCCAAGTCGCTCCAGCAGGGCGTCGGACCGGCGGTTGCCCAGGTGGCTGCGCGCCAGCAGCCTTCGCAGGCCCGAGGCTGCGGCGTAGGCCAGCACCGCCTGCATGGCCTCCAGCGCATAGCCCTGGCCCCAGGCCTCGCGGCCCAGCATGAAGCCGACCTCCGCCCGGTGATGCCGCCGATCGATCTCCGAGAGGTCGCAGGTGCCGATGAACTGGTCGTCGCTGAGCGCGCGCATCGCCCAGTAGACCGCCTTGCCCTCGATCATCTCGTCCATCTGGCCCGCGACGATATTGGCGATGATGTCCGGGTCGTCGATCTCGCCCATGTCCCAGAAGGCCATCACCTCAGCGTCGGCCATCAGGGGGAAGATGTATTGCGTGTCCTCGGCCGCCACCGGCGTCAGCCGCATCCTCTGGGTCTCGAGGATCGGCAGGAGACTGAGGTCGGGACTCATCGTTGGGCAAATGCTTGTCTGAGGACTGCGACGCCCTAGCTATGGCCTTGAGGCGGTCTCGGTGATAGAGCCCGCGCTTCATTTCGCTGGGCTTTCCTGCAAATCGCCGCAGGTGTGACCGGCCGAACGCACAGAGACTAAAGAACGCCCATGCTGATTGGCCTCCTGCTCGCCGCCCAGATCATCGTCAGCCTCAGCCTGATCGGCGTGGTGCTGCTGCAGCGCTCGGAAGGCGGCGGATTCGTGGGCGGCGGCAGCTCCGGCGGCATGATGTCGGTGCGCGGCGTGGGCGATCTCCTGACCCGCACCACTTGGATCCTCGGCTCGGCTTTCTTCATCATCGCCCTGCTGCTGACGATCCTGGAAGGCCGGGAAAAGGGCGCGTCCTCGGTCGTCGACCGCCTGAAGATCGACAACATCGATCCCTCGACGCTGAACCAGCCCAAGCCCTCGCGCCCGCCGGCCGGAACCGCTCAGCCGGGCGCCCCGCAAGGCGCGCCGGTCCCGCTGCAGGCGCCTCAGCCCACGATCAACAACCCGTTCCTCGGGCAGCCGGCCCAGCCCGGCCCGTCCGCGCCCCCGCAATAGCCGTTTTGCTGGGGATAGTTGGGCTACGGCGCCGATTGCGCCAGCGCGTCCGCGAATCGCTGCTAATCTGAACGCCCATGGCCCGGTACATCTTCATCACCGGCGGCGTGGTCTCCTCTTTGGGTAAGGGTCTCGCGTCCGCCGCTCTCGGCGCGCTCCTTCAAGCGCGAGGCTACGGCGTCCGGCTGCGCAAGCTCGACCCCTATCTCAACGTCGATCCGGGGACGATGAGCCCCTATCAGCACGGCGAGGTCTTCGTGACCGACGACGGCGCGGAGACCGACCTGGACCTGGGTCACTACGAGCGGTTCACCGGCGTCAACGCGACCCGCAACGACAACATCACCACCGGCCAGATCTACAAGACGATCATCGAGAAGGAGCGGCGCGGCGACTACCTCGGCGCCACCGTCCAGGTGATCCCGCACGTCACCGGCGAGATCAAGGACTTCGTCCTGGCCGATCCGGGCGAGGGCGTCGACTTCGTGCTGGTCGAAGTGGGCGGCACGGTGGGCGACATCGAAGGCCTGCCGTTCTTCGAGGCGATCCGCCAGCTGGGCCAGGAGCTGCCCCGCGGCCATGCGTGCTTCATCCACCTGACGCTCTTGCCGTTCATCAAGACGGCCGGGGAGATGAAGACCAAGCCCACCCAGCACTCGGTGAAGGAGCTGCGCTCCATCGGCATCCAGCCGGACATCCTGCTCTGCCGCTGCGAGATGCCGATCCCGGAAGCTGAGCGGAAGAAACTTGGCCTGTTCTGCAACGTGCGGCCGAGCGCGGTCATCCAGGCGATGGACTCGGAGAACATCTACCACGTGCCGCTCGACTATCATGAGCAAGGGCTCGACTCCGAAGTGCTGGACGTCTTCGGGATGAAGGACACGGCGCCCGCGCCCAACCTCAGCCGCTGGGAGTCGATCTCCCACACGCTCAGCCATCCGGACGGCGAGGTGAATATCGCCATCGTCGGCAAGTACACGGCGCTGACCGACGCCTACAAATCGCTGATCGAGGCCCTGACCCACGGCGGCGTGGCCAACAACGTCCGCGTCAAGTTCGACTGGATCGAGGGCGAGGCCTTCGAGCGCGACGACCGGATGATCGGCGAGCGCCTGACCGGCGTGCATGGCGTCCTGGTGCCCGGCGCCTTCGGCGAGCGCGGCTCGGAAGGGATGATCCGCGCCGTGCAGTTCGCGCGGGTGCACGGCATCCCCTATTTCGGCATCTGCTTCGGCATGCAGATGGCGATGATCGAGGCGGCGCGGAACCTGGCCGGCATCCATCAGGCGTCCTCTACCGAGTTCGGGCCGACCTCGGAGCCCATCGTCGGCCTGATGACCGAGTGGGTGCGCGGCAACGAGAAGGAAGTCCGCGGGGAGGGCGGCGAGCTCGGCGGCACCATGCGCTGCGGGGCCTACGAGGCGGTGCTGACGCCGGGCAGCCTGGTGGCGCAGATCTACGGCGCGCCGACCATCTCCGAGCGCCACCGGCACCGCTACGAGGTCAACATCGCCTACCGCGACGCCATCGAGCAGGCGGGGCTGAAGTTCACCGGCCTGTCGCCGGACGGGGTGCTGCCGGAGCTTTGCGAGCGCACCGACCACCCGTGGTTCGTGGGTGTGCAGTACCATCCGGAACTGAAGAGCCGCCCCTTCGACCCGCACCCGCTGTTCGCCAGCTTCATCGGCGCCGCGCGCAACCGCAGCCGCCTGGTCTGACCTCTCCGGCTTGACGGGTCCGGGCAGAGGTGGGTTCCTCGGCCCGACGCCGCTGGAGATTCACGGATGCTCGACCTGGTCCTGGCGATCGGCCACCACATCCTGGTCTTCAGCCTGTTCGGCGTGCTGTTCGCCGAGCTCGTGCTGGTGCGTAAGGGCGTCGACCTGGAGACCGTCACCCGGATCGGCCGCATCGACCTGATGTACGGCGTCCTGGCCGGACTGATCGTCGTGGTCGGGTTCTCGCGAGCGATCTTCGCCGCCAAGGGCTGGCTCTACTATTCGCACAACCTGTTCTTCCACCTGAAGGTGGGGACTTTCATCGTCATCGGCCTGCTGTCGATCCCGCCGACGCTCGCCTACCTCCGCTGGCGTCGGGCGGCGGCGACGCCCACCGACGCCCAGGTCGCCGGAGTACGCCGCTGGCTATGGGCTGAAATGGTCCTTTTCGCCCTGCTGCCGGCCTTCGCCGCCGCCATGGCCCGCGGCTACGGCGAGTTCCCCGCCTAGCCTGTGGCCAGCCAGGCCGATCTTCGCCGCATCGCGCTGGCTCTGCCAGAGGCCTACGAGGACCTCCATCGCCGCCGCCCGGCCTTCCGGGTGCGCAAACGCATCTTCGCAATGCTGGGCGTGACCGGGAACGGCGCGCTGTTTCCAGACCTCGCCGCGGACGACATCGCGGTCGCCAAGCTGGATCGCGAGGACCAACTGAACATGGCCGCGGCCTATCCCGACGCCATCGAGCCGACCGAGACCTACGGCCACCATGGCTGGACCTACATCCGCCTGCCGCGGACCGATGAAGCGGTTCTGTCGACGGCGCTTCGCCCCGCCTGGACCCACGTCGCGCCGAAGTCGCTCGTGTCGCGCTTGATCGGCGAGGGGGTTTGAGGCATACACCCCGGCTCACGTGGCGGCCCCATTCGGCCGCCGCTCGCATTTCCACACCCGCGAGACACTCCGATGGCTGTTCCTAAACGCAAAACTTCGCCCTCGCGGCGGAACATGCGCCGCTCCCACCACGCGCTGGGCGCCAATTCCTTCGTCGAAGACAAGGAAACCGGCGAGCTGAAGCGCCCGCACCACGTCGACCTGAAGACCGGCATGTACAAGGGCCGCCAGGTCCTGACGCCGAAGGAAGACTAGCCGCTTCCACGCGTTCGAGTTTTTGAAACGCCGGCCTGCGGATCGCGGCCGGCGTTTCTGATTCTGCGGCTTGGCCTTAGGCTGTCCCGATGTCGAGCCGCCTCCTCGTCTTGCTGACCTTGATCGCCGCGGCTTCGGCCTGGGCGGCATCTGCCTCACCGCCGCTCACGCCGGATCGCTGGGGGAAGCTTCGAATCGGGATGCACGAGCGGGACGCGGTGCGTCAGTTCCACCTTCATATCTCGCGGAATGACGGCGTGAGCAGCTACGAATGCCGGCAGGACACTTGGCCCGGGCGCCCGGACATCGGCGTGATGGCGCGCAATGGCCGCATCAGTCGGATCGAGACCGACGGAAAGACCCTTCACACCGACAAGGGCTTCGGCGTCGGTTCAAGCGAAGCCGATTTGCGGAAAGCATATGGCCCTTCGCTTGAGGTCGCGACCGCCGCCTACATGGACGAGCCCGCGCACGACCTCACGTATTGGCGTCCTGGAAGGAAGCGCGGCGTGCTTTACGGCACGAACGAGCATGGCCAGGTGGTCTATGTCCGCGCCGGAGACCGGTCGATCACCTACATCGAAGGTTGCCTCTAGGCCTACTGCGTCCGGCCCCGCGCCTGGACCGCCGCCCGGCGCGCCTCGACCATCTCCGGCGTCACGGCGGCGTTGTGGATCACCGAGCGCTCATGCTCCAGCGCCAAACCGTCGCCCAGGCTCAGCACATAGCCGTCGTCAATCATCGCCTTGTAGGTGACGAGCATCTCGGCCTCGATGGAGGCCATCTCATGCGCCAGCTTCAGCGCCGCGGGCATCAGCTCCGCCGGCTCGACCACCCGGTTCACCAGGCCCCAGTCATAGGCTTGTCGGGCGGAGAGGAAGTTGCCGGTCAGCGACAACTCCTTGGCGCGGTAGGGGCCGATGACGCGGGAGAGCTTCTGCGACAGGCCCCAGCCGGGCGTGATGCCGACGCGGGCGTGGGTGTCGGCGAAGCGGGCGTTGGTCGAGCAGATCAGCACGTCGCAGGCCAGCGCCACCTCGAACCCGCCGGTGATTGCCACGCCGTTGATCGCGCCAACGATCGGCTTGGAGCAGGCCAGAACGGCGCGCGTCGGGTTCTCCGCCGGATCGGTGGCGTTGGCCGCGCCCATGCCCAACGGGTCGGTGGAGAGTTCCTTCAAGTCGAGGCCCGCGGTGAACGCCCGCTCGCCAGCGCCGGTCAGGACGATCACCTTCACCGTCGGATCGGCGTCCAGTTCCACGAACGCCTGCTGCAGGGCGGCTCGCAACGCCTTGGACAACGCGTTCATCGCCTCGGGGCGATTGAAGGTGACGACAGCGACGGCGTCCTGGCGTTCGACGAGCAGCATGGAGGTCTCCGATTTTCGGGCATGAGCGCGACGCCGACGGGCCAAGTCAAGTTGCCCCACGGCGGGAAGCTGGCTAAGCCTCGCCCGCGCCCGAAAACCAGAGAATCCCGCAGAGAAATCCCATGACCGAGATCGTCGACATTACCGCCCGCGAAATCCTCGACAGCCGCGGCAATCCGACGGTGGAGGTGGACGTGGTCCTGGAGGACGGCTCGATGGGGCGCTGCGCCGTCCCCTCCGGCGCCTCCACCGGCGCCCACGAGGCGGTCGAGAAGCGCGACGGCGACAAGAAGCGCTACGGCGGCAAGGGCGTCCTGCAGGCGGTCGACGCGGTCAACGGCGAGATCTACGACGCGCTGGCCGGCGCCGACGCCGAGGACCAGCGCCGCCTCGACCGGATGCTGATCGAGCTCGACGGCACACCGAACAAGGCCCGCCTGGGCGCCAACGCCATCCTGGGCGTCAGCCTGGCGGCGGCCAAGGCGGCGGCCAGCTCGGCGGCCTTGCCGCTCTACAAGTACGTGGGCGGCGTTTCGGCGCGCGTCCTGCCGACGCCGATGATGAACATCATCAATGGCGGGGCCCACGCCGACAATCCGATCGACATCCAGGAGTTCATGATCCTGCCGGTGGGCGCGGCGACCTTCGCCGAGGGCCTGCGGATGGGTTCGGAGATCTTCCACGCCCTGAAGTCGAAGCTGTACGCCGCCGGCCACAACACCAATGTCGGCGACGAGGGCGGCTTCGCCCCCAACATCGGCTCGGCCGAAGAGGCGCTGACCTTCATCATGCAGGCCGGCGAGGCGGCCGGATACAAGCCCGAGAAGGACTTCGTCCTGGGCCTCGACGCGGCGGCCACCGAATTCTTCAAGGACGGCAAGTACGTGGTCGCCGGCGAGGGCCTGACGCTCGATCCGGCCGGCATGGTCGACTACCTGGCCAAGCTGGCGGCCGGTTTCCCGATCGTCACCATCGAGGACGGCTGCGCCGAGGACGACCTGGAGGGCTGGAAGCTGCTCACCGACAAGCTGGGCGGCAAGCTGCAACTGGTGGGCGACGACCTCTTTGTCACCAACACCACGCGCCTGGCCATGGGCATCGAGAAGGGCCTGGCCAATTCGATCCTGGTGAAGGTCAACCAGATCGGCACGCTCTCGGAGACTCTGGACGCCGTCGATATGGCCCACCGCGCGGCCTACACCGCGGTGATGAGCCATCGCTCGGGTGAGACCGAGGACACCACCATCGCCGATCTGGCCGTGGCCACCAATTGCGGGCAGATCAAGACCGGGTCACTCTCCCGCTCGGACCGCACGGCCAAGTACAACCAGCTCCTGCGCATCGAGGAAGAGCTGGGCGACCAGGCGGTCTATGCGGGGCGGAGCGCGCTGAAGCGCTGACGCGCCGGGGCGAGACCATGCGCCTCACCAACGAGACCATCGTGGCCGCCTTTCGGGACGCCGCCGCCCTGCAGGCGGCCGGCGACCTGCCGTCGGCGGCGGCCCGTTGGCGGGACATCGTCACCGCGGCCCCGGCCAGCGCGGAGGCCTGGCGCAACCTCGCCGACACCCTCAGCCGCCTGGGGGAGTTCCCGGAGGCGGAGGGCGCCTACCGGCAGGCCGTAACGCGAAGGCCCGGCGCCGCGTGGTCCCTGCAGGGCTTGGCGGGCTTCCTGCACAAGACCGGGCGCTGGCGCGAGGCGGAGCCGTTCTATTCGCAGGCCCTGGCCCTGACGCCGGACGACCCGCGCCTGCGCCTGGCCTGCGGCCACCTGAAGCTCGGCCTGGGCGATTTCGCGGCCGGTTGGCCATTGTACGAAAGCCGCAAAGGATTGCCCGGCCAGGGCGCCGAGCCTCTGCCCTTGCCGAACGAATGGCAGGGCGAGCCTGTGGCCGGACGGCGCCTGCTGATCTGGCCGGAGCAAGGCTTTGGCGACCAGATCCAGTTCGCGCGCTATGCGCTGGCGGTTCGGAACCTGGGCGCGGACGTCACCTTGGTCTGTCCGCCGGAACTCCAGGCGCTGTTCGCCGAGCTTCCGGTGAAGGTCGTGGCGCGCGGCCGGAACACGACCTTCGAGCCGCCGGACTACTGGAGCCTGGCCCTGTCCACGCCCGGCCGCCTGGGCGTCACCCTCGCCGACGTGGCGGGCGAACCCTATCTGCGTGCGCCGGCGGCCGCCCGCGCCAGGTGGGCCGGACACGCTCCGCCAAAGGCGGTGGGCGTTGCCTGGCGCGGGCGCGGGTCGCATCCGAACGACGCGCGCCGCTCGCTTCCGTCCGCTGAAGCCCTGGATCCGCTCCGGAAGGCCGGCGCCCGGCTGATCGACCTGACCGAGCCGGTGGGCGACTTCGCCGACCTGGCCGCCATCATCGAGCAACTGGACCTGGTGGTGACGGTCGACACGGCGGTCGCGCACTTGGCCGGCGCGATCGGCAAGCCCTGCTGGCTGATGCTGCCCTGGTTCTGGCAGGACTGGCGCTGGTTCCAGGACCGCGAGGACAGCCCCTGGTACGTAGGCCATCGCCTGTTCCGGCAGGCGCCGGGCGAGGCCCCGGCTGCAGTGATCGATCGGATCGCCGAGGCCTGGCGGCGCGAACTTGCCTAGACCCTTCCCGGTTCAGGTGGAATCACCCGAACCGGATGAGAAGGGTCTATCTTCAAAGGTTTAGAGCGCGTCGGACGGGTGAACCGGTATCCACTTCACCCTGCGCGCTCTAGCGTGCGTGATTGCAGCAAGCCATTCTGCGCCGCCGGGGCTCGCTAGGCTGAACGCTAAGGCGGCCGCGCTGGGGAAGAGCGATGACTTCGGCTTCGACGACGACGGCCGCGCCGGCCGGTTCCGGCCCGCTGATCCTCGGCCTCTGCTTCCTGGCGGCGCTCTGCGAGGGCTTCGACGTCCAGGCGGCCGGGGTGACCGGCGGCGGCGTGGCCCATGCCTTTCACGTCGCCCCCAAGGCGCTCGGCTGGTTCTTCAGCGCCGGCAACTTTGGCCTGCTGTTCGGAGCCCTGGTTGGAGGACGGCTATCGGATCGCTTCGGCCGCCGCCTGGTGCTGGTCGCGTCCCTGGCGATCTTCGGCCTCTTCTCCCTGGCGACCGCGACGGCGGGGGACCTCAACACGCTGACGGCTTTCCGCGTCCTCACCGGCCTCGGCCTGGGCGGCGCGCTGCCCAATGCGGTTGCCATCGCCGCGGACTACGGCGGCCTGTCGCCGCGCAGCGGCCATATCGCCATCGGCTATTTCGGCATGCCGCTGGGCGGCGCGATCGCCAGCGCCCTGACCGTGATCCTGCCGTCGGACCATTGGCGGGAGGTCTTCATCATGGGCGGGGTGAGCCCGCTGATCGCCGCCGGCGCGGTCATCGCCCTGATGCCGCCCGAAGCCGGGCAGGCCGGCGCAAAGGCCGGGGCGGGTGACACAGCGCCGGCTTCGATCGCGGAGGCCCTGTTCGGAGACGGGCGCGCCGCGCGCACGGTCGCGCTCTGGCTGGGCTTCCTGCTGATGGCTCTCGCGCTGCATCTGATGCTGAACTGGCTGCCCCTGCTGCTGCAGGCTCAAGGACTCTCCAAGAGCCAGGCCGCGCTCGCCCAGGTGGGTTTCAACCTCGGCGGCGCAGCCGCCGCGCTCGGCGTGGGCCTCCTGATGGACAGCCCTTGGCGCCGCTCAGCGATCGCGGCGAGCGTTGTCGCCCTGCCCACCTTGCTGCTGGTGGTCGCGGCCCTGCACGGGCCCGCCATCATAGGTCTCGCCGCGCTCCTCGGCGGCGCGATCCTGGCCGTGCAGGTGATCCTCTACGCGGTGGCGGGCATCCTCTATCCGCAGGCCATCCGCGGCACGGGCCTCGGCGCCGGCGTCGCCGCCAGCCGGGTCGGCTCGATCGCCGGGCCGGCCTCCGCGGCGGTCCTGTTGGCCTCGGGCGGAAGTGCGGCCCAGGTCCTGACGGGCCTGCTGCCGGTCACGCTCGTTGGCGGGATCTGCGTCCTGGCGTTGGGGTGGCGCAAGCCCGCCGCGTGAGGTGGTTAGCGCGCCGTTAAGCATGCCCGGGCGATGAATTCCGCTCTGTTGCAGGGATTCGCCGTGCTCGCTCGCCTCCGCCCCTATCTGCCGACCGCGCTGCTGGCCCTGCTCATCGTCTATTTCGCCTTCCACGCCTTCACCGGCGACCGCGGCCTGCTGACCTCCAACCAGCGCGACGAGGCCCTGATCGCCAAGACCCGCGAGCTCGCCCAGGTGCAGCGTCAGCGGCAGGATTTGGAAACCCGTGCGCGCCTGCTGCGCGACACCAGCCTTTCGGCCGATCTGCTGGAGGAAAGGGCGCGCTCCCTGCTAGGCTTCGCCGATCCGAGGGACTATGTGATCCGCATGAAGCCTTAGGGCCCGCCTGCGGGTTCTAGAGGTCTTGCGGACGGATCACGGAGATACGCATGGCGCGTGAGCAGGCCGGCGCGGCCGGTCGGCGGAAAGCCAACGGTGTCGACAACCACAAGCCCTTCCGGGCCGGCGGTGACGGCAAGGATGAACTGCTAAAGCACTATCGGGACATGCTGCTGATCCGCCGCTTCGAGGAGCGTGCGGGCCAGCTCTACGGCATGGGGCTGATCGGCGGCTTCTGCCATCTCTACATCGGCCAGGAAGCCATCGCGGTCGGCGTGCAGGCGGCGCAGAAGCCCGGCGATCAGGTGATCACCGGCTACCGCGAGCATGGCCACATGCTGGCCTGCGGCATGGACCCCAAGGAAGTGATGGCCGAGCTGACCGGCCGGGCCTCGGGCTCGTCGCACGGCAAGGGCGGCTCGATGCATATGTTCTCGACCGAAGCGAATTTCTATGGCGGCCACGGGATCGTCGGCGCGCAGGTCAGTCTGGGCACCGGCCTGGCGCTCGCCAATCGCTATCGCGACGACGGCAGAGTGGCCTTCACCTACTTCGGCGACGGCGCCGCCAACCAGGGCCAGGTCTACGAGAGCTTCAACATGGCGGAGCTCTGGAGCCTGCCGGTCGTCTACGTCATCGAGAACAACCAGTACGCCATGGGCACCTCCATCGACCGCTCGTCGTCGGAGACCCATCTCTACAAACGCGGCGCCTCCTTCCGGATTCCGGGCGAGGAGGTCGACGGCATGGACGTGCTGGCCGTGAAGGCCGCCGCCGAAAAGGCCGCCGAATACGCCCGCTCCGGCAAGGGCCCCTACATTCTGGAAATGAAGACCTACCGCTACCGCGGCCACTCGATGAGCGACCCGGCCAAGTATCGCACTCGCGACGAGGTGGATGAGGTCCGCAAGACCCGCGACCCCATCGATCACGTCGAGGAGATGCTTGAGAAAAAAGGCTGGGCCGACGAGGCGACGCTGAAGGCCATCGACGCCGAGGTGAAGCGCGTCGTGGCCGACGCCGCCGAGTTCGCGCGCACCTCGCCGGAGCCCGATCCCAAGGAACTCTACACGGACGTCTATACCGAAGCGTCCTCGGCGGTGACGGCATGACCGACGTCCTGATGCCGGCGCTCTCTCCGACCATGGAGGAGGGCACGCTAGCCAAATGGCATGTGAAGGTCGGCGACAAGGTCCGCTCCGGCGACGTGATCGCCGAGATCGAGACCGACAAGGCCACCATGGAGGTGGAAGCCGTCGACGAGGGCACCGTCGAAGAGATCCTGGTGCCGGAGGGCGCTGAAGAGGTGAAGGTCAACACGCCAATCGCGCGGCTGTCCGGCGAAGACGGTGTCTCAGCTCCGCCGCCAGCCGCCAAGGCTGAGGCGGCGCCCGAGCCCAAGGCTGAAGCTGCCGCGCCTCAATCGCGGGCCGAAGCCTCCGGCGACCCTGAGCGCAAAGCTCCGGAAGCCGACGCCAAACCCCGGGCCGAAGGCAAGGCGACCGCGCCCGTCGCGCCGGCGCAGACGCTGAAGGACCCCGAGCTCCCGGAAGGGACTAAGCTGGTCAAGATGACCGTCCGTGACGCCCTGCGCGACGCCATGGCCGAGGAGATGCGCCGCGACAAGGACGTCTTCCTGATGGGCGAGGAAGTCGCCCAGTACCAGGGCGCCTACAAGGTCAGCCGCGAGCTCTTGCAGGAGTTCGGCGACAAGCGAGTGATCGACACCCCGATCACCGAATACGGCTTCGCCGGCCTCGGCGTCGGCGCAGCCATGGCCGGCCTGAAGCCGATCGTCGAGTTCATGACCTTCAATTTCGCCATGCAGGCCATTGATCATATTGTCAATTCGGCCGCCAAGACGCTCTATATGTCCGGCGGCCAGATCAAGACCTCCATCGTCTTCCGCGGCCCCAACGGGGCGGCGGCGCGGGTCGGCGCGCAACACAGCCAGGACTACGCCGGCTGGTACGGCCACGTGCCCGGCCTGAAGGTGATCGCGCCCTATGACGCAGCCGACGCCAAGGGCCTCTTGAAGGCCGCGATCCGCGACCCGAACCCCGTCGTCTTCCTCGAAAACGAGATGATGTACGGCCTGGAATTCGATGTGCCGGAAGGCATCGACTGGGTGCTGCCGATCGGCAAGGCTAAGGTCCGCCGCGAAGGAACCGGCGTCACCCTGGTCGCCTATTCCCGCATGGTCGGCTTCTGCCTGCAGGCAGCCGAGAAGCTGGCGGAAGAGGGCATCGAGGCCGAGGTCATCGACCTGCGCACCATCCGGCCGATGGACATCGGCACTGTCGTCGAGAGCGTCAAGAAGACCAACCGCCTGGTCACGGTCGAGGAAGGCTGGGGCCCCATGGGCGTCGGCGCCGAGGTCGCGGCCCGGGTCGTGGAACTGGCCTTCGACTATCTAGACGCGCCGCCGGCCCGCGTTTGCCAGGAAGACGTGCCGCTGCCCTACGCGGCGAACCTCGAGGCCCTGTCGCTGCCCTCGGTCGACAAGATCGTGAAGGCGGCCAAGGCGGTCAGCTACAAATGAGCGTTGGGCAAATGAGCGAGAGCCCGTTCACCTGGCACGCCGGCGGCTGCCACTGCGGAGGGGTGCGCTTCGAGGTGGCCCTGCCGCCCAGCGTCGAGGCCCAGACCTGCAACTGTTCGATGTGCGAGAAGACCGGCTTCGTGCACATCATTGTGCCGGAGAGCCGCTTCCGCATCACCAAGGGCGCCGAGCGGCTGGCCGAGTACAGCTTCAACACCCGCGTCGCGAAGCACCTGTTCTGCGCCGACTGCGGGATCAAGGGCTTCTACCGCCCGCGCTCGAACCCCGACGGCTGGAGCGTGAACGCGCGCTGCCTGGACTCCACCGACGGCTTCGATCTGCGGATCGAGGCGTTCGATGGCAAGAACTGGGAAGCCAACGCCGCGGGCCTCGCCCATCTCTCCAAGGAGCCCGCATGAGCATCGACATCCTGATGCCGGCGCTCTCTCCGACCATGGAGGAGGGCACGCTGGCCAAATGGCACGTGAAGAAGGGCGACACGGTGAAGTCCGGCGACGTCATCGCCGAGATCGAGACCGACAAGGCCACCATGGTGGTGGAAGCCGTCGATGAAGGCACGGTCGAGGACATCCTGGTCGCCGAGGGCACCGAGGGCGTGAAGGTCAACGCCCCGATCGCCCGGCTGTCCGGTGAGGATTCCGGCGCGTCAGCCGCGCCGGCCCCTAAAACCTCACCCGAAGCGAAGGCTTCGGGGGACCGCGAAGCGGTGGAGGGGGCGCTGCCGCCCACTCGGAGCACGGCCCCAACATCCCCTCCGTCGGCTTCGCCGCCACCTTCCCCGCAAGCGGGTGAGGTTTCGAAGCCATCGACTGCGAAGTCAGGCGGCCAACGCATCTTCGCCTCGCCGCTGGCGCGGCGTATCGCCGAGCAGAAGGGCCTGGATCTGGCGGCCGTGACGGGCTCCGGGCCGCATGGGCGGATCGTGAAGGCCGACGTGGACGCGGCTCAGCCGGGCCAGGCCAAGGCGCCCGCCGCCGCGCCCGCCGGCCAGCCGGCCGCGGCGCCAGTGGCGGCCGGCGCGCCGCGCCAGGTCCAGTCGCTGGAGCAGCAGGGCATCCCCGCCGGCAGCTACGACCTCATCCCGCTGGACGGCATGCGCAAGACGGTCGCCCGGCGGATGACCGAGAGCTTCCGCGATGTGCCGCACTTCCCGCTGACCATCGACCTGGAGATCGATGCACTGCTGGCGGCCCGCGCGAAGATCAACGCCATGCTCGAAGCGTCCGGCGTCAAGGTCAGCGTCAACGACATGGTCATCAAGGCGGCCGCCGCGGCGC
>NZ_DATAPY010000009.1:0-4789 GCF_036264965.1 Phenylobacterium sp.
CGAGTTCCGGCCTGCTAGGCGGAAAATGCTCAATCGTTTCAAGACAACCTGCCCAGCACGGACTCTCAGTGTACGGACTTGTTGGTCTCCGATAAGCCACTGAAAGCACTCATTCTATTTAGATGTGTGAATCCGGTAGCCATGAAGGGGAGGGGAGCCTTAGGCGTCGTCACCCTCGGAGGCCGTCGTGATTTCGGCGCGCGGGGCGCGGCGGCGGCGGGGCTTGGGAGCCTCGTCACCATCGGCGGCGGCTATGGGCGCGGCTCGAGGGGCCGGCGCCTGCAAGAAGGCCGGCGCGTGGCTTTCGCCGCCGTCGGAGTCGCGAAGCACGCGGGTGCGGCGTTGCGGTGCGGGCTCGACGGCCGGAGCCGGGGCTGTCAGGGGCGCCTGGGCCTGGGGCTCGACGACGGCCAGCGGGTCACGTTCCGGGCGGTCATCGCGATTTCGGTCATAGCGCGGGCGATCGTCGCGATTGCCGCGATCCTCGCGCGGACGCTCGTCGCGTGGGCGATCGTCACGGGGCCGGTCGTCTCTCGGCCGGTCGTCGCGGGGCCGGTCGGCGTCATAGCGCGGCCGGTCGTCGCGTTGTTGACCATCCCGGGACAGGCCGTCTCTCGGGCGGTCATCGCGCTGCTGGCCGTCGCGGGGGCGGTCGTCGCGCCACGGGCGGTCGCGGCGGCCCTGACCCTGGCCTTGACCGCCATCGTTGCGGTCGCGGTTTTCGTAGCGCGGCCGGTCGTCGCGCTGCTGGCCGTCACGTTGACCATCCCGGGGCCGATCGTCCCTGGGGCGGTCGTCGCGGGGCCGTTGGTCGCCGCCGCCGGCGCCGTTCTGGCCGCCATTGGCGCCACCTTCACGGGCCTGCCAGCTTTCCGCGGTGTCGCCGGCCTCGGCGGAGGCCGCGTCGGCGGCTTCGGACTGGGCCTGGGCGCTCTCGTCCTCGAAATCGATGTCGAAGCCGGACGAGAAATGGTCGCGGCCGAGGATTTCGCTGGCCGGACGGGTGGGCTGCATGGCCCGCAGGAGCCGGAAATAGTGCTCGGCGTGCTGCAGGTAATTTTCGCCAAGCACCCGGTCGCCGGCCGCCGAGGCGTCGCGGGCGAGCTGCTGGTACTTCTCGAAGACATGCTGGGCGTTGCCGCGGACCTTCGAGCCCTCGGGGCCGTTGGAATCGAACGCCCGGTTGGCGTTCTGCGCCTGGGGCTTGCCGCCGCCGCCGCCGCCACTCCCGCCGCCGCCGCGATTGCGGCCGCGTTGACGCTTCATACCCTTGAAATCTCTCATTATTCGTTGACCGTCTTGGTTTCCTGTGGGCGACCCTTGCCAGGTCGGCCTGCGCTTGTCTTCAGCGGGATCGGGCGCTCTCAGCCCGGTGTCGATTTTGCTGACGCTAGATGTTCCCCGTCTTCCGCCCGGAAGCCTGAAGCGAGAGGCCTTGGAAGCCGTCGCGCCCTGTCGGGACTGGCGTGCGCCCTTTTGCGGGACGCCTCTACCGGATGCCGACAATTTGGGTGGAGACAGTTCCCTAAGTAGCGAGTCGGGCTTTAAGTTCCAAGGGCTTTTTCGCACCTGCGACGACGCGGTCCCGGTCGCCGAGATCGCGGAGGGTGTGGACGTCGGCCGCGCCGGCCTCGCGGAACAGCGTCTCGACGGCGTCCTTCTGGTCGTAACCGATCTCCACGGCGAAGCGGCCGCCAGGTTTCAGCACCCGCAGGATCTCCGGCGCCAGGACCCGATAGTGCATCAGGCCGTCCGGTCCGCCTTCGAGGGCCAGGCGGGGTTCGTGGTCCTTCACCTCCGGCTCCAGGGTCTCGATGACGTCGCTGGCGATATAGGGCGGGTTGGAGACCACCAGGTCGAAGGTCGCGTCGCCGAGGCCCGTGGTCCAGTCGCTGCGCAGCAGGGCCACGCGGCCCGCGAGGCCCAGGCTGGCGGCGTTGTCGCGGGCCACCGCCAGGGCTTCCTCGGACACGTCGACGCCCAGGCCCCTGGCCGCCGGCCGTTCGGCCAGGATGGAAAGCAGGATGGCGCCGGAGCCGACGCCCAGGTCGAGCACCGACCAGGCGGCGTGCTCGGGGAAGTCGCGCAGCACCCATTCGACGACGGTCTCGGTGTCTGGCCGCGGCGTCAGCACGTCGGGCGTGACGTTGAGCATGATCTTCCAGAAGCCCTTGCGGCCCAGGATATGGCTGACCGGCTCGCGGTGCTCGCGGCGGGAGAGGTAGTCCTCCAGCGTCGCTTCCTGCTCCGGCGTCAGCGCGCGGTAGGGATCGCCCACGATATCGGCGCGGGTGGCGCACGCCGCGGCCTCGACCAGCAGGCGCGCGTCGATCACCGGGCCGGCGAGCCCCGCGGCCTCCAGGCGCTGCTTGGCGCCCTGCCAGGCCTGCAGCAGGTTCAGGCTCATGCGGCGGGCTCCGGCTCGGGTTCGACCGCCGGTGCGGTCACCGCATCGCCCAGGCCGACCGCGCCGGCGGCGGTGACGCGGACATAGACGCCGCAGAACAGGTGGCCGTAGTTGTCGAACAGCGCCTTGGTGACATCGAGGTCGCGCTCCGCGGTGGTCGGGTCGACGTGGGTGGCCGCACAGCGGACGATGGGCTTGAACACCTCCGCCTGCGCCCAGCCGACCAGCATCGGCTTGTCCGCCCAGCCATTCTCCGCCCAGGCCGGCCAGCCCTCGACGTAGAGGTTGGCGCGGAAGCGCAAAGGGTCGAGCTCGACGCCCATCCGCTCGCCGAGGTCGCGGACGCTGGCCAGGTTGACGATGGAGACCTGACCCAGGGGATGGTCGGTGAAGCGATGCTGGCCGGGCGCTTCGACCACACGCAGGAGACCCCGCACGTCCTCGCCCAGCAGGCCGGTCAGCCAGGCGGCGAAGGTCTCGCGCGCGGCGGGTTCGGCCAGGCGGCCGGAGAACTCGCCCCGGCCAGGCGCGGTGGCGTGGAAGACGCCAGTTTCGGGATCGTAGCGGGTGCGCGCGGCGGCGACCTTGGCGATCTGGGCCAGGACGGTGAACTTCGATTTCGGCGTGAAGGCCGGCGCCGCGGGATCGAAGCCGGAGGGGCCGTTCTCCACCGCCCAGATGCGGTCGTGTGGGAAACCCTCGCCGGGCGCGAGCGCGACCGACTGCAGGGGCTCGGGCGTGAACCCCTTCACCGGATGCCGGAAGATGCCCGCGACGTGACCGCTCATGGCCGTGTGCTTGCCGCATGCGCCGCCGCGCGACAAGCCGGACAGGCGCCATGCCGAGGATTTCCGCCCGGGGATTTCGCCTATCGGCGTTGCAGGCCGTTTGCTAGCTACCGACCCAATGGACATCGACGCCGCGTTTCAGAAGGCCTTCGCCGCCCACCGGGCCGGACGGCTGGCTGAGGCGGAGGTAGGCTATGTGGCGATCGTCGCCGTCAGTGAGCATCCTCTCTCGCTGCACAATCTGGGCGTGATCCGCGACGGCGCGGGGCGGATCGAGGAGGCCGGGGACGCCTATCGGCGGGCGGCGGGGGCGGCGGCGGACGACCCGCGCCGCCAGTTCGCGCTCGGCGTCCATCTGCGGATGGTGCGGCGTCTGGACGAGGCCGAGGCGGCCTATCGGCGGACCCTGGCCCTCGCGCCTGGATATCCCAAGGCAGCCTTCGACCTGGGTTGCGTGTTGGTGGCGCAGGGTCGGTTCGACGAGGGCTGGGCCCTCTACGAACAGCGCGCGGCCCGCGAGCGGATGCTAGCGCGCAACCTGGCCGTCCCGGAATGGCGCGGCGAGCCTTTGGCCGGCAAGCGCCTCTACATCTGGCGGGAGCAGGGGTTCGGCGACCAGATCCTCGCGGCGCGGTTCCTACCTCTGCCGGGCGCCCAGCGCGTGACCTATGCCGGCCAAGCGCCTTTGCGCCGCCTGTTCGAGCCGCTGGGCGTGGATTTCGTCGAGGCGGCCCCGGCCGGTCCCGAGCCGTCCGGCCACGACTATTGGACGCTTCCTCTGTCCTTGCCGCACCATCTGGGCGCGATGGCCGAGACCTTGCCCTCGTCGCCCTATCTGTCGGGCCGCGCCAAGCCTGGGGGCGGGCGGATCGGCGTCGTCACGCGCGGCGCGGCCGACAATCCGAACGACCGCTTCCGCGCCTTGCCGCCCGAGGCGGCAGAACGCCTGTGCGCCCTGCCCGGCGCGATCAGCCTCGATCCGGCCGATACCGGCGCCGCCGACTTCCAGGACACCGCCGACATCATCGCCGGGCTCGACCTGGTGATCAGCGTCGACACCGCCGTGGCCCACCTGGCCGGCGCCATGGGCCGGCCCGTCTGGGTGCTGCTGGCCCGCCATGCGCTCGACTGGCAATGGCCGCGGGAAGAGCCCTCGCCCTGGTATCCTTCGGCGCGGCTGTTCGTGCAGCCGCAGGCGGGAGACTGGGCCTCGGTGGTCGATCAGGTCGTGCGCGACGCCGCGCCTTAGCTGAACTCGTCCTCCAGGGCCGAGAGGCGCGCGGCCTGGTCCTCGGCGATCAGGGGGTCGATCACATCGTCCAGCGCCTCGCCCTCCATCACCTTGGGCAGGTTGTAGAGGGTCAGGTTGATGCGGTGGTCGGTGACCCGGCCTTGCGGGAAGTTGTAGGTGCGGATGCGCTCGGAACGGTCGCCGGAGCCGACCTGGGTCTTGCGGGCGTCGGAGCGGGCGGCATCCAGCGCCTCGCGCTGCTGGTCGTAGAGCTTGACCTTCAGCGCCTTCATGGCCCGCGCGCGGTTCTGGTGCTGCGACTTCTCCGAGGAGGTCACCACGATGCCGCTGGGCAGGTGGGTG
>NZ_DATAPY010000010.1:0-9692 GCF_036264965.1 Phenylobacterium sp.
CCTCGCCGCCCTCAGACGAATGGCCCTCAATGTCCTCAGAGCCGACCCCGCCAAGATCCCCCTCTCCCACAAACGACTCAAAGCCAGGTGGGACGATCAAGAACTCATGCGGCTCATGACTCACATGCGATAGCCCTGCCCTCAGGGGGAGCTGTCAGCGTAGCTGACTGAGGGGGTTCCAGCCCCCAGCGCCATGGATGAAACCCCCTCCACCGCGTTCCGCGGTTCCCCTCCCCCTGTGGGGGAGGATCGCGTACAATCCCACCATGGCCGTTGCGACCCGCGTAGACCCGAAGAGCTATTTCGCGCCCGACGAATGGGCGCCCCTGGCGCGCCGCTCGCGCTGGAAAGGCCTGGCGCTGCTGGCCCACGCCTGGCTGGTCATCGGCCTGGCCATGGCGGTCGCCGTCGCGGCGCCGGGATGGTGGAAGCTCGCCGCGATCCCGCTGGCGATCATGATCATCGGCGGCCGCCAGCTGGGCGTGGCGATCCTGATGCACGACGCCGCCCACGCGGCCCTGCATCCCGACCTGAAGGTCAATGACTGGGTCGGCAACCACCTGACCACCGGGGGCCTGATCGACTACCGCAACTACCACCTGGCGCACCACAAATACGCCCAGCAGGCCGAGGACCCGGACCTGGTGCTGTCGGCGCCCTTCCCGATCACGCCCAGGTCCCTGCGCCGCAAGATCGTCCGCGACCTGACCGGCCAGACCTATTGGAAGCAGCGCTGGTCGGGGCTCTTCAGGCGCATCGCCCATCGCAAGCCAGGCGAGCCCCTGTGGCCCATCCTGAAGGAGGCGGTCTATGCGCGCCGCCGGTTCCTGACCGGCATGGTCGTCACCGTCGCGGTGACGGCGCCCTTCGGCGCCTGGTGGGTTTGGCCGGTGCTGTGGCTGGTCCCGCAAGCCACCTGGCTGCCGATGATCAGCCGCCTGCGCAACATCGCCGAGCACGCCTGCGTGGCCAAGGACGAGCCCGACCCGCTGCGCCACGCGCGCACCACGCGGGCCAACTGGGTCGAGCGGGCGGTGATCGCGCCCTACTATGTGAACTACCACTGCGAGCACCACATGTTCATGCATGTGCCCTGCTACAACCTGCCCCGCGCCCACCGCCTGCTGAAGGCCAAGGGCGTGATGAACGGCATGCTGACCGCGCGCGGCTATGTGGATGTCCTGCGGCGCGCGAGCTCCAGACCGGTCGCGCCACAGTCCACTGCCGCCGCGGCCTGACCTCTAGTTTCGCGTCCAAGACAGTCCGCGATGGCGCCTTGACCGCATAGACTACGCGTGTAATTCATGATGAGAATTACAACCGTAGTTCGGAGACGCCCCCCTATGCGCAAGCTGCTTTTCCTCACGCTGGCCGCCACGGCCCTTCCGGCGTTGGCCTGGGCCGCTGCCGGCGATCCATCCCTCACGGTCTTGCCCCCCGACCAGCGGCTCACCGGTCTGCTCGTCATCAGTCACGCCAAGCCGGTGGTGCTCGTGGCTATGATCGTGCTGTTCGCCGCCGTCATCGCCGCTGCGGCGCTATGGGTCGCGGAGGCCACGCACCCAACTCACCGGTCCGGATCGATCATGGGTTGGCTTTCGTCAATCGCCGCCGGCGCGCCGATGCTGGGCCTATCCGCGGCCGCCTACGGCCTGATGGACGCCTGCATCGGCATCGCCAATGTGCGCCCGGTCCCGACGCTCAGCATCCTGGCGCCCGGCCTTGCGGAGGCGCTCCTCTGCATCACGCTGGGTTGTCTGGCCTCGGCGATCGCCGCGATCGGCGAACGCCATCTGAAGGCCCGCCTGCATCCCCTGGACGCCACCGCGCCCGCCGATCGCACGGCTTCGGCCCCGCTGGCCCGTACGGCGACCTGACGCAGCCGATCGCGGCCTTCGTCGTTAGGGTCTGGAGCGATCCCTCCGGACCCGGACGCACGCCATGCCCATGACCCTCGAAGGCTCCTGCCGCTGCCGCGCCGTGCGTTTCACGGTGCAGAGCCACACGCCGCAGCCCTACCAGCGCTGCTATTGCTCGATCTGCCGCAAGACCGCCGGCGGAGGCGGCTATGCGATCAATCTGGGCGCTGACGCGAGGACGCTGAAGATCGACGATCCAGACAAGACGATCCGCGTCTTCCGCGCCGAGATCCGCGATGAGGACGGGGGCCCCTGCGAACTCTCGACCGCAGAGCGGAACTTCTGCTCGCGCTGCGCCACGGCGCTGTGGCTGTTCTCGCCGGAATGGCCGGACCTGACGCACCCCTTCGCCTCGGCGATCGACTCGGAACTGCCCGCCCCGCCCTCGAGGGTGCACCTGATGTTGAAGTACAAGCCGACGTGGGTGGTCCTGAACCTCGGCGCCGGCGACGCGACCTTCGACCTCTACCCCGAGGAGTCGCTGGAGGACTGGCATAAGAGTCGAGGACTGTGGGTAGCCTAGAAAAACCCTGCCTCTTTCACCGTTCATTCCGGCGAAAGCCGGGATCCAAGCCGAGGCGGGCAAAGGTCCGCAGCGCCGCCGCTGGGCGCCCCTTCCTGAGACTCAGCTTGGGTCCCGGCTTTCGCCGGGACAGGCGGTGTTGGGCCTAGCCGCCTGTGACCCGTTTCGCCGTGAACAGGGCCTCGATCTCGTCGGGGCGGGCGTTGTTGAAGTCCAGGCGGACGCGGCCGTCCTCGGTGCGGCTGACGGTAACCGGGGCCGAGGAATTGGTCAGCACCCAGCCCTTGGGCAGGACTACGGCGTTCTCGGCGCGGCCGAAGGTGCGGTCGAAGACCAGCTCGTCGCCCGCCAGCTTGTAGCGGCCGCGGTCGGTGTAGGTCTCGCTCATCCGCAACCGGATCGACTGGCCGGGCTTCAGCGGCTTGAAGTTGAACACCACGATCTCGCTCGAGGGCGTGATCTTGCCGATTTCCGGGTCGTCGATGCCGGCCTTGGTGATCTCCTCGCCCTTCAGGTGGACGGCCGGGATGGCCTCGCCGGTGTCGAGGTTGCGGGCCGATGGATTGGTGGCCACCGAGCCGGTGCGCACGACGTTGATGTAGCGGCTGACCCCGGCCTTCTCCTCGGTGTAGTCGTGGTAGAGGTCGAAGGCGTGGGTTTCCGGGGCTTGAAGGAAATAGACGATGTCGCGGGTCTGTTTGGCCCGCTCGCCGAACTTGCCCTTCACGCTGGTGGGCGTGGCCGAGAGGTTTCCGGGTGAAGCGCGCAGCTTCAGAGGCGCCTCGCCTGGGGTGATATTGTAGAAGCTGATCCGCAAGCGCCCGTCGGCCTCCTGGGTGACCTGGGACGGATAGTTGCAGGACGTCAGCACATAACCCTTGGGCAGGACCACGGCGTTCTTCTTGATGCCCAGCCCGCGGTCGAAGATCAGGTCGGCGCCGTCGACGTAGTAGCTCTTGGCGTCCTCGTAGGTCTTTTCGATCAGGATGCGCGCCTCGCCGCCGTCGGCCGGCACCGGATGGGCCAGCTCGACACGGATGTAGTCCGACTTGGGATCGGCCTCCGGCAGGCCGGTGGTCTTGGCGCTGTCGCCCGAGACCTGGGCGAACTTCAGCGGCTGGCCGGTGGCCATGTCGGTGACGCTCTCGTCGGAGGCGACGGAGCCCTTGCGGATCGGGTTGAAGAAGGCCGTCGCGCCGGTCCGCACGGCGGTGATGTCGTAGATGATCCGGAACTTCCCCGACCCCGGCGCCAGCAGCTCATAGCGCGTGTAGCCATGCGCCTCCTGCGGCTGACGCCTTTGCGCCGTCTGCGCACTGGCGCTCCAGCTCACCGCCAACGCCGCCGCAACGATCAGCGCACCCAGTCTCCGCATGTCCTGCTCCCCGAAAAGCGAAGCGGCGACTATGGCTGTCCGCCCTCCCGTGTCATCCCGGAAAACGCGTTAGAGCGCGAGAAGCCGCTTTGGCGCGGCGAGGCGCCAGCTGGAGCGCAGCCGCGCCTCCACATGGCCCCAGTCGAGATCGGGGTCGGCGAGGCAGAGGCCGATCCAGCCGCCGCCCGGGCTGAGGTAGGGCAGCCAGCTGTAGAGTTCAGGATCGGCCTCGATGAGCATGTCGAGTTCGTCGCGGCCGGTGACCTTCAGGCAGGCCGCGGTCAGGCCGTCGCCGTGATGGTTGTGCCAGAAGTAGCAGAACATCTTGCCGGCCACGTCGAAGGCCGGCGAGCCGTGGCTGACCCGCTCACCGGTCTCCGGCAACGCCAGACACGCCGCCCGCAGACGGGCGAGGACTGCGTCTGGATCGGTGGCGAGCATCTGGGCGGGCTCAGACAGCCCCGGTGGCGACCAGGCTGTTGGCGCAGTCCATGATGGTCTCCTCCAGGGGCCGGGGCTTCCAGCCCAGCATGCGCTCGGCCTTGGCGTGCGAGAAGTCATGCCGGTGGCCGAGGCCGGGCGTCACCGAGCCCAGGTCCTTGTCGAACAGGCCGGCCAGGCGGATCACGAAATCCGGAACCTTGCGGGTCGGGACCTTGCCGGCCGCCGCGCCCAGATTGGCCCGCAGGATGTCGGCGATCTCCGCCATCCAGGCGAAATGGCCCGCCGCGATGAACCGCTCGCCGGCGGCCTTCTCGTCGGTCATGGCGCGGATGTGCAGGTCGGCCACGTCGCGCACGTCGACCACGTTGAAGCCCAGGCGCGGCAGGCCTGGCACCCGGCCGGAGAGCAGACGCTCCACCACCTGCACCGACTCCGAGAAGTCGCCGCTGGTGACCGGGCCGAGCACCAGGGCCGGATTGATCGTGGCCAGGGTCGTGTCGCTGCTGGAAGCATGGATCAGTTCCCAGGCCGCGCGTTCGGCCAGGGTCTTGGACTGCGCATAGGCGCTGACCTTGGGCGCGTCCGGATCGGTCCAGACGGTTTCGTCGCTGATCCAGTCGCCGGTCGGAGCGGCCGGGCCCTCATCGACCGCGTCGCGCCAGGCCGCGCCCTTGTTGGTCGCCGCCACCGAGGACGTCAGGACCACCCGCTTGACACCGGCCTTGATCGCCGCGCCCACAGCCCGCTTGGCGCCCTCGCGGGCCGGAACGATCAGATCGTTGGGGTCCTTCGGCTCGGCGACGCCGAGCGGCGAGGCCACGTGCAGGACGTAGTCGCAGCCATCGACCGCGGCGTCCCAGCCGTCGTCGGAGGTCAGGTTGGCGGCGTAGAAGCTCAGCCGATTGCCCGGATCGGTGAGCTTGCCCAGCGAGGCCCGGACGGCGGCTTCCTTCGAGAGGTCGCGGACCGTGGTGCGCACCACATAGCCGCGCTGCAACAGGCTCGCCACGCACCATCCGCCGATGTAGCCGGACCCGCCGGTCACCAGCACCGTTTCGCCGCCGCTCATCGTCTGCCGCCCCTATGTTTACACTGCTCAGATGAAGACATAGCAGTTTTGGCGAGCGGTGAAATCGAAAGCTTGCAACGGTGGCTTGCAACTTCGTGCATCCCGCCGCGCTGCGCTGCAACTCCACGAGGCCGCCGCGGCGCCCGAGAATGGGCGCATGGAAGCACAACACAGCCTTTCGGAGCCGGCCCTTGACCTGCAGGCCGCAAACGACCCCCCGATGCGTCACCTGCGGCCGGCTCCGATTACGCCCTCTGACACCCGTTACATCCAGGAACGCCTGGGCCGCGCCATCCGCCTGCGCCGCAGGATCATGGACCTGACCCTGCAGGATCTGGCCGGCGCCTGCGGCGTCACTTTCCAGCAGGTGCATAAGTACGAAAGCGGCCTGTGCAGCATCTCGGCCGCGCAGCTCTGGGCCATCGCCCAGGCGCTGGAGGCGCCGGTGTCCTACTTCTACGCAACCCTCGCGGCGCCGGAAGCCCGGCGCGCCGAAGCCTAGAGTGCGTCGGATGGGTGAACCGGTATCCACTTCACCCTGACGCGCTCTAGACTGCCACCGGACACAACGGCCTCCGGGGGAAAGCCCATGATCCGCAACCTGGCGCAGCTCGCCTATCACCTCGACGAGTGGCTGCAGACCAAGCTCGGGCGGCCCTACAACGCGCTGCTGGGCGTGGGCCTGGTGCTCGGCCTGATCCACCAGTTCCAGGACCTGCCGAAGGACTTCTCCCGCGGCGGCGGCGTCAGCACTCTGCTGGTCGCGCTGATGGACGTGGCCCTGCTGGTCAACCAGGCGGGCCAGTTCCACCAGCACATGGAGCGCCGCCGCGCCATGCCGCGCCGCGCCCGGCTGAAGCGCGGCGAGGGCAAGGACGTCGCCAAGACGGACAGCGACAAGTCCTAGACCCTGTCCCGGCTGACGCTACTTCCGGACGTTGTTGGTCTTGGTGATGAAGGCGGCCACGTCGTCGTGCATGGCCTTCAGCGACGCCTCGTTGGCGTAAACCATGTGGCCGGAGGTGTAGTAGTGGTAGCTGATGTTGGACTGCAGCGCGTCCGGCATCGGCAGGTGGTGCATCTCGTACCAGCCCTCGAAGAACGGCGTCGCCAGGTCGTAGTAGCCGCCCAGCAGCATGACCTTCATGCTCGGGTTATACTTCATGGCCGAGGCCAGGTCAGGCATCACGTTCAGCATGGCGCGCGGCGAGCCGCCGCCACGGCCTGGCGGCACGTGGTTGTTGTCCCAGAAGCGGAAGGTGTTGATCGACGGCTTGAAGATCTTGCCCTCGCCGTAGCCGAGTGTCCGGCGCGCATAGTCGTTGAAAGCGGTGACATAGGCCGAGCTGAGCGCGGCGGATTGCGGATCGTAGCTGGCTTCCTTGCTGAGCGGGTCCATGTCCGGGCCGGAGAAGCGGGTGTCGAGACGCCCGGTGGTCAGGCCCTGGTCGACCTGCAGCTCCTTCTCGAACTCGCCACCGGTGATCCGCAGGTCGGCGCGCAGGACGTAGGCCGCGGGCAGGCCGGTGTAACGGGCGTAGCGTTCGGCGATTTCGCGCTTCTTGGCCGCCGGCAGCTCCGAGCCCTGCTGCAGGGCCAGCGCATAGTCGCCGGTGGCGAAGGCTTCGACCTCTTTCAGATAGGTCTCGATGTCGGTCGGGGCATTGGGCACCAGCTTGCGGGCCCAGGCGGAGGCCGCGTAGGTCGGCAGGGCGGTGATATAGGCCTGGTCGCTGCCGGGATTGTTCTCCGCGCCGTCGACGCTGAGGGCGAAGTTGAGGATCTGCGACAGCAGGATCACGCCGTTGAAGTCGACGCTCTCGCCGGTCGACAGGTCGTTGATCAGCACCGCCGAACGCGGCGTGCCATAGCTCTCGCCGAACAGATACTTGGGGCTGTTCCAGCGGCCGTACTGCGACAGGAACGCCAGCACGAACTGGTCGAAGGCGTAGGCGTCCTGGTCGACGCCCCAGAAGGCCTTTTCCTTGTCCTTGCCGGCGATGCGGCTGAAGCCGGCGCCCGGCGCGTCGATGAACACCATGTCGCTGACGTCCATCATCGAATAGGAATTGTTGATCACCGAATAGGGCGCGGCCGGGGTGTGCTGGCCGTTGTCGACGGTGACGATCCGCTTCGGACCCCAGGCGCCCATGTGCAGCCACATGGTCGAGGAGCCGGGACCGCCGTTGTAGATGAAGGTGATCGGCCGGTCGGCGCTGGGCGCGCCCTTCTTGAAATAGGCCGTGTAGAACATCGAGGCTTCGGCCTGCGGGTTGGCCCCGGCGCCCAGGTCGGACCCCGGCGTCGGGCCGACCTCGCGGCGCGCGGCGTCGTCCCAGCCGCGCGGGTGGACGACGATAGTGCCGGCCACGGCGTGATAGGGGATGACCTGGCCTTCGACGGTGACCACGCCCTCGCTGTCGGCGCGCTCCGGCTTGAACAGCACCCCGGCGTTGGGCTCCGCAGTGGCGGCGTCCGGCTTCTTCGCGGCGGCGGCCTGAGCCGTGGCCGGCTGGCCCGGCGACGGCGGTTGCGCCACGGCGACGCCGGCGATCAGCGACAGGGCCGCGCCCGCCAACAAGACTTTCCTCAACACAGTGATGATCCCCCGAAAAATGAACCGGCAAGCTAGGCCGCGGGGGCAGGCTTTGACAACCGCATGTGAATTCCAGCGGTGAAACAAACCTTCGCGATGGGTGAACCGCGGACAACCGGCCGTCCCCGCGGCGTTCAGACGGGCGAGCCTAGGGTCATCCTCGATCCGACGACGTTCCCGATCCCGGGACGCGCCGCACTCAGGAGCCAAAGATCATGTCGATGAAGACGATCCTCTTGGCGGCCGCGACCGCCGCCACCCTGGCCATCCCCGCCGCCGCCATGGCGCAGGACTATCACCACGCCGACGGCCGCTACGAAGCGCGCCGGGGCCACGACGACCGCGGCTATCGCGGCTACAACTACGCGGCGCCGATCTATAACTATGGCTACGGCTACAGCTATCCGGCCTATGGCTACGACGCCTACAGCTACGCCGCCCCGGTTTACCGCGACCGCGACGACCGCCGCGACTGGGACCGCGACCACCGGCGCGACCACGACCGCCGGTAGGCGCTGAGCTTCGCCCCGCCGCCAGCCTTACGGTGGCGGGGCGCGATGCTCCAGGCCGAGGGGGCTAGGCGCGGCCGGCGGCCTGCAGCAGGCCCAGGCCCCGCGCGGTCACTTCCACCAGCACGCACCCGGGATCGGCGCGTCGGCGGGCGATGTAGCCTGCGTCCACCGCGTCTTCCCAGACCGTCAGGCGCGGGCATGAGGTGCGCCAGGCGTCCATGACCTCCGCATAGGTCCGCGGCTCGCGGTCGAGCCACTGCAGGAAGTCGAGGATCAGCGGGGCGATGATGTCGGTTGGGCGTCCGCCCGGTCCCGCCGCGGCGGGAAGGTCCTTGAGCATAGCTGAGCTCCCTTGCGCCAAACGGGCGGGCGCACAGGGCCCGGCCGCGTCGCATGCCCGGCGAGCATCGCGCCGGCCCCTATTCTTGGCAAGCCGCGGGCTAGGGCTCGAACATCACATCCGGAGGCGCGGGGCGGGTCTTCTTCCGCGGCCGTTCGCGCATGACGCCCGGATAGCCCTTGAGCGGCCCGAGCGGCTCGCCGGCCCAGGTCCAGTCGGCCTGCTCGGTGAGGTTCATGTGGTAGCGGGGCTCGCGGCCCGTGCGCCCGGTGAAGACCGCGCGGGGGATGTTGACGATCTTCGGCGAGCGGGCGCGTTCGTAGAGCATGGGCGTGCCGCAACGGGCGCAGAAGCTGCGCGCGGTCCCGGCCTCGACGTCCTCGAAACGGGTGAGGCAATCCTCGCCCGCCAGGAACCGGAAGCGGCTCTTCCAGCTGCCGACATAGGTGGCGTAGGCGGCGCCCTGGGCGTGGCGGCTGCGCTGCGAATGGTCGTGCCAAGCCCAGACCGCCGGCACGTCGATCTCGATGCGCACCGCGCCGCAGACGCAGGCGCCTGCGGCCTGGACCGCCGAGGCCTTGGGGGGCTTGGCGGCGGCGGGCTTCCTCATCGTCACACTCTCGGTTGGGCGCGGGCCTAGACCCTGTCCCGGCTGACTTGAATCAAGTCAGCCGGGAAAGAACAGGGTCGTCGTCTATATCTGGAGCCCTTCTTGTCCACTCAGGTTGATCCAACCTAAGTGGGAAGGGCTCTAGCCCGGATATCTCACACGGCTCACGGTTGGGGGGGCGAGGCCTGGCATCGGCGTTGGAGTTATCTTGAAGGCGGCCGCCGTCGGCCGCTTGCGGCGGGGGGCTGTGATCGTCTGGGTGCGAGTTCAGTTTCGGGGACGGGTTTTGGCGGGGCGCAGTCAG
>NZ_DATAPY010000011.1:0-16686 GCF_036264965.1 Phenylobacterium sp.
CTTTCCAGCTTCGCCGCGGAAGTGACGCGCGTGGCCCGCGACGTCGGCACCGAAGGAAAACTGGGCGGCCAGGCGCAAGTCCGCGGCGTCGCCGGTACCTGGAAAGACCTCACCGACAACGTCAACCTGATGGCATCCAACCTGACGGTGCAGCTCCGCGACGTGTCGAAGGTCGCCACCGCCATCGCCAACGGCGACCTTACACAAAAGATCACCGTGGACGTGAAGGGCGAAATCCTCCAGATCAAAAACGTAATCAACACGATGGTGGACCAGCTCTCGTCCTTCGCCGCGGAGGTGACGCGCGTCGCACGGGAGGTGGGAACGGAAGGCAAGCTGGGCGGCCAGGCGGTGGTGGAAGGCGTGTCGGGCACGTGGAAGGACTTGACCGACTCGGTGAACTCCATGGCCGGGAACCTCACCGGCCAGGTGCGAAACATCGCCGACGTGACGACTGCGGTCGCGAAGGGGGACCTCTCGCGCAAGATCACGGTGGACGTGAAGGGCGAGATCCTCGAGTTGAAGAACACCATCAACACGATGGTGGACCAGCTCTCATCCTTCGCCGCGGAGGTGACGCGCGTCGCGCGCGAGGTGGGTACCGAAGGGCGCCTCGGCGGGCAGGCATTCGTGGAAGGCGTGTCCGGCACGTGGAAGGACTTGACCGACTCCGTGAACTACATGGCCTCGAACCTCACGGGCCAGGTGCGAAACATCGCGGAGGTGACCACGGCGGTTGCGACCGGCGATCTTTCCAAGAAGATCACGGTGGACGTGAAGGGCGAGGTGCTGGAGCTGAAGAACACCATCAACACGATGGTGGACCAGCTGCGGTCGTTCGCTTCGGAAGTGACGCGGGTGGCGCGCGAGGTGGGCACGGAAGGCCGGCTCGGCGGCCAGGCCCGAGTCGAGGGCGTGTCGGGCACGTGGAAGGACTTGACCGATTCCGTGAACTCCATGGCCGGCAACCTGACGGGCCAGGTGCGAAACATCGCCGACGTGACCACGGCCGTGGCGCGAGGCGATCTCTCCCGCAAGATCACGGTGGACGTGAAGGGCGAGATCCTCGAGCTGAAGAACACGATCAACACGATGGTGGACCAGCTCTCGTCCTTCGCCGCGGAGGTGACGCGCGTCGCGCGGGAGGTGGGCACGGAAGGCAAGCTGGGCGGCCAGGCGCAGGTGAAGGGCGTGGCCGGCACTTGGAAGGACCTCACAGACAACGTGAACCTGATGGCCGCCAACCTGACCGGCCAGGTGCGGAACATCGCCGAGGTGACCACCGCGGTGGCCATGGGCGACTTGTCGAAGAAGATCACCGTCGACGTGCGCGGCGAGATCCTGGAGCTGAAGAACACCATCAACACCATGGTGGACCAGCTGAACTCGTTCTCGTCGGAAGTGACCCGGGTGGCGCGCGAAGTGGGCACCGAGGGCAAGCTGGGCGGTCAGGCCCAGGTGAAGGGCGTCGGGGGCACCTGGAAGGAGCTGACCGACAATGTGAACTTCATGGCCGCCAACCTGACCGGCCAGGTCCGCAACATCGCCGAGGTGACCACCGCCGTGGCCATGGGCGACCTGTCGAAGAAGATCACCGTCGACGTGCGGGGCGAGATCCTCGAGCTGAAGAACACCATCAACACCATGGTGGACCAGCTGAACTCCTTCTCCTCCGAAGTGACCCGCGTGGCCCGCGAGGTGGGCACCGAGGGCAAGCTGGGCGGTCAGGCGCAGGTGCGCGGCGTGGCTGGCACCTGGAAAGAGCTGACCGACAATGTGAACCTGATGGCCGGCAACCTGACCGGTCAGGTCCGCAACATCGCCGACGTGACCACCGCCGTGGCCAAGGGCGACCTGTCGAAGAAGATCACCGTGGACGTGCGCGGCGAGATCCTGGAGCTGAAGTCGACCATCAACATCATGGTGGACCAGCTGAACGGTTTCGCCTCGGAAGTGACCCGCGTCGCCCGTGAAGTGGGTACGGAAGGCAAGCTCGGCGGCCAGGCGCAGGTGCCCGGCGTCGCCGGCACCTGGAAGGACCTCACCGACAACGTGAACATGATGGCCGCCAACCTGACAGGTCAGGTGCGGAACATCGCCGACGTGGTCACCGCGGTGGCCGAGGGCGACCTGAAGCGCAAGCTGACCCTCGACGCCAAGGGCGAGATCGCCAGCCTGGCCGACACCATCAACGGCATGATCGAGACGCTGGCGACCTTCGCCGACCAGGTGACCAACGTGGCGCGCGAGGTGGGTTCGGAAGGCAAGCTCGGCGGCCAGGCCCGGGTGCCCGGCGCGGCCGGCCTGTGGCGCGACCTGACCGACAACGTCAACGAGCTGGCCGCCAACCTGACCACCCAGGTGCGCGCCATCGCAGAGGTGTCTACCGCCGTGACCCAGGGTGACCTGACGCGGTCGATCACCGTGGAGGCCTCCGGCGAGGTGGAGGAGCTGAAGAACAACATCAACGAGATGATCCGCAACCTGAAGGATCAGACGCTGAAGAACACCGAGCAGGACTGGCTGAAGACCAATCTCGCCCGGTTCACCCGCATGCTGCAGGGCGAGCGCGACCTCTCCACGGTGTCCAACCTGGTGCTGTCCGAGCTGGCGCCGCTGATCAACGCCCAGCACGCGGTGTTCTATGTCGCCGACGTCGACCCGGAGGGCCAGGAGGTCCTGAACCTGGCGGCCACCTACGCCTTCAACAACCGCAAGCACCTGGCCAGCGCGTTCAAGCTGCGCGAGGGCCTGATCGGCCAGTGCGCCTACGAGAAATCGCGCATCCTGCTGACCAACGTGCCGTCCGACTATGTGCAGATCTCGTCCGGCCTGGGGGAGGCGGCGCCGCAGAACATCATCGTGCTGCCCGCGCTGTTCGAAGGCGACGTGAAGGCGGTGATCGAGTTGGCGACCCTCGGCGACTTCAACGAGACCCAGCAGGCCTTCCTCGATCAGCTGATGGAGTCCATCGGCATCGTGCTCTCGACCATCGCGGCCAACATGCGCACCGAGGGCCTGTTGAAGCAGTCCCAGCTGCTGACGTCCGAGCTGCAAGCCCAGCAGGAGGAGCTCACCAAGACCAACGACCGGCTGGAACAGCAGGCGGCCTCCCTGCGGCAATCCGAGGAGCTGCTGCGCACCAAGCAGGAAGAGCTGCAGCAGACCAACGCCGAGCTTGAGGAAAAGGCCCAGCTGCTTTCCGAGCAGAATACCCAGGTGGAAGGCAAGAACCGCGAGGTCGAGCAGGCCAAGCTGGCCCTGGAGGACAAGGCCGAGCAGCTGGCGGTGACCTCGAAGTACAAGTCCGAGTTCCTGGCCAACATGAGCCACGAGTTGCGCACGCCGCTGAACTCGCTGCTGATCCTTTCGAAGCTGCTGGCCGACAACGGCCAGGGCAACCTGTCCGACAAGCAGGTCGAGTTCGCCCGCAACATCCATGATGCCGGCACGGACCTGCTCGGCCTGATCAACGACGTCCTCGATGTGGCCAAGATAGAGTCCGGCACCGTCACCCTGGACATCGGCGAGATGTCCTTGGCCAGCCTCCGCGACCAGGTCGACCGGACCTTCTCGCAGGTCGCCATGGACAAGAAGCTGGACTTCGAGATCCGGCTCGAGCGGTCGCTGCCGCGCTCGATGTACACCGACGACAAACGCTTGCAGCAGATCATCAAGAACCTGCTCTCCAACGCGTTCAAGTTCACCGAACGCGGCTTCGTGAAGCTGGAGGTCAGGCGGGTGCAGGGCGGCTGGAGTCCGGATAACGACCACTTGAACACCGCGGGCCAGGTCCTGGCGTTCAGCGTCCAGGACTCCGGCATCGGCATCCCGGAGGACAAGCAGCGGATCATCTTCGAGGCCTTCCAGCAGGCTGACGGCACCACCAGCCGCAAATACGGCGGCACGGGTCTGGGCCTGTCGATCAGCCGCGAGATCACCCGGGTGCTGGGCGGCGAACTGCGGGTCGAAAGCCGGCCCGGCGAAGGCTCGACCTTCACCCTTTTCCTGCCCCTGAACTTCAGCCCGCAGGCGCAGGCGCCGTCCGCCGGCCGCACCCTGGCGATCACCGCACGGATGGCCGCCGGCGCGAGCCTGTCGGACGACGCGCCGGAGCCGGTCGCCGACGACCGCGACGGGATCGCGCCCGGCGACGCCACGGTGCTGATCGTCGAGGACGATCCGCGTTTCGCCGCCATCCTGCTGTCGCTGGTTCGCGACAGCGGCTTCAAGGGCGTCGTGACCGGCGAAGGGGCCGCGGTGGCGGCGCTCGCCCGGCGCTTTGCGCCCGACGCCATCATGCTGGACATCGGCCTGCCGGACATGGACGGCTTGGCGTTGTTGGACCTCTTGAAGCGCACGTCTGAGACCCGGCATATCCCGGTGCATGTGATTTCCGCCGACGACCAGCGCGGGCTCGGGTTCGCGATCGGGGCCTTTGGCTTCACCCACAAGCCGGTGGACCGCGAGGTCGTGATCTCGACCCTGGAGGCGGTGAAGACCTTCGTCGCGAGGAGCGACCGCCGCGTCGTCCTGGTCGGCCAGGAGGGCGAGGCGGCCGAGGCCCTGCGCCAGTGTTTCGGGGAGGTCGAGGTCACCGACGACCTCGCCGCGGTGCTGTCGGGGCGCGGCGCGGACCGCTCGGCGGTCCTGGTCGTGGCGATCCCCGAAGTCGCGACAGCCGGGCTTATTGACGGCCTCAAGAAGATCGAACATCGGCCCGCCGTGGTGGCCTTCGCGCCGGACGAGCTGCCGGCCGAGGACGATCGGCGGCTGCGGCTCGGCGTATTCGGCGGCTTGGTCCGGCTGGCGCGCACCGCCGACCAGCTGATCGAACAGACCAGCCAGTTGCTGCATCAGCCGCTGGAGGCGCTGTCGGAGCCCACCAAGGCCAAGCTCGCCCAGAGCCGCGCGGCGGACACCGTTCTGACCGGCCGCAAGGTGCTGATGATCGACGACGACATCCGCAACATCTTCTCGCTGGCCAGTGCTCTGGAGGATTACGGCGTCGAGTTCATCTATGCCGAGAGCGGCCGCGGCGGGGTCGAGCTGCTGGACGCCACGCCCGACGCCGACGTCGTGCTGGTCGACATCATGATGCCCGACATGGACGGCTACGAAGCCATCCGCGAGATCCGCTCGCGGCCGATGTTCGCTGACCTGCCGGTGATCGCGGTGACCGCCAAGGCGATGAAGGGCGACCGGCAGAAGTGCATCCAGGCCGGCGCCTCGGACTATGTTTCCAAGCCGGTCGACATCGATCATCTGGTCTCGGTGCTGCGCGTCTCGGTCCAGAAGTCGGACGCCCGGCGACTGGCCACCGAGCCGGTCGCCCCCCGGATGCCGCAGGCGGTTTGAGCATGGCCGCAGGCATGGGCCAGGTTCGCGCCGAGGGAACGGCTCCCGCGGAGCCGCCAGACCTGGCGACCCCGTTGCGGGCCAAGGTGCTGATCGTCGACGACGACGAGCGCAACGCCTTTGCGGCCGTGCAGGCCCTGGAGGAGCTTGGCCACGAGCTGGTGGTGGCCCCCTCCGGCGACGAGGCGCTGCGGCGGGTGCTGCAGGACGACTTCGCGGTGATCCTGCTGGACCTGCACATGCCGGGGATGGACGGCTACGAGACCGCCGCCCTGATCCGCGGCCGCAAGCGTACGGCCCGCACCCCGATCGTGTTCCTGACGGCGATCTTTCGCGACGAGGCGCACGTCTTCAAGGCCTACTCGGCCGGTGCGGTCGACATGGTGTTCAAGCCGGTCGATCCCTTCATCCTGCGCTCGAAGGTCTCGGTGCTGGTCGACATCTACCTGCGCACGGAAGAGGCCAAGCGCCTGGCCGCGCACCGACAGTGGCTGCTGGAGGAGAACGCCCGCATCCAGGCCTCCAAGATCCGGGCCGAACAGGCGCTGCGCCGCGCGGAGGCCCAGCAGCAGGCGATCCTGCAGTCCCTGCCGATCGTCTTCCATGCGCGTTCGGCCGCGCCACCGTTCGCGCCGGTCTTCGTCAGCGAGGGCGTGGAGGCGATCACGGGCTTCCCGCCGGAGGCTTTCGTCAGCGATCCCGGCTTCGGCTCCTCGCGCATCCATCCGGAGGACCTTTCGCGGGTGGTCGAGACCGTATCGGCCGCGGTGCGGACCGGCGTCTACGCCTGCGAATTCCGCTGGCTGTGCGCCGATGGCAGCTACCGTTGGCTGGCCGATCAGGGTGTGCTCGCGCCCGGCGACGACGACAGCGGACCGCAGATCTTCGGTGTCATCATGGACTCGACCGAGCGCCACTCGCTGGAGGAGCAGCTCGTGCAGGCCCACAAGATGGAGGCCGTCGGCCAGCTGACCGGTGGAGTCGCCCACGATTTCAACAATCTATTGACCGTCGTGCTGGGCAACGTCGACATCATGGCGCGCCGGTCCGAGGATGACGTGAAGCGGGCGCTGCGCATCGACGCCATCCGCCAGGCCGCCGAGCGCGGCCGCGATCTCACCCGGCAGCTCCTGGCCTTCTCACGCCGCCAGAACCTCCAGCCCGTGACCGTCGACGTCCGCCGCCTGGTCCAGGACTTCTGCCCGCTGATCCGCCAGGCGGTCGGCGAGGCGGTTACAGTTCGCCTGGACCTGGGCGACGAAGCGCTGCGCGCCAACATCGACGTCACCCAGATGGAGGCGGCGCTTCTGAACCTGGCGGTCAACGCCCGCGACGCCATGGAAGGCGACGGGACCCTGACGATCTCCGCCTCGACGCTGGCGGCGGCAGACCCTAGCGGCCTGCCCGCCGGCGCCATTTGCCTGGCCGTCGAGGACACCGGCAAGGGCATGAGCCCCGAGGTGCGGGCGCGCGTGTTCGAACCCTTCTTCACGACCAAGGAGGTCGGTCGCGGTTCCGGGCTGGGGCTTTCCCAGGTCTATGGGTTCGTGCAGCAGTCGGAGGGACATGTGCGGATATCGAGCGCCGCGCAGGTGGGCACGCGCTTCGAGATCCTGCTGCCGGTTTCGACCGAGCCGATTGAAGCGCCTGTCTCCAAGCCGATCTACGAGGACATGGTGGGCGGCAGCGAGCGGATCCTCGTGGCGGAAGACGATCCGGCGGTTTTGCGGCTGACGGTCGATCTTCTTGAGGGGCTTGGCTACCAGGTCGTCAGCGCGACGACCGCGGACGAGGCGCTCGCGATCCTGCGGCAGGACCCGCAGATCGCTCTGCTATTCTCCGACGTCGTCATGCCCGGCGGCACGAGCGGGATCGCCCTCGCAGAGGCGGCGCAGCGGGAGCGGAAAGCCCTGAAGATCCTGCTGACCTCCGGCTTCATCGGCCACAAGGAGCTGTTGGGCGGCGCCAATCACACCATTCTGGACAAACCGTACGAGGCCGCGGCGTTGGCGGCCAAGCTGCGTAAACTGCTCGACGCACCCCATCGAGCGCCGTCAACGCGCCGTCAGGTTCGCGCGGCAAAGAGGACCAATCAGGTCGCCTAGGGCGGAGAGCGCCGCTTTCGGTCTTGCGCGCCGCCTTCGCCATTGCTCCTGGCCTCCGAACAATTCTCGGCGGAGCGCCGCAAGATGCTAGACATCGTGTATGCATACATTCATACAATGTGATGGAACTCCGATATGGAGATGCCGATGCGCAGCCAAGTCCTGGCCATGAGCTTGCTTTTGCTGGCCGCCACACCCGCCGCCGCCGATACGGCGCAAGAGATCGCCGCCCACGGCATGAGCCTGACGTTCCAGAGCGCGGGCTTTGAGTTGACCTTCACGCCCGACGGCAAATTCACCGGCATGAACGGACAGATCAACGGGACGTGGCGGATCGATGGCGACAAGGTCTGCTCCACGGGCGGGATCAGGCCGGGGGAAAACTGTATGGCCTTTCCCGCCGACAAGAAGTCGGGCGACACTTTCGAGGTCAGCCTGCCGGCGGGTTTGGTGACGGTGAAGATCAAATAGCCATGGCTGACCGCGTGAGTGAATCAATCTCCTGAGATGGCCGCTCACGCGATGGAGGACCCAAAATGGTGTTTCCCACAGGAACGGGCAGACAGCTGGCTGTCCTACTTTATGTGATGGCGATGGCGGCCATCATAGTCGGCGTTGATCTGAGCTTCTTCAGACACCGGGTCTGGTTCTGGGAACGGTTAGCGGTGAACGTTGGCGTCGTTTTGGTGTTCGTTGCGTTCTACTTCAGATTTTTCGGGCGTCCGTAAGCACGTCGCGCTTTGATCGTCGCCGGCCGGAAAATCCGTCTCCCGCCCCAAACGGACCCACGGCGATGATTCCGACGTCAGCTTGTCGGTCAGGTTCTCGCCGAAGAAGGCCGGAGGCGGACTCCGTGTGAAGTGGGGGCGCCTCACAGCAGCCGGAAGGCAACCGTCGCCACGGCCCCCAGGGCGAGTACGATCAGGGCGAGCCCGCCCAACCGCGGCGACACGAGGCAAAGCAAGCCCGCGAACACCAGGGCGAAGGCGCCTCCTAGCCACGATTTCCAACCCACGTTGGTCTCCAAACGCGAACCCGGCCCCCGCGGGCTATGGGAGACATCTTCGCAGGCTCGCGCGGCGGCGGCCTCGCCCGGGACTTACAAGGGTGTAAGCTCGCCTTGGAGTTGCCTGCGGAGCAGCGCCGTACAAGAGCGCCGACAGGAGGGCGCACATGGCGTCATCGATCGCGGACCGGAGGATATAGGGATGCCGTTCCCCGGCCCGTCCTTTCGCCTGCGGCCGCTGGCGTTCACCGCCTTTGCGATGATCACGGTGCTTGGGGCCGTCGCCATCGCCTTCTACCTGGTCAACCTGGCGGGTGAGCGCGTCTTCCTCGCCCGCGAGCGCGACGTCGCTCTGGCTGAGAGGCAGATCCTGGCGGAGGTCTTCAACTCGGAGGGCTCGCAAGGGCTGGTGACGCGGATGGAGCGCCGTTCGCGGTTGGCGGCCGCGGAAGCCCACTACGGACTGTTCGACATCCACGGGCGTCGCCTGGGCGGCGACCTGCTGGCGGCTCCAGCTTCGCCGCCCCTGGACGGCTGGGCCAAGGTTCATGCCCGCACGAAGGCGGGCCCGATCGCCTTTTACGCCACCGCCGGCAGGCTGCCGGACGGATCGCTGCTGATCGTCGGCCGCGATACCGCCGGACAGCGAGACTTCGAAGCCCGAACCGCCGACGGACTCCTGGTCGGGCTCGCGATCGTGGTCACGACCAGCCTGGGCGTAGGCCTGTTGCTGAACGCCCTGCTGATCCAGCGCGCCGGAGCTGTCGCCAGCGTCGCAGAGCGCATCGCCGCCGGCGACCTGAGAGCCCGAGCCGAGGTCTCGGAGCGGGGCGACTCCTTCGACCGCATCGGCGCGTCTTTGAACAGGATGCTCGACCGCATCGAGGAACTGCTGACCGGCATGCGCACGGTCACCGACAGCCTGGCCCACGACCTGCGCACACCTCTCACCCGCATGCGCGGTGCGGTCGACAGCGCCCTCGATCCGGCGACCGGCGAGGCCGACTGCCGCGCCGCCCTGGAGGAGGTCAGCCTGGAGCTTGAGCGCGTGTCGTCGGTCTTCACGGCCCTGATCGACATCGCCCGCGCCGAGTCCGGCCTGTCCCGGGAGATGATGCAGCCCGTGCGGTTGGACGAGGTGGTGCTGGACGTCGCGAGCCTGTTTGCGCCGGTGCTCGAAGACGCCGGCCAGCAGTTGGAGATCGTCGCGCCGGGCTCGACGATCATCGAAGGGCACGAGCAATTGCTTCGCCAGGCGATCGGCAACCTGCTGTTCAACGCCGCGCGGCACGCGGGTTCCGGCGCGACCGTGAAGCTCGAGGTGCTGAACGGCGCCGGTCTTGCGGAGATCGTCGTCGCGGACGACGGCCCTGGCATTCCGGAGGCCGACCGCGGACGGGTGAAGGACCGTTTTGTCCGGCTGGACGAAGCGCGCGGCGGATCGGGGTCGGGTCTCGGGCTCTCCATCGTCGCCGCGGCCGCCAAGCTGCATGGCGGCGAGTTGCGGCTGGAGGACAACCGTCCTGGGCTCCGCGCCGTATTGACCCTGACGCGCGGAACCCCCGCCTGATCAGACATCCCGGTCCGCCAGGCGAAGCGTCACAATGACCCCGCCGGCGTCGGAATGGACAATCAGGGCGCTGCCGAGCGCCTGCGCCAGCCTGCGAACGAGCTTCATGCCGTCACCGCCGCCGCCGCCACGCAGGCCTGAACCGTTGTCGGCGACCTGGCATATCCATCCGTCTCCGGCGCGGCGCAGTGACACGCTGACCCGGCCGCCGCTGCGCCCGCCGAAGGCGTGCTTGGCCGCGTTGGTGACCAGCTCGACGATGATCAGACTCAACTTCTGGCAGACCGCGTGCGGCAAGTCGGCGGCGTCGGACCGGAACTCGCACCACACGCCGCGCGGCGCCAGATGTGCGACGCACAGCTCTTCGCAGAGCTTCGCCAGGTGGGCCGCCGCATCGACGCGATCCTGGCCGGAATCCTCGCCGAGGGTCCGGTGCACGCTGGCGAAGGCCTGGATGCGACTGGAGAAGACGTTGACGGCGTCGCGGACGGCCGGATCGGCAAACCCGCGGAAGTCGTTCCGCAGCAGTCCGTGTAGTGCGGTGAGGGTGTTGAGGAACCGGTGGTTCGCCTCCCGCGAGGCGAGCTGCGCATCCAGCTCGACGATGGCGAAGGTCATGATGCAGCTCCGATGGCGTGGCCGAGCACTCGGGACTGCAGCCGGACGAGCGGATCGCCCCTGCGCTCTCGTTGAATCTTGGCCGATCGCCTCACAGCGGGCTGCGCTTCGACCTTACAGGAATTCAAACTAGGCCACGCCGCTCGGCCCCACAGCTTTGTAAGGAAGCCGAATAGGCGTCCGCTAGGCGCGGCCCCCACGTATGAGCGAGGCCGTGTTGCCAAGACCGGGCCTCGGGTCCTAGCTGACGCTACGCCCCAGAGGGTGGACCGGCGGTCGGACGTGAAGGAGCTTAGGCATGTCCAGGCGCGTGCTGGTGGTCGAAGATGATGCGTCGACCGCGGACTATATCGCCAAGGGTCTGCGCGAAGAGGGATTCACGGTCGAACACGTCGGCGACGGCCGCGATGCGCTCTATATGGCGACCTCGTCCGAGTTCGACGCCATCGTCATGGACCGCATGATCCCCGGTCTGGACGGGCTGGCGGTGGTCAAGGCCCTGCGGGCCGCGGGCGCGCCGACCCCGATCCTGATCCTTTCGGCCATGGGCCATCTGGACGAGCGGGTCAAAGGACTGCGGGCGGGCGGGGACGACTATCTGACCAAGCCGTTCGGGTTTTCCGAACTCCACGCGCGGCTTGAGAACCTGATCCGTCGACGCACCGAGAAAGCCGTCGAAACGGAGCTCCGCTGCGGCGACCTGGTGATGGACCTGCTGACCCGCAAGGTGGTCCGGGCGGGCCGGCCGATCGAGCTCCTGCCGCGCGAGTTCAAATTGCTCGAGTTCCTGCTGCGCAACCAGAACCGCGTAGTCACTCGGGTGATGCTGCTCGAACGGGTCTGGGACTACCGCTTCGATCCCCACACCAGCATCATCGACACCCATATCAGCCGACTGCGGAAGTCGCTGGAGACCGGGTTCGACAAGCCTCTGCTGCACACCGTCCGCGGCGCCGGCTACCGATTGGCGGAAGAGCCCTAGACGCTGTCTAGGGCGGGCGCCGGCTCCGCGCGCCGCCTGACACGAATGTAAGAACCGGCGCGCGGCGCCTGACAGGATCGCCCCCCAAATCTCGTCTTCAAGATCGCAGGCCGCGCCTGGACCGGCGCGGCCGCAGCGGTCGAAAGTCGTCACAACGCGAGGCGTCATCATGAAGATCGGTTTCATCGGGCTGGGGCGCATGGGCGCCGGCATGGCCGCCAATCTGTTGAAGGCGGGCCATGAGGTCACCGTCTACAATCGCTCGCCTGCGAAGACTGCGGCGTTGGCCGCGCAGGGCGCCAAGGTCGCCGTGACCATCGCGGATGCTTGCCGCGGTGAAGCGGTCCTGACGATGCTGGCGAACGACCAGGCCGTCGAAGACGTCGTCTTCGGCGACGGCGGCGTGATCGAGACACTGTCTCCGGGCGCGATCCACATCTCCTCGAGCACGATCAGCGTCGTCCTCGCCGAGCGGCTGACGCTGGCGCATCGTGAGCTCAACAGCCGGCTCGTCTCAGCGCCGGTCTTCGGCCGGCCGGAGGTCGCCGCGGCGGGCCAACTCGCCGTCGTCGCCGCCGGCCCCGCCGCCGCGATCGATGATGCCGGTCCGATCCTCGATGCGATCGGGCGGGCGACGTTCATTGTCTCGGAGACGCCCGCCCACGCCAATCTGGTGAAGCTCAGCGGCAATTTCCTGCTGGCGTCCGTGATCGAGGCGCTGGGGGAGGCGATGGCGCTGGTCGGTAAGGCCGGCATCGACCGCACGCGATATCTCGACACGATCACCTCGGCCCTCTTCGACGTCCCGGCTTACAGGCTCTACGGCGCCATGATCGCCGAAGGTCGGTTCGAGCCGGCCGGCTTCGCCGCGCCCCTGGGACAGAAGGACATACGGCTGGCCCTCGCTGCGGCCGAAGGCCTCAACGTGCCGATGCCGCTCGCCAGCCTGCTGCGCGACCGGTTCCTGACCCTCATGGCCCAGGGCGGCGACCAGCTCGACTGGTCGGCCATAGGCGGCCTGGCGGCCGCCGACGCGGGCCAGCCCCGGCGCGGCCGAACCAACACCTCAGACGCAGAAAGGACCTGAACATGGAAAAGATGATGATCGGCGCCTCGGGCGTGACAACCTCCCGTATCGGCCTCGGAACCTGGGCGATCGGCGGCTGGATGTGGGGCGGCGCCGACGAGGCTCAGTCGATCGCCACCATTCGCTCGGCTGTCGAGCGCGGGGTGACGTTGATCGACACGGCGCCGGTATACGGCTTCGGCGTCTCGGAGGAGGTCGTCGGCAAGGCCATCGCCGAGGGTCGCCTGCGCGACAAGGTGCAAATCGCCACCAAGGTGGGGCTGTCCTGGGAGGACGGAAAACCCTTCCGCGATTCCAGCCCCGCGCGCATCCGCCAGGAGATCGAAGCGTCGCTGCGTCGCCTGCGCACCGACGTGATCGACCTCTACCAGGTGCATTGGCCCGACAACGAGACCCCGATCGCCCAGACCGCGGAGGCGCTGGGCGAGCTGCGCCGTGAGGGCAAGATCCGGGCGATCGGCGTGAGCAACTTCTCACCGGCGCAGACCGACGCCTTCAGCGCGGTGACCCCGCTGGACGCCGTCCAGCCGCCCTACAACCTCTTCGAACGCGAGATCGAAGCCGATGTGCTTCCGCACGCCAAGGCCGCGGGCCTGACGGTGCTGGCCTATGGCGCCCTGTGCCGTGGCCTGCTCGCCGGCCGGATAACCGCCCAGACCGCCTTCACCGGCGATGACCTTCGCAAACAGGATCCGAAGTTCCAGGGTGAGCGCTTCCGGCGGTATCTTGCGGCGGCCGAGGCCCTGAAGACCCTGGCGCGTGAGCGTTTCGGCAAGTCGCTGCCCGCGCTCGCGGTGCGCTGGATCCTCGACCAGGGACCGACGATCGCGCTGTGGGGCGCCCGCCGTCCGGCGCAGCTCGATCCGGTCGACGAGGTCTCCGGTTGGCGCCTCGACGAGGCCGCCAAGTCGCAGATCGACGCCATTCTCAGGCGCTTCGTCGAGGACCGGATCTCCCCGGACTTCATGGCGCCGCCCGCGCGCCGGGCCTCAAGCCGCTGAGCCCGCCGGGGCCGCTGCGCCGCCTCGCACAGGAAATAGACAGAAAATGATCTGGATCGTCCGCGTCGCGCTGCAGCGGCCCTACACCTTTATCGTCCTGGCGCTCTTCATCCTGCTCGCGGGTCCGCTGGCGGCGCTGAAGACCCCCACCGACATCTTCCCGAACATCGGGGTGCCGGTGATCGGGGTCGCTTGGAGCTACACCGGCCTGCCGCCGGACGAGATGGCCGGCCGGATCATCACGCCTTACGAACGCAGCCTGCCGCTCACGGTTGGCAATATCGAGCACATCGAGAGCCAGTCGCTGGCCGGCATGGGCGTGGTGAAGATCTACTTCCAGCCCGGCGCGGACATGCGCACCGCCACCGCACAGGTCACCTCCGTCTCCCAGTCCGTCCTGAAGCAACTGCCGCCCGGCGCCACGCCGCCGTTGATCCTGAACTACAACGCCTCGACCGTGCCGATCCTGCAATTGGCCACGTCCAGCCTGCGGCAGTCCGAGCAGCAGGTGCTGGACCTGACCATGAATACGATCCGTCCGATCCTCAGCGCCGTGCCGGGCGCGGCCATTCCCTATCCCTATGGAGGGAAGGTCCGGGAGGTCGAGATCGATCTCGATCCCCAGGCGCTGCAGGCCAAGGGGCTGTCGGCGCAGGACGTCGAGGCCGCGATCGCCGCCCAGGACCAGATCATTCCCGCCGGCACGGCCAAGATCGGCTCGCTGCAATACACGGTGAAGCTCAACGACTCCCCCGAGACGGTCGATGAGTTGAACGACCTGCCGATCAAGACGGTCGGCGGCGCCACCGTCCTGATCCGCGACGTCGGCCATGTGCTCGACGGCGCGCCGCCGCAGCAGAGCGTCGTGCACGTCGACGGCTCGCGCGCCGTCCTGACGACCATCCTGAAAGCCGGCTCGGCCTCGACCCTGTCGGTGGTGCAGGGCGTGAAGGACGCCTTGCCGCGGGTGAAGGCGCTGATGCCGCCGGACTTCCGGATCGTGCCCTTGAACGATCAGTCGGTGTTCGTGAAGGCCGCCGTCTCGGGGGTGGTGAGGGAAGGGCTCATTGCCGCCAGCCTGACCAGCCTGATGATCCTGCTGTTCCTCGGCAGCTGGCGCTCGACCCTGATCATCGCGACCTCCATTCCCCTGGCGATCCTGTGCGCGATCATCGGCCTGTCCATGGCCGGCCAGACCCTGAACATCATGACCCTGGGCGGCCTGGCGCTGGCGGTCGGCATCCTTGTGGATGATGCGACGGTCACGATCGAGAACATCAACTGGCACCTGGAGCAGGGCAAGGATGTCCGGACGGCCATCCTCGACGGCGCGGCGCAGATCGTCACCCCGGCCTTCGTCAGCCTGCTCTGCATCTGCATCGTCTTCGTGCCGATGTTCGCTCTGCAGGGTGTCGCCGGGTTCCTGTTCGTGCCCATGGCCGAGGCGGTGGTGTTCGCCATGATCGGCTCGTTCGTCCTGTCGCGGACCCTGGTGCCGACGTTGGCGATGTATCTCCTGAAGCCGCATGGCCACGTTGCGGAAGGCGCTGGCGGACAGTCAGGCGCCGCGCCCGCGTCGCGCAATCCTCTGGCCCGCTTCCAGCAAGCCTTCGCCCGCCGCTTCGACGGATTCCGCGAGGTCTACAGCAATCTTCTTGGCCTGGCGCTGGCGCACCGGCGGATCTTTGTCGTGGCTTTCCTGACGGTGGTCATCGCCTCGTTTGGCCTGGCGCCGTTCCTCGGCGCGAACTTCTTCCCGTCGGTGGATTCCGGCCAGATCACCCTGCACGTCCGCCCGCCTGTCGGCACCCGGATCGAGGACGCCTCCGCCATGTTCGGCGACGTCGAACGGCAGGTCCGCCAGGTGATCCCGCCCGACGAGGTGAACTCGATCGTCGACAACATCGGCATGCCGATCAGCGCGGTGAACGTCGTCTACAGCAACACCGGCCTGATCGGTTACCAGGACGGCGACATCTTCATCAGCCTGAACGCCAAGCACCATCCGACGGCCGGCTATGTGAAGACGCTGCGCGAGCGGCTGCCGGCCGCTTTCCCCGGCGCGACCTTCTCGTTCCCGCCGGCCGACATCATCAGCCAGATCCTGAATTTCGGCTCGCCCGCGCCGCTCGACCTGCAGATCGCCGGCCCGGACCGGCAGAAGAACCAGGCCTACGCCCTGGAGCTGCTGCGCCGCATGCAGACCATCCGCGGGATCGCCGATGCGCGCATGCAGCAATCGATGGACAATCCGCAGCTGCGCGTCGACGTCGACCGGTCCCGGATGGCCCAGTTGGGACTGACGGAGCGCGACGTGACCAACAGCGTTTCCACGTCCCTGGCCGGCAGTTCGCAGGGCCAGCCGATCTTCTGGCTGAACCCCGCCAACGGGGTCTCCTACCCCGTCGTCGCCCAGACGCCGGAGTACAGCGTCAATACCCTGCCGGCGCTGGAGAACCTGCCGGTGACGGGCACGGCGCCGACGACCGGACTGCAGATCCTCGGCGGGCTCGGCAAGATCAGCCGGGAACAGTCGAGCGCCGTGGTCAGCCACTACGACATCCAGCCGGTGATCGACCTCTACGCGACGACGCAGGGCCGTGACTTGGCCGGAGTCGCCCACGACGTGCAGGCCCTGATCGCCGCGACCGCCAAGGACGCGCCGAAGGGGGCGACCGTCACCCTGCGCGGCCAGGTCTCCACGATGAACACTGCCTTCGCGGGCCTGGGCTTCGGGCTGCTCGGTGCGATCGTGCTGATCTACCTGCTGATCGTCGTGAACTTCCAGTCCTGGCTCGACCCGTTCGTGATCATCACCGCCCTGCCGGCCGCCCTGGCCGGGATCGTCTGGATGCTGTTCGCCACGGGCACGACCCTGTCGGTGCCCGCCTTGACGGGCGCCATCATGTGCATGGGCGTGGCGACCGCCAACTCCATCCTGGTGGTCAGCTTCGCCCGC
>NZ_DATAPY010000012.1:0-54753 GCF_036264965.1 Phenylobacterium sp.
TGTTGGGCACGTTGTAGCCGTTGTTGGACAGCCCCGCGGTCGCCATCGGCTCGGGACCCTTGAGGCCGGGGAAGGTCATCTTGGCCGAGGCCAGGATGGACGACGTCACGACGCGCATCGACCAGGCGGTCGGGACCCCATCGGCTCCGACGCCGGCCTTGAACCGCACCACGGCATGGGGACGGAAATTGTCGTGGCGGGTGTCCTCCTCGCGCGTCCAGATGAGCTTCACCGGCCGCTGCACGTCCTTGGCGATGGCGATCGCCTGGATGATCTCGTCGCTCGCATCGCGCCGCCCGAAGCCGCCGCCGACGAAGGCGTTGTGGACGTAGACCTGCTCGGGCTTGAGGCCGGCTTCCTTGGCCGTCGTCTGCAGCACCACCATCGGCGCCTGGGTGGAGAGCCAGACATCGGCGCGGTCGGCGCTCAAGGCCACCGTGCAGTTCATCGGCTCCATCGGCGAGTGTGACAGGAGCGGGGCCTCGTAGACCGCCTCCACGAGCTTCGCGCCCGGCACGGCGAGCGCCGCCTGCGCGTCGCCCTTCTTCTCGGCGCTCGCCATGGGCTTATCGAGGGCCGCGCGGTAGCCGCTGGCCAGGGTTTCGGTATCGACCGCGCCGTAGCCGCCGTCGTCCCACTCGATCTTCAGCGCATCGAGGCCCTTCTTGGCGCGCCAATAGCGGTCCGCGACCACTACGACGGCGTCCTTGAGCTTCACGACACCGACGATCCCGCGCAGGTCCTTGAGCGCGGCGTCATCCACGGATTTCAGCGACCCGCCGTAGACCGGCGCCGACCAGACCGCGGCGTAGACCATCCCCGGAACCTGGGCGTCGAGGCCGAACTTGGCCGAGCCGTCGAGCTTGGCGGCGGTGTCGAGGCGCGGGGTCCACTTGCCCACCAACTGGTACTTGTCCGGCGTCTTGATCGCCGGCTCCGCGGGCAGCTGCACCGCGGCGGCGGCAGGGGCCAGGGCGCCATAGTCAAGGCTGCGGTTGGAGGCCTTGTGCACGCATTTGCCGGCCGAGACGGCGCAGTCGGCGGGGTCGACCTTCCACTGCTCGGCGGCGGCCAGCCGGAGGCGTTCGCGGGCGCTGGCGCCGGCCTGCTGCATCATGCTCACCGAGGTGCGCAGCCCGCTCGATCCCACCGTCTGCATCCGGCCGTAGAGGTTGCCGCCGGCCCGCGAATTGCGGTTGGCCGAGGCGTATTCGACCTTCACCTTGGCCCAGTCGCACTCCAGCTCCTCGGCCACCAGCATAGCCAGGGCCGTCGTGGTGCCCTGGCCCATCTCCTGATGCGGCACGCGGATGGTCACGGCGTTGTCGCGCTCGATGATCAGGAAGGCGGTCATCTCCTTGGCCGGGTTGGTTCCGTCGGCCATCACCGGCGGCTGCAACGCCGCCTCGGCGGTCATCGGGACGCCGATCACCAGGGCGCCGGTCACCGACAGCCCGGAAAAAACCAGCGCGCGGCGGGAGAGCGAGATGGCGTTCATGCCTTAACTCCCTTGGCCATAGCCGCCGCCGCCCGGTGGACGGCCTTGCGGATGCGCGGATAGGTGCCGCAGCGGCAGATGTTGGTCATCTTGGCGTCAATGTCGGCGTCGCTCGGGTTGGGCGTCGTGGCCAGGAGCGCGGCGGCGGCCATGATCTGGCCGGACTGGCAGTAGCCGCACTGCGGGACGTCCTCGGCCAGCCAGGCCTGCTGGACCGGGTGCTTGAGGTTCGCAGACAGGCCCTCGATCGTGGTGATCTGGCCCTTCACGGAGCCCGTCGGGGTGACGCAGGAGCGCACCGGTTTGCCGTCCACCTGCACCGTGCAGGCGCCGCACTGGGCGATGCCGCAGCCGAACTTCGTGCCGGTCAGGCCGAGCTCGTCGCGCAGGACCCAGAGGAGCGGCGCATCCGGCTCCACATCGAGGTCGTGGCGTTTGCCGTTGACGGTGAGCGTGATCATGACTGGCGATCTCCCGGGGGCGCGGGCGTGAGCTTACGCCTTCCCTCCTCGTCTGGGGAGGGTGGCCGAAGCGGACGGCGACCCGTTTGACCTTGACCCACGCAAGAGTTGATCTGGCCGCGTATGCGACAAAATATCCAAACTAAAACAATATACTAAGCCATTTTATCTCTCAGGGCGAGCTTCACCGCCTTCCTCCGCGCACGGCCCAACCTTGACTCAGGGCCCCATCGACGCCATCTGGCGTCGTGCGGATTTAGCGCGCTGTGACAGGTATCGATTCGGGCCGCCGCGATTTATCGGGCGCGCCCCTCGTCAGAGATCGAGATGCCTCCCTCGATGCGCGGTGATCCCAGTGGTCGCGCCTTGTCGCCGGTTCGCCGGCGGCGCTGGACGACGCCACGCGACCGTGAAGGGGCTTCCTTCGCGGCCGGTGAAGTGTGGCGGAACCGTTCAGTGTCTGGAAACCAAACGCGGCGCACTGCATAGCGCGATCATAACGGGAACGAATTGGGCGGGCGACGGGTCTAAGGCTGTGACCTGTGCGACCGCCGTAAACCATTTTCGGCCCGAGCCTCGCCCCAATCTTGCAGGGGTGGGCTCGACGCCGATCTCGGAGATTTAGATGAGCACCACCACCGCCGAAGCCGAAACGCCGGAAACCACCAGTGGCGACGGGCCGCTGCTCGATCTGACGGACGCTGCGGTCAAGAAGTTCATCAAGCAGGCCAAGGCCCGCGGCTACGTCACCATGGACGAGCTGAACAAGGTCCTGCCGTCGGAGGAAGTCACCTCCGAAGCCATTGAAGACACGCTCGCCATGTTGAGCGAGATGGGCGTCAACGTCGTCGAGGCGGAAGAAGACGCCGAGGGCGGCGGCGAAGTGGCCGTGCGCGAGGAGTCCGCGGTGGTCGAGACCGCCAAGGAAGCCGCCTACGACCGCACCGACGATCCCGTCCGCATGTACCTGCGCGAGATGGGCTCGGTGGAGCTGCTCTCGCGCGAGGGCGAAATCGCCATCGCCAAGCGCATCGAGGCCGGCCGCGACACCATGATCCGCGGCCTGTGCGAAAGCGCGCTGACCTTTGAAGCCATCATGGTCTGGCGCGAGGAGCTGGGAAGCGGCCGCATCCTGCTGCGCGAAGTGATCGACCTCGAGCAGACCTACGGCGGCCTGAACGCCGGCGTCGAGGCCCTGCCGGTCGAGGCGGTGGCCGAGGCCGAGGAAGAGAAGGAAGAAGCCGAGGCCGTCGAGGGCCAGCCGGAAGGCGAGAGCGACGACGACTTCGACGACGGCGCCGGCCCGACGATCAGCGCCATGGAGGCCGAGCTCCGCGAAGGGGTCATGGCCACCCTGGACGCCATCGCCGTCGAGTTCGAAGCCTTCCGCCTGCTGCAGGAGAAGCTGGTCGGCCAGCGCCTGAAGGGCGAGGACCTGAGCGACAAGGACCGCGCCGCCTACCAGGTCGCAACCGGCGCCATCGTCCAGCATCTGAAGACGCTGAAGCTCAACAACAACCGCATCGAGGCCCTGGTCGAGCAGCTCTACGCGATCAACAAGCGCCTGATGGGCCTCGAAGGCCGCCTGCTGCGCCTGGCCGACAGCTACGGCATCAGCCGCAGCGAGTTCCTGAAGGCCTACTTCGGCTCGGAACTGCGGCCGGACTGGACCGATCAGGTCAAGGCGCTCGGCATCCGCTGGACCAAGTTCGCCGAGAACGACAACGGCCAGATCGGCGACATCCGCCACGAGATCGCCGCCCTCGCCACCGAGACCGGCGTGCCGATCGACGACTACCGCCGCATCGTCCAGACCGTGCAGAAGGGCGAGCGCGAAGCCCGCCAGGCCAAGAAGGAAATGGTCGAGGCGAACCTGCGTCTGGTGATCTCGATCGCCAAGAAATACACCAACCGCGGCCTGCAGTTCCTGGACCTGATCCAGGAAGGCAACATCGGCCTGATGAAGGCGGTCGATAAGTTCGAATACCGCCGCGGCTACAAGTTCTCGACCTACGCCACCTGGTGGATCCGTCAGGCGATCACCCGCTCGATCGCCGACCAGGCGCGCACCATCCGCATCCCGGTGCACATGATCGAGACGATCAACAAGATCGTCCGCACCTCGCGCCAGATGCTGCACGAGATCGGCCGCGAGCCGACCCCGGAAGAGCTGGCCGAAAAGCTGGCCATGCCGCTGGAAAAGGTCCGCAAGGTCCTGAAGATCGCCAAGGAGCCGATCAGCCTCGAAACCCCGATCGGCGATGAGGAAGACTCGCACCTGGGTGATTTCATCGAGGACAAGAACGCGATCCTGCCGATCGACGCGGCGATCCAGTCGAACCTGCGGGAGACCACCACCCGCGTGCTGGCCTCGCTGACGCCGCGGGAAGAGCGCGTGCTGCGTATGCGCTTCGGCATCGGCATGAACACTGACCACACCCTCGAAGAGGTTGGCCAGCAGTTCAGCGTCACCCGGGAACGCATCCGCCAGATCGAAGCCAAGGCCCTGCGCAAGCTGAAGCACCCGAGCCGGAGCCGGAAGCTGCGGAGTTTCCTGGACAGCTAAGCGATTACGAAGGCCCCGCTCCGGCGGGGCCTTTTGCTTTTGAGGCTCAACGCCAGCCGTAGTTGAAGCTGATGGAGATGCGTTCGGCCCTGGCGCGATTGGCGGGCACTTCGTGGCGCAGCCAGCTTTCCCACATCAGGATCGTCCCGGGCTCCGGCTGCAGGTAGACGAAGGTCTGGGCGCTTTCCGGCGCGTCGGTTCGTCGCGGCGGCGCCGCCATCATCAGCGGCAGGCGCGGGTCCTCAAGCTTCAGCGCGCTGGCGCCCGGCGGGGTGGCCACATAGACCGTGCCGGAGATGGCGCTGTGCGGATGGATGTGGCCCGAATGCGCGGCGCCGGGCTTCAGGATATTGACCCACAGGCTGTCCAGCTTCAGCCGCCCGCCCTTCAGGTCGAAGCTGAGCGCCTCGGCGAAGGTCCTGGCGTGGCGGTCCAGCAGGGTCTTCAGCTCACCGAACACGCTGGCCCGGGTCGGCAGGTCGTCCAGCGAGGCGTAAGAGGTGTAACCGCCGTAGCCGTTGGCCTTGCACCAGGCGCGACCGGCCGCGTCCTCCGCCGCCAGCATCTGACAGGCGTCTTCCAATTCGGACCTGAAATTTTCGAAACTCCGGTGCGTGCTAAGCGACGCTTCATAGACCGGAGTCGCAAACAGAGAACGCGGCGTCATGGGGGCGCGCTAATCTGCAAGCGACACATTGTAAAGTCAGGGCGGCTGGCGCTTCGTCCAAACGTCCGTTAGAAATTTGAGAAATATGACTCTGCCACGTCGAGGGCAGGGGGGAACTGGGGAGCGAATATGATCAGAACCATGTTGGCGCTGGCGTTGGCCGGTGCGGTGATTGGCGGCCAAGCCCAGGCGCAGACTGCGCCGGCGAAGGCCAAGCCGGCGGCGACGAAGTCCGCGGGCAAGACGGTGGCTTATCGCGCGCCGCGCGGTCCGGACGGCAAGCATCCCGACCTGAACGGCGTCTGGCAGGTGATGAACACCGCCAACTTCAACATCGAGCCGCATGCGTCGAGCGCGGCGCTGCAAATGCGCCCGGGTCCGGTCGTGCCGGTGCCGGCGAAGGAAGTCCTGGCGCTGGGCGCCGTGGGCTCGGTGCCCGCCGGTCTCGGCGTGGTCGAAGGGGGCGCGATCCCCTACAAGCCCGACGCCCTGAAGACCCGCGACGCCAACAAGGCCGACTGGATCCACAAGGATCCGGAGATCAAGTGCTACCTGCCCGGCGTGCCGCGCGCCAACTACATGTCGCTGCCGTTCCAGATCTTCCAATCCGAGAGCGCGACCCTGATCGCCTATGAATATGCCGGCGCGGTGCGCAACCTGCAGTTCAAGGATCCGGGCCCGGCGCCGGTCGACAGCTGGATGGGCCAATCGGTGGCCCACTGGGAAGGCGACACCCTGGTCGTCGTCGTCACGGGCATGCTCGACTCGACCTGGTTCGACCGGGCCGGCAACTACCACACCGGCGACATGAAGGTCGTCGAGCGCTGGACTCCCACCGGCCCCGGCGTGATGCGCTACGAGGCGGAGATCACCGATCCGGAGATCTTCACCCGCCCGTGGAAAATGAGCATGAACCTCTACAAGCACGTCGGCGAGGACGCGCGCCTGCAACAGTTCAAGTGCGTCGAATTCGTCGAAGAATTGATGTACGGTCACCTGCGGAAAGAGCCGCTGAAGTGATCTGATCCGCCCTGTCCTCCTTCGTCGCAGTGAATGCGGCGCGGGAAGATGCTAAGAACGCAGCATTCCTCCGCTGGAGACGCCCAAATGAACTTCCGTCGTTACATTGTCCCTACTGTGATTTCCGTGGGCCTCCTGGCCGCCGCCTCGATCGGCGTGACCCAGGCCGTCGCCCACCACGCGTTCGCCGCCGAATTTGACGGCAAGTCGCCGGTTCTGCTGCGCGGCAAGGTGACCAAGGTCGAGTGGATCAATCCGCACGCCTGGGTCCACGTGCAGAACACCAACCCGGACTTCGCCCAGGTGGAGTGGATGGTGGAGGGCGGCACGCCCAACACCCTGCTGCGCGCCGGCATCGACCGGAACTCGCTGAAGGTCGGCACCGAGATCGTGGTGCGCGGCTATCAGTCGAAGGACAAGGCCTGCACGCCGATCTGCAAGGCCAACGGCCGCGACGTGACCTTCCCCGACGGCCGCAAGCTGTTCATGGGCTCGTCCGGCACGGGCGCGCCGAAGGATGGCGCGGACGCGACCGAGAAGCCGTAGTCGGCTGACGCTGGAATTCAAAAGGGGGGCGGTTTCGCCCCCCTTTTTTCTGTCGCCGGGTTCGGCCGCGAGCGGCGGCTCGGTGGTGGGTTACGGCAGGTTACAGGGAGCGCTTCGGGCGCGCCTTCGCCCCGAGCCTGTCGGATGCGGCTTCTCAGCAGGCCTGACGGTTCCGCTTGGAAAAGGCTTAGAATTCTGCCCTGTAACGGATGCGTAACGGCGCGGGAACCGTACGCTGCTTGATTGCCGGCTAACGTCGGTGTGTGTGCGCAAGGCTTGGCCGGGCGATTTGACGCCGAAGGCTTGGGGAATGGAATGAACGGATATCAGGAGCGGCGCCGATGATCGGCGCATTCTTGAACTGGCTGGAGCATACGCTCGGCAAGGGACCATCGCCGGACGGTCAGTCGTGGAGCGAGGCCTTGCTGGGCTCGCTGAACTTCTGGAGCCTGCTGGAAGGCACCCACCTGATCGCCCTGATGCTGTTCGCGGGCACCATCATGGTGGTGGACCTGCGCCTGCTGGGCGTGACCTTCCGCAAGACCAAGGTCTCAACGATCAGCGACGCGATCCTGCCGCTGACCATCTACAGCTTCGTCTTCGTGGTGCTGACGGGGACGGGCCTGCTCTTCGCCAAGCCGATCTATTACTACCACAACGTCCAGTTCCTCGTGAAAATGGTCTTCCTGGCGCTGGCCCTGCTCAACATCGTGGTCTTCCACGGCCGGGTGCAGGCGACGCAGGGGAGCTGGGACGCCGACGAGACGCCGCCGAAGGCAGCGCGGATGTCCGCCGCCGCATCGCTGGTCCTCTGGACCCTGGTGATCATCTGTGGCCGGTTCATTCCCTACAACTGGTACGACTGCGGCAAGCCACAGCCGGATTTCATCAATTGGGTGCAGCAGTGCAAGACCTCCGAGAAGGGTGAAGAGAACATGGCCGGGCAGCGCTTCGACGCGCAGATGTGGAAGGCGCAGCCATGAGCAGCATGAACCTCGAACATTTCTTCCCCCAGGCGAAGGCGTGGGTCGACACCCTGGGCGACATCCCGCCAGGGAGTTGGGTCAAGGGTCCGAAGTTCGGCTACGCCTCCTGGGAGGTTGGCCACATCCTGTCGCTGATCATGATCGGCGGCACGACGATCCTGATGAACCTGCGCCTGCTGGGCGCCGGGGTGACCGAGGAAGAACCGGCCGAAATCTACCGGAATCTGAGGTTCTGGCAGAACGTGGGCGTGATCGGGATCGTCGCTACCGGCCTCCTGATCGGCGCGGCCAATGCGACCAAGCTCTACGACAGCTCAGCCTTCACGGTGAAGATGATGGCGCTGTTGTCCGGCATCATCCTGACCTATGGCGTCAGCCGTCCGGTCGCCGCGGCCAACGGCGCGGTGGGGCTCATGCCCAAGATCTGGTTCGCGATCGGCGGCGCCATCTTCCTGATCGATCTGTGGATGTTCTCGACGACAGACCTGATCGACGTGGGCATCTATCACGTGATCACGGCGGCGGCGCTGATCCTGATCCCGGTGACGCGCGGCCGGCTGCGCTGGGGCTATATCGCCGGAATGGTCGCCCTGATCGCAGCCCAGTTCGTCCAGACCCACTTCATCCTCAAGCCGGACGACTACGACCACCTGAACCCGGTCAACAAGACCTACACGGCGCTGTACGGCGTCTGGATCGTGGGGACGGCGCTGATCACGCTCTTCCGCGGCCGAGGCGAAGAGGGTGGGCCGCTGACCAAGCTGGTGGACTATTCGACGATGCTGGTGTGGGTGCTGGGCGCGGCAGCTGGGCGCTGGATCGCCTTCCAGTAGCCCCTGGCGCCCGTAAGACTGGGCGAAGGCGGGCTCAGTTCGACTGGATATCGAGCAGGGACTGCCACATCTGGTCGGCGATCTTGATCACGCCCACGTCGGCCTTGAAGGCCGTGGAGGCCTGGATCGTAGTCACCGCCTCGGAGGCGTAGTCGACGCTGCCGCTGGCGCCGCCGGCCGCGATGCGGCTGGCCGAGGCGGTGAGCTGCTGAGCGGCGGCCATCATGCCGTAGCGGGCGGTGGAGATCGGGTCCATAGCGCCAGTCTGCCCGTCCCACGGTTAAGCTATCGCGAGAATTTGTGGTGAACGCCGGCGATATTTGGCGGCGGTTGACGCGTGCGTCAGATCGGCGGCTCAATAGCGCTGTACGGGGAACCAAGACGGAGACACGCCATGCGGCTTTCCATCCTTCTCGCTTCGGCCGCCCTGGCCGTTAGCGCCGGCCTCGCCTCGGCGGACACGCTGGACCGCAATTCGACCAGCATCTGCTTGGACGGCAGCGGCCACCAGAAACTAGTCCACTGCCGAGGCCAGGACGCCAGCCGGCTGAACCAGCAGCAGGATATCTGCATCTGCCCCGGCGCGACGCGGCAGGTGACCGCGCCCTTGTGCCCGCCGGGCGTCAAGGCGCCGCCGGAGAGCATGGACTACGTCCAGGCCCGCCTGAAGGCGATCAGCAACGGCAGCCTGGTCGGCGCCACCTGGCATGGCCAGCCGATGTGCGTGGCGCCGCATAGCGGCTGACCCGAGGGCCTGAGGGGCCGACGGCTATCTCCCCAGGGCGCCGTAGAGAAGGTTCAGGAAGGTGAGCAGGGCCAGGCGTCCGCCCAGGCGCGGGCTGGCGGCGACCTGCGCGGCGGCGTCCGGCCCGAGCGGCATGGAATTCTGGATCAGGTAGATCGCCACCATGTCCTCCTCAGGGTCGGCCCGCCACCAGGTGCCGAAGGCGCCCGGCCAGCTGAACGCCCCTTTGGTGCTCGGGCCCGCCCAAGCCTGGGCCTGCGGGTCCAGGATCACCGACAGCCCCAGGCCGAAGCCCTGACCCATCCAGAAGGGCAAGCCCATGAAGGGGATCTGCCGCTGAGCCTCGGTCAGCCGGTTCTCGCGCATCATCTCAACGGTCGAGGCCTTCACCAGCCGCACGCCATCGACCTCGCCCTTGCCAAGCAAGAGGCGGGCGAATTTCAGATAGTCGTCGGCGGTGGAGATCAGGCCGCCGCCGCCCGGCTCGAACACCGGCTGGGCGTCGACGTGCGGGAAGGAGACGTCCTGCAGCCGATCGGTTTCCGGATCGATCCGATAGAGCTTGGCCATCCGGTCGCGCTTTTCCGGCGGACACCAGAAGTCGGTGTCGGCCATGCCGAGCGGTCCGAAGATGCGGTCCTTGAGGACCTGGCCGAGCGGCTTGCCCTCGATGCGGGCGACCAGGAAGCCCAGCACTTCGGTGGCGTGACTGTAGTGGAAGCGTTCGCCCGGCGGATAGGAGAGCGGCAGGCTTCCCAGCCGTTTCAGCCACTCGTCCGGCGTCAGGTGACCGCCCAACGGCGGGCCCAGCGCCGCCTCATAGGCCTCGCCGATCGGCCCTGTTGAGGTGAACGCATAGGCCAGGCCCGAGCGGTGCGTCATCAGGTCTTCGACCGTGATGTCACGCGGCGCGGGATAGGTCGCGTCCACAGGCCCGCCGGCATCCTTCAGCACGGCCATGTCGGCGAACTCGGGCAGCCACCTGGTGATCGGGTCGTCGAGCTTGAGCCTGCCTTCCTCCCACAGCATCAACGCCGCGAGCGAGGTGACCGGCTTGGTCATCGAGGCGATGCGGAAGAGGGTGTCGCGGGCCATCGGCAGGCCCGCCTCGACGTCGCGATGGCCGACGGCGTCGACCTGGACCACCTGGCCTTTGCGCCAGATCAGGGTGACGAAGCCGGAGAGGTCGCCCGCATCCGCCACCGCCTGAAGCGCCGGCGCGATCTGCGCGAGCCCTGCCTGCACAAAGCCGCCATCCGCCTGATCGCCGTCCATGGCCTCAACTCCCTGTGCTTGCCGGTGATCGGCGTTCAGGTTGGCATTGGTCAGGCGCGCGGCAGCCGCGTCAAGCGCGTCCCAAAGATGGGCCGGGACGTAACCATGGTTGCCGCGCAAGCGGGCCTGACCTAGCTCAAGGACGATGACGGACACTGGACGAATGACCCGCCGGCTCAGCCTCGCGGCCGTGGGCGCGGCCCTGACGGCGGCCTGCGCCCCGCTCAGCATGTTCGCGACCTTCACGCCCAAGGATCCGGCGATGCGCAGCGCGCGCAACGTCGCCTATGGCCCGGCGGCCCACCAGCGGCTGGACGTCTACGCGCCGCAGCGATCGGCGGGCCAGGCGACGCCGGTGGCGGTGTTCTTCTACGGCGGGTCCTGGGACACCGGCCGGCGGCAGGACTACAGCTGGGTGGGCCAGGCGCTGGCCTCGCGCGGCTTTGTGACCGTCGTCCCCGACTACGGCCTCTATCCGGCGGTGCGCTATCCGGGCTTCCTGGAGGACGGGGCGCGAGCCGTGCGTTGGGCGCAGGATCACGCCACGGCGTACGGCGGCGATCCGGGGCGCATTGTGCTGGTGGGCCACTCGGCCGGCGCCTACAACGCCGCGATGATCGCGCTCGATCGGCGCTACCTCACCGCCGCCGGCGTCAATCCCAGGCATATCAAGGCGCTGGCGGGCCTGTCCGGACCCTACGATTTCCTGCCGCTCACCGATCCGATCGCCATCCGCACCTTCGGCGAGGCGACGGACCTGGCGCAGACCCAGCCCACCAGCTTCGTCACGTCGGACTCGCCGCCGGCCTTCCTGGCCACCGGCGACCAGGACACGATCGTCTTCCCCAGGAACACGGTGAAGCTCGCCGCCAAGCTGCGCGCCGCCGGCGTCGAGGTGCAGGAGGAGCACTACCCCGACATCGATCATGTGCGCATGGTGCTGGCGCTCTCGCGCCCCTTCCGCGGCCGCGCCCCGGTGCTGCAGCAGATGAGCGAATTCCTGCACGCCCACGCCGGTTAGGGAGCAAAAGGCCCGCGCGTTGAACCGGCGCCGCTTCCTGCGTATTGGGGAGGCATGTCGTTCCCCCGCGTCGCCGTCCTCGGCTTGTCCCTCCTGGCGCTCGGCGCCTGCTCGCCCGGCGCGCCCAAGGGGGTCGACAAGGATACGCTGGACGCGGCGGTCTCGCGCGCCATCGGCGACCCGGCGTCCTGCCTGCTGATCGCCGAGCAGGGCAGCGGCAAGCTGGTCTACCGCTACAACACCCACACCGCCTGCGCCCGGCCCCTGCCGGCCTGCGCCGGGGCCGGTGCGACGGAGCAGCAGACCCTCGACCAGCTCCTGAAAGCGACCCTGAAGGATGGCCAGCCGCGCACCTTGAGCTGCAGCTCCACCTCCGACGCCTCTCGCGGCGTGGGCTGGGCCTCGGGCCCGATCCCCGGCAAGGGCCTGGTCTATGCTGCGATGATGGAGGGCGACCGCGCCTTCCCCGGCCGGATGATGGCCGATCGCCTGGCCTCGGCCTTCAAGGACGCCGGCCTCTAGCGCGTCAGCTCGTAGACCCCAGCGATCTCGATGCGGATATCGAGTTCGCCCGGCGCGACCGGGGTCTCGACCTTCTGGGCGCGCGCCATGGCCATCATCGGGACGGGCGGGCGCGGACCGTCCGACGATCCGCCCTCGCTCAGCGACACCAGCCGCGCGATCCGGTAGCCGGTGGCCCGTGCATAGAGCTCGGCCTTGGCCTGCAGAGCGCGGACCGCCGCCTCGCGCGCCGTGTTCTCCGCAGCCGTCGGATCGGCCAAGCCAAATGTGACCCCGTTCACCTGGTCCGCGCCGGCGCCCACCGTGGCGTCCACGGCCGCGCCCAGACGGGCCAGATTGCGCACGGTGACGCTCACCTGGTTCGTCGCCTGATAACCCGTCAGTCGCGGCGCCTGGCCCTGCGCATAGGCGTACTGGGCGTTGAGGTTCAGCCCGGACGTGCGGATGTCCTTGTCCGCGATGCCGGCGGCCTTGAGCGCGGCCAGCACCCGGCTCATCCGCGCGGCGTTATCGGAGAGCGCCTGGGCCGCGGTTGGCCCTTCGGCGGTCACGCCCAGGCCGATGGCGGCCATATCCGGCGCGGCCTTCGTCTCGCCCTGCGCGGCCAGATTGAGCGTCGTGGCGCGGAACAGGGTCTCCGCGCCGGGCGCCGTAGGCTCGGCTCGCGCGAACGATATCGCCGCGCCCGCCAGGAGCAGGCCGAGCGCGCCGGTGCGCAGGAAGGTCTTCATCTCAGTCTCCATCGTCCACGCCCAGCGCGCCAAGCGTCGCAGAACGCGGATGAACGCAAGCTTTAAGGCCCCCGCGGCGCGTGCTAACCGCCACGGACGCGTCGCTGCTGGGGCCTGTAGCTCAATGGTTAGAGCCGGCCGCTCATAACGGTCTGGTTGCAGGTTCGAGTCCTGCCGGGCCCACCAGCGAGGCTCAGTCAGATCGGATCGGCCGACCTTCGCCCGACCGCCGCGATTGGCGGTCGGCGTCGGAAGGCGCGGACCCGCACTAGGATTTCGACGCGGTCCGGGACTCCGCCAACGCCTGGCGGAGGATCGCGCGCAAAGTCTCGGGGGTGAGATGCAGATCCAGAGTCTGCGCCGGCTTCTCATGGACGAGGTGGCCGATCTCGAGGCCGCCGGCGCCAAGGTGATCCAGATCGGCGAGGCCGCCTTGCGCGAGGGCCTGCCGCTGCGCCGCGGCGCCTGGGACAACTACCTGCGCTGGCGGTGACTGCTTCCGCCTGACGGCCTCGGGGGTGGCCGCCGGACACGTTCGGCGCTGATTCTGCGGATTCACATCAATCCCCCGGGGGGCAGCGAAATCCAGATCGACGCTAAACCGCGAACGAATTCATTAGGCTGATCGCGCGATCCAGGTCGTTGGCATTCGTCGGCAAGCCCAAGGACAGCCGGACGGCGCCGACGACCGATTGAGGCCCCAGACTGCGTTGGAAAGCCTTGATCGTGAAACCATCGCCTAGGTCGTCCAGGGATTTCTCAACATCGTAGCGGGCGAAACCGAACGCGCGTTCGGCGGCGCCTGGATTGCAGAAGCAACCGCCTCGCACGGCGACGCCCTGGGCGTGAGCTTGCTGCTCCACCCGGTCAAACGGCAAGGAATCGCCCGTTGGGTCGAGGACGTTGAAGGCCACAGTGCAGCCGCGGGCGGCTACGGTCTTGGGCCCGTAGACCTCCACCAACGGCGCGCCATTGCTGTGCGACAGGGTCCGGACGCGGCTGAGAAAGCTCGCCGTCAGCATCGCCAGCCGGGCCTGGAGATCGGTCTGGGACACCTGATTGAGAAAGGCGAAACCGGTTTCGATCGATGCGATGTCCAGGAAGTTCGGTGTGCCGTCCTCAAAGGATTCCGGCCCGTCGCGCAAGCGGTGGCGCCCATGCTCGACTGACACATAGTCCACCGTGCCGCCGGCGAACCAGGGGCGGCGAAGCTTGGCCAGGGCGGTCCGCTTGACGATCAGCGCGCCGACGCCGGTGGGCAGGCCGAACAGCTTGTAGAACGAAAAGGCGAGAAAATCGGCGGGGTGGTCGCGCAGATTGACATAGGCGGCCGCACCCGTCCCTGCGGCGTCCAGCAATACATCGAAGCCGAGCGCTTGCGCCGCCTCCACGAGGTCCAGCGGATGACGCACGCCGGAGAAATTTGACTGCGCGGGAAAGGCGAGCAGGCCCGGACCGTCCCTGGCGATCTTCCGAAGGCCGGCCAGGGGCTCGAACAGCCGCAAGTCCTCGGTAAGCGGCAGGACGGCCACGCGCGCGCCGCCCCTGCGCGCGTACTCCCGCACGCCGTTGACCGAGTTGTGGTTGTCGGCGGAGAGCGCCAAGCCCAGGCGCGGCGAGAATGGGTAGCTCTCCGCCACCAGCTTGATGGCGGCGCTGGTGTTGGCCGTGAAGCAGACCTCGTACATCGCCGGGTCGGCGTCGAAAAAGTCCAAGGCTGCCGATCGCGCGTGAGCCAAGGCGCGCTCGCTGGCCTGGGAGGGGCCATGTTGGGAGTGGGGATTGCCGAATATCCCGCTTTGCAGCTGCTCGGCGTAATGCCGGGCCTGGGAGGCGCCGTAGAGGCCGGCGGCGGCATAGTCGAGATAGGCGAGGTTCTGCTCGTCCAGCCGCGCGAACTCGCGCGCCCGCAGGGCGTCGAACGGGTCGGGTTCCGGGCGCTTCCGGGCGTCTAACATCCACGCCGCCTTAAAGCGACGAGGTCGGCGGCGGCGCCGATGGCAGGCGCGTGGCTTGGGGTCATCCGCGTCGGCGGCGAGCCCGCCGGGCCGACCTGGGGCGTTCCGCCGAAATAGGCGCTGAGTTCGGCGACGGGTTCGAAGGCCCTCACGATTTGTGGCGACGCGTCGGCGGGCAGGTTCGGCGCGATCACCTCATCGCGCCAGTCGGCCAGGCCGCCGGCGATGAAGTAGACGTTGGCGACGCCCATCATCCGCAGCAACATCCAAGCCTGCCCGGCATGGGCGCCGCCCTCCGAATAAAGGACCACGGTGTCGCCCTGGGCGAAGCGGGCGCGGCTCAACCGGTCCAGCGGGATGTTCTTGGCGCCGGGCAGACTGAAGTCGGCGAACTCCTGGGGGGAGCGGACGTCGATAACCCGCAGACCCGGCCTTCGGGCCCTGATCCAGGCGGCCAGCTGCAGGGCCGAGACGTGATCGTCGCCCTGGATGATCTCCTTGGAGAGGCGGTCCACCTGGTCCGCGGACGGCGCGGCGAAGGGACTGCCGGCGAAGGGCGAGGCGGCGCCCAGGATCAAGGCCGCCAGGCCGAGATTGCGGGTCAGGCTCACGCGCGCCGCTCCAGACGCTCAACGCCTGCGAAGACGGCCAATGCGATCAGCACGATGGCGGCGACAACGACGCCATAGGGCGCCCCGGTCAGTTGCGGCAGGGTGAAGGGACCGCGGGCGGTGCTGGCGTAGAAGCCGCCGATCAGCGGCATCGCCAGGCCGGTGAGCAGCACGCCGACCAGCAGCCCGCCGACCGTCGCCAGCCCGTCGCCCCGGCCACTGGCGGCGGCGACGCAGGAGGTGCCTGGGCAGAGCCCGGCGAGGACGAATCCCACACCGAAGATCAGCCCGCCTGCGATCTGCGGCGCCAGGAAGGTCTCCGGCACATAGATGGCGGCGAGGTCGATCAGCCCCAGCCGGCCGAGCCAGAACGCGCCCAGCATGGCGGTGACGATGGCGCTGAACATCACCTTCAGGACCGTGAAGTCCTGCAGATAGAACTGGCCGGCCAACTTCTTGGCGTCCCCGAGCCCGGCCCGCTCCAGTGTGCAGCCGAACGCCGCGCCGATGGCGAACGCGACCGGCAGACTTTGGGTGAAGCTCATCGCCACAGCCTCCGGGCCAGCGGGGCGGCGGCATAGCCCGCCGCGAACACGGCGATGATGAAGCCCCAACTGCCGACGCTGAGCAGGGCGCCGCCGGACAGCGCCTGGCCGCTGGTGCAGCCTCGGGCCAGGACCGCGCCCAGTCCCATGATCATGCCGCCCGTGGTCGCCGTCGCCAGGCGGGCGGCCTTGCTGAGGTGCGGGCCCGTCTCGATCCGCCGCGCGAACCGTCCGGCCAGGCCGGCCGAGACCGCGCCGCCCGCGATCACGCCTGCGATCTCCAGGACGATCCAGGCCGACCAAGGCGCGCCGGCCGCGAGGTAGCTCTGGAAATAGCTGTTCTTCGCCGCTTGGGCGGGCGCCACCGCGGCGACCAGACCGCTGGCCGCGTTGGCGAAGGCGCCGGACGCGCCCAGGCCTTGGCCGGTCAGCGCAAAGGCGGCCAGCAGCACGAGGCCGAGGGCGATGCCCGCGACATAGGGGTTGGCGTAGGGACGGGCGGAGGTCATTTGGCGGCTGTCACGGCGGCCGCCTCGACCGGCAGCTTGCGCCGCGACCAGTCCTCGAACGAGCCGTCATAGAGGACGGCGTCGATGCCCAGGGAGCGGGCGGCGAAGATCACCGCGGTGGCCTGCTGGCCCACATGGCAATAGGCGACGACATGGTCGCCCGGCTTGACGCCCGCCGCCTTGAATTCGGCCGTCAGCTCGTCGGCGGACTTGAGCTTCTGGTCGACGCCGGTGACCGAGGAGAACGGCAGGCTGGCCGCGCCGGGCACATGGCCCTTCAACCCGTTCATGCCCATCACCCCATCGTAGAAAGCCGGAGCCCGGGCATCGATCACCCTGTAGCCGGGCGCCTTGGCGTGGGACTGGACGAAGGCGGCGTCGACCACGCGGGCCTTGTACGTAACGGGGGCCAGCACGCCGGGCGTCACCTTGGGCTCGGCGGTGTTGGTCGGATAGCCCAGGCGCTGCCATTCGGTCATGCCGCCATCGAGCAGCGCCGCGCGATCGCCCAGGCCGGCCGCCTCCAGGGTGAAGAGGATTCGCGTCGCCGACTGGGTGTCGTAGCGGCCGGCGTAGACGATGACCCGCGACTTGTCGGAAACCCCAAGGCCTTGCAGCTTGGCCCGCAGGTCCTCGGCGGACGGCAATTCCAGCGTCAAGGCGTCCGGTCCGGACGAGGGCCGCGACCAGCTCAGCAGCGACACATATTCGGCGCCCGGAATGTGGCCCGCGTCATAGTCCTTGCGATCGCCGACATAGAGGACGATCAGGCCCTTGTCGGCGTCATGAGCCTTCAGCCAATCGGCCGAGACCAGCATCTTGGCCCGGGTCGAGCCGCTCTGGGCGGAGGCGGCTTGCGGGGTGGCGGCCGCCAGCATCAGGCCGAGGGCTGTGACCGCGGCCAGGTGGTGTTTGATGGGCATGAGGAACCTCTTCGTCGCTGTTGAGGTGATCCTAGAGGTCCAAGGCGGCCGGCGGAGGCGGTGCGATGGGCCCCGCAAGCTTTGCGATGAAGGTCCCGGAATCGCCGACGAGCCGCGGCTCGCTAGAGGCTCTTGAATCGCGCCGCGAAGGCTTGGGACACCGGCAGGGTTTCAACCCGGCCGTGGAGGTGCAGCACCAGCCTGCCGTCTTCATCCCGCTTGACCAGCCGAATGGCCGAGAGCCGCACAATGGCCCCGCGGTGCACCTGCCAGAACTGGTCGGGATCGAGTTGGCCGATCAGCTCCTTCAGCGGGGTCCGGATGTGAGCCTCGTCACCTGCGGCGACCACGCGGGTGTATTTGTCGTGGGCCTGAAAGAAGTGGACGTCGTCCACCGGCAGGACGCGCACCGCCGTTCCCACGCTGGCGGTGATCCATTTGATCGCGCGGGGCCGACCCAACAAGCTTTCCAATCGGGCGACGGCGGCGGGCAGATCGCTGGGCTCGCCCGTCGTCAGTCGCGCCTGCAACCGACTGACGGCCAGGGCTAGCCGGTCGCGCTTCACAGGTTTCAGAAGATAGTCGACCGCGCCGTCCTCGAACGCCTGGAGCGCGAATTCGTCATAGGCGGTGATCAGCACGACGTGGGTGTGGTCCCCGGCCGCGCGGGCGACCTCAAGTCCATCTGCGCCGGGCATTCGGATATCCAGGAAAGCGACGTCGGGGTTCAGGCGGGCCATCGCCTCGATCGCCGAGCGGCCGTCGGGGCACTCGGCCAGGATCCGCAGTTGCGGCCAGAGCGCGCCCAACAGGGTCTTCAGCTGCTCGCGTTGCGGCGCCTCGTCTTCCGCAAGGATCGCGGTGGGGCCGGTCATGCGGGCTCCCACGGGACGCTGATCCGCGCGCAGACGCCGCCGCCGTCACGTCCGGCGACCTCCAGCGTGGCGCGCGGCCCGAAGCGATGCTGCAGCTGGGCGTGGACATTGGCCAGGCCCACGCCGGCCCCCGAGCCGGCGTGCAGCCCCGCGCCATCGTCTTCGACACTGATCTCCAGGCGGGTCTCGTCCGCCCCCTGCCGCCGCCGCCCCCGGATGGCGATAGCGCCTGGCCCGGGCTTGGGTTCGATGCCGTGCTTGACCGCATTCTCGACGAGCGAGATCAGCAGCAAGGGCGGGAAGGGGGCCTCGGCCAGCTCCGGCGGTGTGTCGATCTCAACGGTGATCCGGCCCCCCATCCGCAGGTTCATCAGCTCCAGATACTGCGCGCAGATGCTGACCTGATGGCCGAGCGTGGCTCCCTCCACCCCGCCCTCCCGCCGCAGCTTCGGCAGGGTCGTGCGCAGATAGTCGGACAGGGCGTCGATGGTCGAGACGGCGCGGTCCGGTGAAGTGGCGATCAATGAACTCACCGAGGCCAGGGTGTTGAAGAGGAAGTGCGGTTCGATCTGGGCCTGCAGCACGGCCATCTTCAGGTCGGCGTCGGCCTTGTCGCGCCGCAACGCCTCGACATCGCGCCGCCTTTGCCGCTCGGCGAGACGGCGACGCTCGGTGATATAGGACAGCAGCTCCGGGCCGCCGCCGATCAGGATCAGACCGATCCACCGGGGCAGCCGGCCCATCGTCACGCCCAGCATTCGGGAGAGGTTTGTCACCGCCGCTGGCTCAGACATCGACATGCCCATATGCCGGGCCATCAGCATGTCGTGATAGTGGGCGACCGCGGCCTCTGCGTCCGAGGCGATGATCAGGCCCACGATCACCGCGGCGACCACCAGAACCCGTTCGGCCGGATAGGGCAGACGGCGGTAGCGCACGGCCAGGGCCAGGAGCGGCCCGGCGCTGACCTCGACCAGGTTGCCGCCAGCGGCGCGGAGGCCGAGCGGCAGGGCGTCCTGCCAGGCGGTCATGGACGAGGCGTGCCACACCCCCTGGAACAGGCCCCAGGCGACCGCGAAGGGCCAGAACACGGCGGCCCGGCGCAGGAACCACGGCCAGGTGAAGGCCGGATAGCGCTGGTAAAGCGCAAACCGCGACAGTCCGCCCGCCTCGACATCCCGCGGCAGTGGTTCGTTCAGCGGCTGCGGGTTCCCCGACGGCGCGGACGCGGGCGTGGTCATGGTGGCAGCATAGCGCCTAAGGTCACGGGCGTCCTGGCGGTGGCTCAGGAGTCCGGGCGGGCTCCGTAGGCGCCGGCTTGCGTATCAGGGGCATCGAGCAGGACGGGCAGACACCCTCCTGGTCGAAGTCCTTGCCGTCGGACGGACAACCGCACGGCGGGCAGATCCATTTCTGACCCGGCTGGGCCGGGGTTTGAGCCGGTTGCGCCAAACTCGGCCCCGCCGCGACCACCAGGCCGATGACGCCAAGACCCAAACTGGCGGTCAGAAACCGCCGACGATGCGCGTCACACATGATGTTGCCTCCCAGGATCGTCCCGTTTGACGCAGCATAGGCGTTCCATGTCGTGCAGCGCGGCCAACCGATGAACCGCGGGTTTGGCGCGACGAAATCCCGCCGGGGCCGATGGAGCAGACCTGGGCCAAGCGTGGCAAAAACCCGGGAGCGCCGGGGCAATCGGGCGGCTCGCCTCTTGCTTTGACGATCTTACCCCTGCCGAAGGCTGGCTCTGGAGCGTGACGTCCACCCGCTGCCCATTCTGACGCCCCCCGGCGCGACTTCCATGGCGGGCCTTCGCCTCGCGTCCTGGCTTCCAAGAGTGTCCGGGCGAGCAGCCAGACCGGCCGCGCACACGATCTCGCACAGATGGCGCGACGGCCGTTGGGTCGTGATCCATAGGCCGGCGCGAGGACAGACGGCCGGGAATAGATTGGCGGTCCCGAGGGTCATCTAAAGCGGCAGTCAATTCCGCCACCCCGTTCCAAGCCTGGTCATGCCCGACTGCGCCAAACCACACCTCGTCCAGAAGGTCGCCACCTACGGGGCGCGGGTCAGCTCGGCACGGGTCGTCTGACCGTCCGGCGGCCGAATTCGCCAGCGCCGAACGGGGGCCGCCCAGCCCAGAGTCTTCCACCAAGGACCCTCGCATGATCAGAAAAATCGCGCTCGCCGCTCTCCTGATCGCGACCGGTTCGCCCGCCCGAGCTGACGATGTCCAATCGGTCATCGCGAAGTACGTCGCTTGGCGCGGCGGGCCCGCCTTCGAGGCGATGCAAACCTTCCACGCGCGGGGGCGAATCCGGTACGGCGGACAAGGTGGGGACTTCGAGCAGTGGCTCGGGAGCGATGGGCGGTTCCGTCAGCGCAGCGAGCTCGACTTCATTACCTATGACGAGGCGGTGACCCCTGACCTGCAATGGACCCGCAACACCAGCGGGCAGATCGAGGACATCGGCGATTTGGGGGAGAGCGATCGCCGCGCCGCCGCCCTGGCCTTCGCCCAGGGCGTCGAGTTTCATGGCGGCAAGACCTATACCCTCCTGCCTTCCGAACTGCGCGCTGGGCGCACCTGGGCGGTGGTCCGCGTGGGCTTCGGCGGTCCCGACACATACGACCTGTTCATCGACGCCGGGACGGGCGAACTGTTGGGCGAGCGGATCACCGAGGACCAGCGAACCCGCTTTGCGCAATTCGACGATTGGCGCCACGTTTCGGGTGTCCGCATGCCCTTCGGCGAGCACGACCGGGGGCCGAACCACGTGGACGACCAGGACTTTCAGGCCCGCGCGATCCAGGTGAATCCGCCCCTGCCGGCGAGTCTGTTCGTTCGGCCGGCGTCGGTGCGGATCTGGCGTTTCGCTGGCGGCCAGCATTCGACGGGGTGGATGGACTTCGACCTCTATGAGAACGAGCGGATCTTCATTCCGGCGACGGTCGAAGGCCGCCCGGTCGAACTCCTCCTCGACAGCGGCGCGGGTATCACGGCCCTGGACAGCGGCTTCGCCAAACAGGCCGGAATCAAGGCCGACGGCTCGGTGGGTGTCATGGGCGTCGGCGGCTCCAGCACCATGCAGCTGGCGCCGAATATCGAGGTCAAGCTGGGCGGCCTCACGCTCAGCCACATCACTGCGGGCCTAATCGACCTGTCCGGGGTCGCCGCCAGCATGGGACGCCCTTTGCCGCTGATCCTTGGCAAGGAGGTCCTGAACGAGCTGGTGGTCGACATCGACTTCCAGCGCCGCAAGATCGCCTTCCGCGACCCGAACGGTTTTTCAGGTTCGCCCGGCGCCGTGCGCTTGGTGCTGGGCAAGCATGGCGACAATCACACCGTGCCTGTCTCCGTGGAGGGCGCTGCGCCCGTGCCCTTCGATTTCGATCTCGGCAACGGCTCGCCGCTGATCGTCTACGGCGCCTATCGCGACCGCGCCCATCTGCTCGACGGCAAGGCCCAGTCGCTCACGCTGACGAGCGGTGTGGGGGGCGCCAAGTCGGACAAGATGGCCACGGTCAGCTCCATCACTCTGGGTGGCGTGCAATTGGCAAGCGTCCCCGCGGCCTTTCCGGACGCGGGCAATGACGCCGTCAGTTCCGACCGTACCGCCGGCAATATCGGATTGCCGGTGTTCCGGCGGTTCCGGCTGATCACCGACTATATGCACAACGCGATCTGGCTCACCCCGGACGCCAGCGCTCTGGCCGAACCGTTCCCCAAGCGCCGCTCCGGACTCATGGTCAGTCAGGACGGCGAGCGCCTGAAGGTGATCCTGGTCGCGCCGGGCAGCCCGGCGGCGCAGGCCGGCTGGAAAGCGGGCGCTGAGATCACCGCGATCGACGGCCAGAAGATCGGCCCCGGCTACCTCGGCTCGCCCCTGTCGCATTGGTCGGAAGGCGCGCCGGGAACCGAGATCACGCTGAGCCTCGCCGATGGCTCGATACGGAAGCTGACCCTGGCGGACTACTATTGAGAACCAGGGAGAACGGCAGCCTCCAGCGTGTGGATTTGGACGCGCGATGCAGTCAGTCGCTAGCCAGTTCCTACGCGACCTCTATGCCGTCTTGGCAGGGGGTCAACTTGCGGAACCCGCTCTTTCAGATGCTCCACCTGCGCCGCCGGCAACATGACGAGGATGCCACCATGCGAATCATTGCTGCTTTCTTCATCGGTCTGGCCATCTTCACCGCCGGCGCGGTCCGCGCCGATCCGTCCTGCACGGTGGGACGTTCCGGGTGACCAACACCACCGATCGCATTGTCGAGTGCACGATGGTCGTCGACGGCATGACCCGCACCTATCTGCGCGTCCACCCTGGCAAAGCCTATCGTGAGGACTTCGGCGCAAACCGGTCAATCCAACTCGTCTGCATGCGCGCCAAGCAGGATGTCTACGGCCCCCTTACATTCGGCGTGGATTATCAGTTTGTGCGCGACGGAGATCGGGTCGCGGTGGCTGCGGCGCCGTAAGCCGCCTTCATCCGGAAGCCTAGGCGGCGCTCGCGGCAGAGCAGTTTCCGGGGAATAACGGCGCGCCGCGCCGTGTCCAAATCCTAGGCGGTGTCGCGAGGCGGCGCGCAAGGGTGCGGGCAAATCCATGGAAGATCGGACGGCGGCGAACGAACGATCCCGCACGCGGGAGCCGGCGGGCCGCTTCGACCACGTCAGCATCGCTCTGCACTGGATCACCGCGGGTCTGGTCACGGGCCAGCTCGCCACGGCCTGGCTGGTCGGACAGGGGCCCCCTGGGGCCATGGCGGCGCTCACCGCGCATCGGTCCCTGGGCCTGCTGATCTGGTGGGTCGTCCTGGCGCGGCTGATGTGGCGCCGCCATTTCGCCGATCTGCCACCCTTTCCGGCGAGCATGTCGCATCGCCAGCAACAGATCGCGAAGCTGAACGAGTTCGGACTCTATGCCGTCCTGCTGTTTCAGCCGCTTACCGGCCTGGCCAACACCCTGTTTCGCGGCCGGCCGTTTGTGCTGTTCGGTTGGCGCGCGCCGGCGATCCTCCCGCCCGGCAAGACCGTCGCACACCTTTTCCTGGCCGCCCACGAGGTCGGCGCCGTCGCGCTGCTCGCGCTTTTGGGCCTGCATCTCGGCGCGGCGCTGTTCCACGAGTTTGGGCTGCGGGACGGCGTGCTGCGCCGAATGCTGCCCTGGACCGCACGTACGTCCGTCAAAGCGCCCTGATCGCGCCCGGCCGTCAGCGGGCGCGGATGGCGCGTCGGCCTCCCAATCCACTAGGTCCCGACGCGTCGGGCCCGAATCCGCTGGAGCTGTGGCGGATCGCTCCGGAATTGGCCGGCGCGTCCCAGGAGCGCTCCGCATGCGAGGCAGCGAACCTCGTCGGCATCTTCCAGTCCCGCCCCGATGTCGACGGCCGCGCCGCACGGTTTGCACCGCCACCCGGCTACCGCCGCCGGCGTTGCGGTGGCCACACGGGCGCCCTTGAGATGCAGGATGGGCCGGCTGGGACGTTCGGTCATGTCGAGGTTGGCTCTTGGGACGACTCGCGTCGCCTGGGGAGTAGAACTTGACGGGGCCGTCACCGGCATCGGCGTCGACCCTGACACGGGACCGGCGCGGCGCGGGTCATTCAGGAAGCCGGCGGTTGGCCATTTTCCCCGACCAGGATGGCGCGCGCCACAAGCAGGCCATCGGGTCCGCGCGCGGCGCGGACCTCGACGGCGATGCCGGCCTTGACCTGGGCGCGGTCGACCAGGCTCATCTCGCGGATCGGCACGTCCGCCGGCAGCACGACGTGCCGCACGCCTTGCCCGCCGACACCGCTGTAGATGACATCCATTTCCCGGCCGCGCGGCGTCGAGACGACCTCGGCCGTCACGGTGCCGTTGGTCATCATGGTCCCGGGCGCCTCGCCGGCCATGGGGAAATGACCTTCGCCAAGGCCCTTCAGCGCCGGCGCGAAGACCCGGAATTCCTTAGACACGCCGCTGCCGTCGGGCTGGTTGACATTGGCCGTGGCCACGAAACTGCCCGGCTTGATCGCACCGGCGTCGATCTTCACGAGCCGCAGGATCCGCGCATCGTCGGCGACGGCGTAGGTCGCGGCCAAGCCATGGGCGTCCTTCACGGTCAGGGTCTTGCCGTTGAAGGCGACGACCATCCCTTGCGCGGGCGGCGAGGGCCGCATCGGCCCGGCGGGCGGTGCGGGCTGGGCGAGGGCGCTCCCCTCAAGGGCGGCCGCGCCGACCGCGAGGGCCAGGGCGGCAAGGAGGATTTTTCGCATGACAGACTCCGGGAGAGGGATCGGGAGCCGCTTCGAGGCTTGGGCTCGTGACGGCTGGGATTGAGGGTCGAGGCGCGGCGGTCCGGCGCGCGCCGGACCGCCCTGTCCGCTACTCGAAGCGGACTTTCACGGTGGCGCCGTAGAACCGCGGCTCGCCCGGGAAGGCGTAGTAGTTGTTCTGCCCGGGATTGGCGGCCGGCGGGGTGGAGAAGGTCTGCAGCACCCCGTCGAAAGCCGTCTGCTTGTAGAACTGGTTGAGCAGGTTGGTGCCCCAGATGCTGAATTCCAGCCGATTGTCGTGGGTTTTGACGCCGATCGAGCCGTTCACCAGGCCGAAGCCCGGCTGGCTCTTATTCGGGTCCTCATCGGAGCCGATCTGGTAGCTGGAGCTGTACTTGGCATCGACATTGACGAAGCCGTCCCAGCCTTCGGTCACCTGGTGCTTGTAGCTGCCGCCCAGCGTGAGCGACCACAGGGGGGCGTAGGAGAGCCGGCTGCCCGGCAGCAGGAAGAGCTCACTGCCCGGCGCCTGCAGGACGGCCTTGTTCTTGGCGTCGTCGGGATAGGTGGTCTCGGCATAGGTGACGCCGCCGTTCAGACTGAGGTCCGGTGTGACCGCGAAGACGCCTTCCAACTCGACGCCGCCGGTCTGGGCTTCGGGGATGGTGAACTCCACGAATTGCGTCCCGGTGAAGGCGTTCAGTTGGTGGTCGCGGTAGCTCTGGAAGAACAGCGCCGCGTTCAGCGACAGGCGGCGGTCCAGCCACTGGGTCTTGGCGCCCAGCTCATAGGCGTTGACGTTTTCCGCCGGGAAGGAGGTGTCGGTCTGCGGCGCCAGTGAGGTGTTGGGTGCGCCGCCCGGGCCGAACGGCAGGGTCACCTCGGCCAGGTTGAAGCCGCCCACCAGATTGCCCCGCGAATAGGAGCCGTAGACCATCGCTTCGTCGCTGAACTTGTACTGCAGCTTGGCGGTGCCGGTCAGCGCGCCCTCGTCGAGGGACTGATGAGTGTCCGATCCGTTGAACGCCGGGTTCACCAGGCAGGCGGTGCCGAAGATCGCCTTGGAGAAATTACCGAACGCCGAGAACGGGATCGGCGTCGGGCTGTGGGTCGCCCCCTGCAACAGGTTGGCGCAGGTGTTGGCCGTGTCGTTATTGGTGTGCAGCGACTCGAGGTCTTTGTGCTCCCAGGTGTAGCGCAGGCCGCCGATCAGGGAGAGCTGGTCGGTGAGCTTGAATTCTTCCTGGGTGTAGATCGCCTCGGAGTGCTCGCGCTGGTGATAGGTGTCGATGGCGCCCTGGCCCGTCGGGAAGCCATTGGCCGGCAGCACGCCGCCGCTCAACACGTTGAGGTAGGGGCCCAGCGCCGGGCCGTTCTGCAGGAACACGCCGTTGTCGAGGAGTTCGTGGGAATAGAAGAAGCCCACCTGCCAGTTCAGGCGCGGCGTCGAGCCACGGTACTGCAGCTCCTCGGAAAACTGCCGGAAGCGGGTGAAGTTGGTCGCCGGGTCGCTGTTGATGATGTCGGCCAGGGTCCCGTCGGTGTCGCCGCCGGTGTTTTCCTTCGAGTCGCGGTAGGCGGTGATCGATGTCAGGGTGGCGTTGGCCAGCCACGGCGTCTTCCAGTGCGCCTCGGCCGAGATCCCCTGGTCGGTGATGTCGTCGACCGTCGAGCGGTTCAGGAAGGCGGTGTTGTTCTGGGAGCTGACCGGATTGGGCACCGTGCCCGGGAACACCTCGTTCTGCACGACGGCCGGCGAGCCGTTCTGGTAGTCCACCGCCACGCAGCAGTGGTCACGGCGCCGCGCGTAGTCGGCGATGAAATTGACGTCGAGATCGTCGGTGAAGTTCACCAGTAGCTGGTCGCGGGTGGTGAAGACGTGCTCGTCGTTCTGGTCGGGGATATGCGTCGTGGGCGCCTGGACGACCGGAATGTAGCCGTCGCGCTCGCGGTCGGCGACGTAGAGGCGGATCGCGACCTTGTCGGCGACCACCGGACCGGTCAGCGAGACCGATCCACCGTAACCGTTGAAGTTCTGCACCGTCGCCTCGGCCTGGGCGCTGTAGGTGAAGCTGGGCCGCTTGGTGGTGATCTGGATCACGCCGGCGATGGTGTTCTTGCCGAACAGCGTGCCTTGCGGGCCTTTCAGGATCTCGATGTCGCTGAGCTCGCCCAGGTCGTTGAACGAGACGCCGTTGCGGGGCCGGTAGATCCCGTCGATGTAGAGGCCGACGGCGTCCTCCAGGCCTGGGTTGTCGGCCACGTTCCCGACGCCGCGGATGCGGGCGATGGTGGTGCCTTCGCTGGCGTTGGTGGTCGAGGTGAAGCCCGGCGTCAGGGTGACCAGGTCGGCCACTGACCTGACGTTGTTGGCCTCAAGCTTGGCGCCGGTCAGCACCGTCACCACCACCGGCACGTCCTGCAGCCGTTCCGTGCGCTTCTGGGCGGTGACCACGAGCTCGCTGACGGCGTTGGAGTCGGCCGCCGCCGCCAGCCCCGGTAAGGTCTGGGCCTGCGCGAGCGCCCCGGTCGAGGCCATCGTCAGGGCCAGCCCCGAAGCGCAGGCGAACACGTACTTTTTCTGCAACATGGATTTCCTTGTTTCCTCTGTCCCCCGGTGGCCGCCCGATCGGCGGGCGCCCGCCCCGGGAATGGCCATCCCGTCCGCGCGAGCGTCTCGGACCGCGCATCGGGCGCCCCGGCGCCAAACGTCCGGGTACTGCAATTAGACCCGGGCTTTCTGCGGTTTATTCCCGGCGGCGGCGCGCGCCCTTGGGGACGCCGGCGTTCGGGCGCGACGGTTCGCCCGGCCGGCGGGAATAAGTCGGCGGGCTCAGGCGTCTCAACTACTGAGCCTTGCGTTTGGGATATGCCGTGAACCGACTTCAACCTCTCGGGCCGCCACCGGTCGTCGTCGCCCTGGCCCGGGGTCTTCACATGGATGGCTGAGCGCTCGCCCGGTCGGCGCGCCCGCCCCGAGCCGAGGTGCTCTGTGCGAAGCGCCGGCCGCCTACGGCCTTCTGGCCCGGGTGGCCTCCTCCGCCCGGCCAGGAGCACCGCGTAGCCTTGCCATCCCCCCCCCGGGGCGGGCTCGCGGCTCTACCTCGGACCTGCCCCATGTGGGTCCTTGTCGGTAACGGGCAGTCCCTCGCCCCGACCCGGCTTGACGCGGGACGCCGAACAACCCTTCCGGTGTCCCGCGTCCTGTTTTTCGACCCGGCCGCCCCCGCGGCCGCGACAGAATCTGGAGACCTCGACGCCATGGGCGCGCTTTCGATTGGGCATATTCTGGCGGTCGCCGCCGTCGTCACCCTGCTCTTCGGTGGGCGCGGGCGCATATCCGGTGCCATGGGCGACGCGGCGAAGGGCCTGAGAGCCTTCCGGGAAGGCCTAAAGGATGAGGCGCTGCAGCAGGAAACTGCGCCGCCGCCTGCGCCACCCGTCGCGCGGACGCGCGTCAGGACCCAGGCCACGGGCCTGTAGGCCCAGGCCGCCATGGCGCTGTCGACGCGCAGTGATCCGGCCGTCGCCCGAGCCACGGCGGCGTGGAGCGCGGGGCTCTAACGTATCAGCCCTCGCGCGGGCCGAAGATGGCAGCAACGAAGCGTTCGTACCCCGTCGAGGACGTGGGGACCGCTGCAATGCGGACACTAGAGCCGCACTCCAAAGATGTCAGGTCTCATAAGATCGATCACGTGACGAATAAATATAATAATCGTCCACTGTAAATCTAAGATTGTCGGCGTTTCTGTCGCATCGTCTTCACAAAACGAAAGTAGAGGTCCCGCCCCAAGCGCTGAAGTCAGGCGCGAGAAGCTGAGGATATTTAATGTTCTGTTCAAAAAGGGGCGCGTCGCGCGCCGCCTTGTCGATGACCTGTGCGCTTACCGCATTGCTAGGATATTCCGCCGCCCAGGCCGCTGAAGATGCGTCGGCCGCGGACGCGTCCGAGGTGTCCGAGGTGGTCGTCACCATGGCCAAGACAACGCAGTCGTCCGTCGCGATGGATGCTCAGGAGGTGCAAAGGACACTGCCGGGCATCAACCCGCTGAAGGCGATCGAGACCCTGCCCGGCGTGGTTTTCGAAACGGCCGATCCGTGGGGCAACGACGAACAGAACGAGTCTCTGTTCGTGCACGGCTTCAGCACCCAACAGCTCGGCTACACCCTGGACGGCGTACCGCTGGGCGATCAGCAGTACGGCAACTACAACGGCCTCAGCGCAGCGCGCGCGGTGATCAGCGAGGACGTGAGCCGCATCAGTCTGGAATCCGGCGCGGGCGCGCTCGGCGTGGCGTCTACCAGCAACCTCGGCGGGGCGATTGAGACCTTCTCGCGCGATCCGTCGAAGGTGTTTGGCGCCGATGTGCGTCAGACCCTCGGCAGCTATGCCGCGACGCGGACCTTCCTGCGCCTCGACACCGGCGAGTTCGGGAACGGCAATTCAGCTTACATCTCTTACGCTCACCAATCGGCCCGCGCCTGGGACTTTGACGGCTTTCAGGGCGGCGATCAGTTCACCGCAAAATATGTCCATGACGATGCGCGCGGCAAGCTGACCGTCTTCCTGGATGTGTCTAGAAAGATCGATCCGAACGAAGACGCGGTGAACTTCGGCAACCAGCAGACCGCCGCCGGCCAGGGCTTCATTCCCTATACCCGGCCGTTCCAGTTCCCAAACTTCGCCCAGGAGAAGGCCAGCCTGGCGCCCAGCGCGGCCAACGGCAATTTGCCGGGCACCCCGCCGACGGCCCAGGGCAACAATTTTTCGAACTACCATAGCGCCGAACAGCGCGATGACGTCCTGAGCTACGCGAAATACGACTACCAGATCGCCAGCAACCTAAGCTGGTCCAACCAGGCCTACTATCACTACGACTACGGTCGCGGCATCGTCGCAGGACCGGTGAACACAGCCGGCCTACCCGCTCTGTTCTCGGTCTACTTCCCGGGTCTGACGGTAAGCAACCTGGCGACGCCTTTGGCAAATCAGCAGGCGACCTTGCAAAACATCGTCAACCAGTTCGGCGGCGCCGGCTTGGCGGTGCGGACCACCGAATATCACATCAATCGCGAAGGCGGAATTTCGACCCTTAACTGGACGCTCGGTCAGCACAATATCGAAGCGGGGGTCTGGTATGAGCACAACGAGTCGGGCCAGCACCGGGTCTGGTATCCGTTCTCCGGGGCGAACAACGATACTACGCCTTACGATATCCCGACCGGACAAGCCTTCACCCAGGACGCGGTGGACTTCTATACCAACACAGTTCAGCTGCACCTGCAGGACCAATGGCGCATCCTGCCGCAGCTGCAGCTAGAAGCCGGTTTCAAGTCAAGTCTGCAGACCGCCGACAACAAGGTTCTGATTCAGCAGCGGAACGCGCTGACCAACACCAATCCGACCCAGTTCCCGACCGGCTCGCTGACCACCAACAAATGGTTCCTGCCGCAGGTCGGCGCGGTGTGGGACGCGACCGCCAGCGAGCAGGTGTTTGCCAATATTCAGCAGAACGTGCGCCAGTTCATCCCCTTCAGCCAAGGGGGCAACTTCTACGGCGCCTCGCCCTGGAGCCTGGGCAACCAAGCCGCCTTCAACCTGTTCAAACAGACCGTCAATCCGGAAATGGATTGGACCTACGAGCTTGGCGTCCGCAGCCATCACGCGCTCGATCTGGGCCTGCTGACCTCATTTGACGGCCAAGCCAGCGTCTACCACGTGGATTTCTCCAACCGGCTGTTCAACGTCGCTCCGTTCAATTTCATCAATCCGCCCCCGTCGATTCTGGTCAATGTGGGCGGGGTGGCGACGAACGGCGTGGACATCGCGGGCACCTTGAACTTCGGGCCGCATTTCCAGTTCTACGACGCCCTGTCGTACAACCACTCCACCTACAGCTCGAACTTCAGCAGCGCCGGCCAGATCGTGCCGATCAAGGGCACGGAAGTCCCGGGCGAGCCCGATTGGTCGAACAAGCTGATCTTGAGCACGAACTTCGGCCCGTTCCAGGCCCAGATCAGCGGCGACTTTGTGGGAAAACGCTTCGCCACCTATGAGAACGATCTGTCCGTCCCCAGCACCTTCCAGGTCGGGCTGGAGGCGAGCTATCAACTTTCGGTTCCCGCCGGCATCCCCGTCCAATCGGCCAAGCTCAGCCTGAACGCGACCAATTTGGGCAACATCAAGGGCGTTTCGACCTTGGTTACGACCAGCAACGCCGGCGGCTACCAAGCCTTTCCGATCGCGCCGACCGAGGTCTTCGTCACCCTCGAAGCGCAGTTCTAGTCCGCACCGAACCAAGAACCGCCGGCGGCGAGCGAGGTTTCGATGAGGGACTTCCGTTCACCGCGGCCCGCGTCTCGCGTCTGCCGCGGATGCGGATCATGGCCGGCGACGCGAACGACGGAAACGGGTCGCGCGCCGCCGGTCAAAGGCCGTCAGAAAGTTGCCATACAAGTCGGCGCCGAGCTCCGACGCGACCGACAGAATCCCAATGGGAGGGACGGGCAGGGGCAGAACCGACGCCGTGGTCGCAAGAGAGTCGCTCATATTTCCTCGATCTCGGCTTTGGACTGCCATCCGCGGGCGAGGCGGCCGGGATCCTACCGTGCGGCCTTGGCCGATCTGATCTCAGCCCGCAGAGCCGACGGCCTCAAGCTCTGCCGGGGGCTCCAACGCTTGATCGATCGCGTTCAGCAGCGCCAGGATTTCGATCGGCTTGGCGATCACATCGTCCATGCCCGCCGCGGTGTATTCCGCCACCTGATGCGACATGACGTTGGCCGTCACCGCCAGGATCGGCGTGCGTTCGAGGCCGCGATCGGATTCGATCCTCCGGATGGCCAGTGTCGCCTCGACCCCGTTCATCTCCGGCATCTGGCTGTCCATCAGGATCACGTCGTAGCGCGCGCAGGTGAAGGCTTCGACCGCGGCTCGTCCGGTCTCGACGAGGGTCAGGTCGACGTCGAGTGTGGCCAGCAGCGACCGCAGGATCAACTGGTTGGTCGGATTGTCCTCCGCCGCCAGGATCCGCAGCGGACGCCCGAGGTCGGCGGAATCCGCTCGCGTGACGCTGGCGACGTTGCTAGCAGAGGGGGCTTCGCGTCTGATCAGCGGCAACTCGAAGGCGAAGGTTGAGCCTTCGCCCTCGCGGCTCTCAAGGCTCAGGAGCCCGCCCATCAGACTGACCAGATGGCGGCTGATCGCCAGTCCCAGTCCCGTGCCGCCGAAGCGACGCGTGGTGGACCCGTCGGCCTGCGAGAATTTCTCGAAAACGGTCTCAAGCTTTGCCGCGGGAATCCCGATGCCTGTGTCGATCACCCGGAAGCGGACTCCATCGGCAACGCCCTCGACCGAAACGGCGACCCCGCCCGCGTGGGTGAACTTCACGGCGTTGGAGATCAGGTTGGTCAGCACCTGGCGCACGCGCAAGGCGTCTCCAGACCAGAGACCGGCGGCTGCGGGATCGACCTGCACTTCGAACCGCAGGCCCTTTTCCTCCGCCAGGACGCGCAAGGGATCGCAGGCGGTCGCGATCGTTTCGGCCAGGTCGAAATCATGGTTGTCGAGTTCGATCTGTCCCGCTTCGATCTTCGACAGGTCGAGCAGGCTGTTGAGAATCCCGAGCAGGCTCTCGCCGGAAGTCTGCAGCACCTTCAGATGGTCGCGTTGCACGCCCTGGGCGTCGCGGGCCATCACCTGGGCCATGCCGAGGATGCCGTTCAAGGGCGTCCGGATCTCGTGGCTCATGTTGGCGAGGAACTCGCTCTTCGCCTGGCTCGACGATTCGGCCTTCCGCCGCGATTGCTCAAGCGCGTGTTCCCGCTCGCCGATGCTCTGGGCCATGATGTTGAACGACCGCGCGAGGGCGGCGATCTCGTCGGCGCCATCGACCGTCACCCGGGGGTCTTCGCCGCGCTCCATACGCTGTGCGGCGTCGCGTAGGGCCAGCAGCGGGTGGGTCACGCTCCGCGCCAGCGCCCAGCTGCCGACGGCGATGATGCCAAGGCTCAACAGGCTCAATGCCAGGATCTCGCCCACCAGGGCGCGGAAGGACGCCAGCGCCTTGGTCAGCGGATAGCGCAAGACCAGGACCGCATTCTCATCGGTCATCGACGGCAAGGACCGGAAGACCTCCATGGTCTTTCCAAGCCTCACAACGCCTTGTGACCGGCCCGCCGGCGCGCCGGCGGGGCCGCTCAGAAAGCGGTTGATCGCCTGGCCTTCCTGGCTCGAGGCCACTCCGGCGCGCGAGCGCCAGCTATTCCCCGACCGGGTGAGGACCTGGGGTTCGAGCGGGATCGCCGAGAGCTGGCGCAAGGCCGCCATTTCCCGATCGTCGAGTCGGACGGCCAGCACAAGCCACCCGGCCAGTTGCGGCGCGAGGATCGGCACGGCGACCGCCTCATAGGGGGTTCCCGCGCTGGTGAAGACGCCCGAGGCGCGATCCCGCTGCATGATCGCCGACACGACGTCGGCGTCCAGCGTTAGAGGCGTCGCGCCCCCCGCGGCGGTCACCAGGCCATCGCGCCCGACCAGAAAGGCCGCGTCGCTGCCCAGGCGGGCGTTGAGATTGCCGAGCGCCGATTGGACCGTCGCCCGGTCGTGAGTGGCCACCGCGCCGCGGAATCCAAAATCCTTCGCCAGCAGACGCGCGCCGCTTTCGAGAGAATTCGTGCGCATGACCCAGTTCCGGTCGAACACGGTGCCTGTGGCGCCCAGCTCGGCGCCGACGGTGCGCTGGGCATTGCGGCTCGCCGCTACGTACATGACCGCCAGGATCAGGGTCAGGGTCACGATGAACAGCCCCGCGTAGAGGACCGTGAGCCGCGTGCGCAGCCGCCCGAAGGCGGGTGTCGGCCAAATCGCGCGACGGGGCCGCCGGACGTCGCCGGCGCCCGGGGTCCGTTGCTGGGAGACTGTCATGTCGAAGAACTCCTCGGGCCTCAGTTCATCTGTATCGGAGAGGGCCGGACATCCATCTGCAGCGCCAGGGACGCGGTTCCATTGGCCGGCACGACGATCCTTCGGACGCTTTCACCGTTCGCGGCCCGGCTGTCGGGATGCCATACCGTGACGGTCGCGGGTCCTGGCGGGAGATCGCGGACGATTGCCGCACCACTCGCCAGCGTTTTTGCCGCGTAGGGAGTGTCGACCACGCGGATGTAGGACAGCATGGTGTCGTGGATATCGCAGCCCAGCGGCACCACCCCGGGCTTATCCATCCGCACGACCCGCGTCATGTCGCGGCCATAGAGCTTCAGCCGAAACGTCTTGGCCTCGGAATAGGAATAGACCGTGTGCTTGACGGCGTCGAAGTTTGGGAAGGACACTTCCGCGCCGACGGGCACGATGAGGACGTAGGGCGAGAATTTCAGGTCGCGCTGCGCCACTTGGTAGGTCCAGGAAAACTTGATGGGCGCGGCGGGGACGCCGGCGAGCGGCCGGACCATGACCACGGCGTCGGCGATGGGTTTACCGTCCCGCGCGGTCACCGAAACCGCCAGATCGTGCGCCCACGTTGGACCGGCCGCGAGAACGGGCGCCAACAGGAGAGGGGAGACGCTTGCGCCGAAGCGAAACGAGGACATAGGAGACTAGACCCTCGATCTCGCCGGTTTATTCCCGCCAGGCCGTCACGCCGCACAGGAGCGACGCGCGGCGGCTCGGATCAGTAGTAGTCCGCAAGCGTAAGGGAGACCGCCCGCCCATCGGACAGGCCGAGCGCCAGCCGGGCGCCTCCGGCGCGCGCGCTCAGCCGGGGACGGTCCGTAAAGACGGCGCTGTCGAAGACCTGGCCGTTGACCGAGGTGATTGCATCGCCCGGCCTGAGGCCGGCCCGACTCGCCGGACTGCGCGGCGCCACGAAGGCGATTTCGAGGCTGTGCCCAGCCCGTGTCAGGGCGAGTCCGGAGCGATCCTTTCCGAAGGGACGTGCAATCCGCCGTTTGGCGGCCTTCATCCAGAGCCGGTCGCGCGGCGCGCAGATGGTAAGGTCGAACCGGGCGAAAACCGGCAGGCCGATCACCGCCGGGGCCCCGGCGGTCCAGCTGTCGGGAATCCGAGCCGGGACTTGGCGCAGCACGACGCCACCCACCTCCAGGCTGGGCATAGTGAAGACGGTATCGATGCCGGTCCCTTCCGCCCCGGCGCTCATCGACCGGGAGACCGGGCGGCCTTCGAGGAGCCGGTGCTGTGAGGCGAACTCCGCCGACAGATAGAGCGGGGCGTCGTTGCCGAGGTCGGCGACGGCCTCCAGGGCCACGCCGTTCCCAAGGGAGGCCCGGACCAGCGGCCGGCCAAGTTCCGGCTCGCGCGTCAGGGGGATTTCCTCGAAGCCCGGGGGCCGCCTCCTGGCCGACGGCTCCGCCACCATCATCCGATCGGCGCCGAAGTCGAAGCTGACGGCCGCGTGCCCGAAAAGGTCGTTCCCCAGCACCACCCCGACGGGGCGACCGTTGGCGGCGCTCAAGGCTCCGAGATCGAACAGGGACGCTTCGCGGAGCGTGATCGCCAGATTCTGCAGTTGCAGGTGGACCGGACCGCTGGTCTGGCCCTGGACGCGTCCGGTCAGGCCCACGCTCACGGTGTCGCCGAGCGCAGCGATTCCGCAGCGCGCCGCCAGCGCAGCGTCGATCACTGTCCGCTCGGCCCCGGTGTCCAGCGTGATTTCGACCGGGTATCCGTTGAGCGCGCCCCGGGTGACCACCTGCCGGCCTTGCGGCCGTTCAAAACCGAACCAGCCGCTCCGGTCTGCGCCGTTCGCGAAGCTTAAGGCGGTCATCGAACCTCGGTCTCGGAACTGGGGTTGGGGGCGTGCGGCCCTGAGTGTGTGACCCCCCAGGCTCGCGACTTATTCCCGAACGCGCGACGTCACGGTGGCAGGGGTGAGGCCGGCCCGTCAGCGGGACCCATCAGGCCAGCCTCGGCATCGCCGATCCTTCTGGCCCGCGATTTTCCGGATTTCGCCGCGCCACGCGCCTACATAGGTTACAGTATAGTTCCAGTTGTAACCCAATAGTGCGCGGCATGATGAAATACGGATGTCACATAAAACAGATAGAGATCGTGGATAATTTGCAACGTCGACAATATCAGTTCGGAAGGAGATGATTGTATGCTTGACGATTCCCCGGGTCTCCGGCAGGGGAAAAGAAAAAATCAAGCGAGTCCTGGCTCGATGGCCTTTGGGAGATCCAAGTTGCAGACAAGAATTCGCCTATTGACGTCCGGCGCTGTGCTACTGGCCGCCGCCCTCGGAACGTCGGCTCAGGCCCAGACGAAGGCCGCCACCACCGCCGCCGCATCGGCCGCGGCCGGTGCGGCGGCCGGCGGCGGCAGCACCATCGAGGAGTTGGTGGTGACCGCCGAAAAGCGGTCGCAGAACCTGCAGGACGTACCGGTCGCCATCACGGCCTTCTCCTCGAAGACGCGCGACCTTCTGGGGATCAACTCCATTCAGGACCTGACCAACTTCACCCCGGGCCTGAACTATTCCTCGGGCAATGACCGCAACTCGATCCGCGGCGTCGGTCGCCTGACCAACTCCCACCCCATCGCCAACGCCGTCGCGCTCTATGACGACGGCGTCTTCAGCGACTCGACGGTCCCGGCCGGCAAGACGCCGATCTTCACCGACCGGGTGGAAGTGCTGCGGGGCCCGCAGGGCACGCTCTACGGCCGGAACTCCATCGGTGGCGCGATCAACGTGATCTCCGCACGGCCGACGGAAGATCCCTATGCCGAGGTGCGCGCGACCGTCGCCAATTATGGACGGACCCTGCTGGAAGCCGCCGTTTCCGGCCCGCTGGCGCCCAATCTGCAGTACCGCCTAGTCGGCAACTGGGAAAAGCAGACGGACGGCTACTTCACCAACGTCGTTCCGGGGAAGCCCTCGGAAGGCAATGTGATCGACCAGTGGTTCCTGGAAGGCCAACTCCAAGCGAAGGTCAACGACAAGCTGGATCTGTGGGGCAAGGTCGATCTGACCGGCTGGAACAACGGCGGCGGCGGCCCCGGCGCTCGCAATGGCTATACGGCCGCGCCCTTCAACTTCGGCGAGTTCGGCGCGCTCATTCCCTCCGCCGGCTTCGCCTGCGCGCCCGGGGGCGTGGTCAGCAATGTGGTCAATACCTCACCGCTCGGCTGTACCAATCCGGCCTCCACCGATCCGCGGAAATTCGCCTCGAACGTCGCCCAATCGGTGTCGCTGGACGAGGCCTATAATTTTTCCTTCCAGGCCAGCTATCACTTCGACAACTTCGACCTGAAGTACATCGGCGGCGGTAGCAACTATCACTACAAGCTGGAAACCGATAATGGCGGCGGCTCGATCAGCTCGTTCACGATCACTCCGGCGAGCTTCAATCCGCTTCTGCCGGTCAGCTCGCAGCCCTGCCCGGCGATCAATCTCGGCACGCCGGGAGGCTGCTCGGGCCTGACGGTGTTCCCGACCAACATCCAGACCTATCAGGAAAATTTCCTGAACTTCAGCCACGAGATCAACATCGCCTCGACCGGCAGCGGCCCGTTCCAATGGCTGGGCGGCCTCTACTACTATAAGGAACACGTCCAACAGCCGGTGTTCCAGACCTTGGCGCAGCAGCCGCAACTGGCCGGCGCGATCGCCAACATCCCCGGCCTTCCCGTCGCCGGCGCGGACTTCCAGAACCGGACCTTCGACGACCGTCCGGACATTCAGGACGAGTCCTACGCGGTGTTCGGTCAGATCGACTGGAAATTTACCGACACCCTGAAAGTCACGGTCGGCCTGCGCTGGAGCCACGACCACGAGTTCGGCACGGAGGCAGGCCGCGACGTCTGTTTCGGCACCACCGCCTGCGGCGTGACGCCCCAGCTGCTGGGGCAGTTCACCCCCGCTATCGACGTGACCAGTCCGAACTTTTTCCAGAGCAGCGTTCCCGCCGGCGTCGTGCCGACGGGCACGCCTGGCGGCGTGACCTTCACGCCGGACGGTTTCGGCCACCGGTCCTACGACGGCGTCTGGTCAGCGACGACCGGCACGCTTGGTTTCGAGTGGAACCCGGCGCCTGACACCTTGGCCTACGCCCGTTACAATCGCGGCTATAAGCAAGGCGGCTTCCAGGTTGGCGCAGTGGCCTTCGGCAGCCAGTTCCCGGAAACCAATCCGGAGCACCTGAACGATTACGAAGTCGGCTTTAAGAAGGACTTCTTCAATCGCACGCTGCAAACCGATGTCGCGCTCTTCTACTACGACTACCAAGGCCTGCAGGCGCCCCTGACGGTGGTCAATAACACCGGCGGCTTGGCGCCCTCGCAGAATGTCTTCCTGAATGTCCCGAAGTCCTACAGCGAGGGCGTTGAGTTCGAGACCACCTGGACGCCTATCGACAACCTGCGCATCCTGCTCAACTACTCGTTCAACCCGACGGGCATCAATACCCTCTCAGGCATCATCGATCCCACCGACCCCCTGGCCTTGGCCGCCGGCGCCAAGCCGTTGTCGCCGCTGCAGGCCTGCTCGGGCACCGGCTCAACCGTTACGGCGGCGAATCCGAAGCCGAACATCCTTTGCGACGTGAGCACTGGCTTCGTGCAGCGTCCCCAGGATCTAAAGGGCAACGTCCTGCCGAACGCTGCGCGCAACAAGGTGGCGCTGGATCTGCTCTACACCTACGAAATGGAGCGAGGCTCACTGATCCCTTCGGTCAGCTACGTTTGGCGCGACAAGGAGTACTCAAGCATCTTCAAGCGTGATTACGACGCCGCTCCATCCTGGAGTCAGGTCGACTCGCGCATCACCTGGAAGGCAAAAGAAAGCCACTTCACGGTCATCGCCTATGTGAAGAACCTCTTCGACACTCTGGGCTACGACAGCGGTGTGACCGGCACCCGCAACACCGGCGTCTTCCCGCTCTCGACGATCGCCGCGGCGAAGGGGCTCATCACGCCTGGCGCGCCGTCCGTCGTCGGCAACACAAATGGCGCTGTCCCCGGCCTGTCGCAAAGCGGGCTGCTCACAGGCTTCGGTCCCGAGGGCATCACGCGCAACTACGCGCTGACCCCGCCGCGCACCTTCGGCGTGGAGTTCCAATACCGCTTCTAAGCCACGTCGATCCTCGACGCTTCAGGGGCGCGTCCGCCAGGGCGCGCCCCTTCGATCTTGGCCGAACCCGAAGGCGTCATCCGAGATAGCCCAGCGCATGCGCGCGGCGCCCGTCCGCCCACTCGCGCTCGCCGCCCTTGCGACCGATCCGGCGGCTTTGGCGCCCGGATCGGCCAGACCTACAGCGCTATCGCCGTCAGGATGCAGTTCGCGTTCTGAGGGGGTGTTGGATCTCGGTCACTCGCGAGCGAGCTGACCGAGGACGACTTCAGGATGGCGATACGCCTTGATCTCAATGAGGTTGCCGCTGGGGTCGCTCAGCATCAGCTTGCCTTGCTCGGTCGGCGAGCCCGCATAGGACACGCACGGAGGTTCAACGAGATTTTTGGCCGCACCCATGCGATGCGCCAGAGTTTCCCAATCCGCCCAGGAGATCGTCGCGCCAAAATGCCGTGTTCGGGGCATGGGTTTCAGGACGTTGCCAGGGTCGTTCTGGAGGGTGACCTGGGCGCCGAACAATAGAACATCGGCGAATCCAGCCTCATGCCGTCCGATCTCGGCGCCAAGTTCATCCCGAAAGAAGGAAACCGCCTCGGACAGGTCGCGGACAGGAAACGAAATGTGGAAGATCGGGCGCATGGTGTCGCCATTTGCTCCTCTGGCGGTCGGTCTTGAGCTCCAGGTTGAGAGCCTACCGCCATTGAACCTATTTCGCAGGCGCCGCGCTGGCCACGGCGGCCTGGTACTGCGCCGGGTCGAGGTCGGGCATCTTTTTTAGGAACGCCACGATGGCCCAGAGCTCATCGTCACTGTGCGTGCGGCCCCAGGACGGCATGGCGGTGAGTTTGATGCCGTGCTTGAGAATCCAGAATTCCTGGGCCGGCGTCTGGTCGGTGCCGTAGGCGAGTTGCGGCGGCTTGGGATAGAGGCCCTTGCTCAGGTCGGTCTTCTTCATGCCCGGCGCGAGATGGCAGCCGGTGCACAGGTTGGCGTAGAGTCCGGCGCCCGTGGCGATCCGGCTTGGCGCGGTCAGATCCGCCGGCGGGATGATCCCTCGCGCGTGAGCCGCGATCGAGCGGTCGCGTAGCTGGCTGATCGCCCAGAACACCGGCTTGGTGTGCGGCGCGTCGGCGCCGATGTCATAGACGCCGCCGTAGACAAAGAGCGCTAGCCCCGCCGGAATCATCAGCACCAAGATCGCCGCAACGGCGACCCAGATGAGGCGGCCACGAAGACCGGTGGATTTGCGCTCGCTCATGTCGAAGTTGCCCCTCCCGAGGAGATTGCGGCGGCGCTGCCTTGCAGGCGCCCTCGCCATCTAGACGCGCGGCGCGGCGGATTTATTCCCGGGGGACCGGCGTAGGCGGGGCGGCGGCGGAACGACGGTCTGGCGAACGCGGTGGCCACCATTGCGGGGCGTGGGGACTAAATCCGCCGCGCCGGGTGTCATGCATAGTGAGCATCGCATTGGGGCTGAGACCTTGGACGACTTCGACCGCTTCCAACCTGTCAGCGTTCCGCTGGTCCGCCCCGACGCCGCGCGCGAGCGATCCGCCATCGGATCGCTGAGCCCGCGCCTGGCCCGTTCCTGTCCCAACCTTCGGGCCGGGTAGGGCGCGGGACGCCCCCCGTCCAGCCAACCGCCGGGGCGTCCTGCGCCATCTCTTTGCGACGATCCCTCCGATCGTCCGTCAATCTGGTCCGCCTGCCCCCAAAGCTATTGGACCGGACGCCTGGCGCGGGACTCCAGATACCCCAGGGGAGTTCCGCGCCTCTTTTCTTGCCCCCACAGACCCGGCGATCCCTTTGGATCGGCAGGGTGCGCCCGAGTAAGCAGGAGCCGTCTTTGGGTGACGGCCACGACCCTAGGCGCCCACAGCGCGCCGGCGCCTGGGTCGATGCCGGGACATCTAGTGCGCCTCAGGCTGAAATAGATCCGGTTCAGGCGTCCGACGCCCTCTAAGGCTTTGAAGATGGGCCTGTCTTATCCGGTTCAGGTGTTTCCGCCTGAGCCGGAAGGGTCTAGGCGACCGTGGGGGTTGGCCAGCGCGCGATGTCCTGCAGCACTTCGTTCTCGGCGATCTTCTCGCTGAGTCGCGCCTTCACCGTGTCTCCCAGGCTGATCAGGCCAATCACTCGTCCGTCATTCACCACCGGCAGGTGCCGCACGCGTTGTTCCGTCATGATGGCCATCGCGTCACGAACGCTGGTGGTGGGCCCCACGGTGGGCCGGTTCGCCAGCATCAGTCCCGCGATAGGGTGTTGAAGCGCGTCCCGGCCGTGCTCCGCCACGACCACAACAATTTCGCGCTCAGAGAGAACGCCCTTCAACTGGCCGCCCGCGGTGGTCACTACCAGCGCGCCGACATTGTGCTCATGCATGACCCGCGCCGCGTCGTGGGTGCGGATGCTCTCCACCACGGTGATGACGACGTCGCCCTTGATCTTGATGAGGTCCAGCACGCGCATGGTGTTTCCTTTCTCCTTGTGGCCGGGCGCAGGGATTGCGACGGCCGAGCCGGCTCACTCGGAGATGAGCACCGCCCGCACCAGGCCGCAGACACTGCCGCCAGGCGCCTGACATAACGACCGCCGGGCGCGCCGTTCTATTCCCGGCGAGCGCCTCGACGGCCCCTGGCGGCCCCGGAGGCGCGGCGATCACGGGCCCGACCGGGAGCTCAGGCGGCGTGGATAGGGAATAACCCGCGCCTTCTGGGAGTCCTCTTTCCTGAGTGGACGCGCGGGAGGACCAAGACCAATGACCGACATCCGACGGGCCGAAGGCTAATCGTGCTGCAGTCACGTCTTTGGATCGAAACCGCGTCGGGCGCTTTGGCCAGGGGAGACGCCGCGTTGGGCGACGACGCCGTCCCGCCGGACCGCTGTGTTCAGGTCACCCTGTCGGCCCACCAGGTCGGACTGCTCGAGCGCCTCGCCGCCACCACCGGTCTTGAGGAGGAGGTGGTGCTTTCGCGCCTGATCGGCGCTGCACTGGCCAGTCCCGATCGCTTCGACCGGTTTGACCGCCAGCGGCTGCGCCGATGCATTGACCTTCTCCGGGCGATCGAGGTGCATGTCGCGCGTGCGGCACGATCCATGACGGTGCGGCGGCTCTCGCCCGAATTGACCGCCCGCCGGGTCGACGAGCTGCTGGACCTGGGACGATACCTGCGGCGGGTCGGGTCCGTCTTGCTGCCGCCACTTCACGCGCCGGCCGCGACCGAGGCCGAACAGGCCGAGAGCCGCGATCGCCATGAGTCGCTCCTGCGCGAGCTGGTGAGCGCGGGTCCTCGATAAGCCGTGGTCCGACGCCGGCCATCGCGGTCCGTCGGCGACCTGCGCCTCCAGATATCATCGGCCGCGACAGGCTCGCAGGTGCGGCGACGGCGCCACATCGGCGGTTGCGGCGCGGCTGACCCTGGTCCCGCCGGCTATTGCGCCCGAGTTATTCGGCATCGGCATTAGAAAACGTTCTGATCCGTGTGTGGGAATATTTATTTTGATGATTGGATATCAAGAATATCGGGTCACGGAATCAATATATTGTTCAATCGACGTGTCGGAGACCTGGATATTGTAGAATAAGTGCTGCCTCGCTGCTTTTGTCGCCGCGGCGGGTGACTGGCTTTATGTTGCGGAAGTTAAATTAAGTAAATGTTACCTATGTAACTTCGACATTATGTATTGTAACAGATATTGAGATTCATATTCATGGAATGGGGTCGGCATAATAAGCAAAACGCGGATGAGTGAGGCGAAAATGCTTCGGGTATGCGGCATTTTGATGTGACCAATATGCGACATATTACAATTTGTAGCGGATAGACCTCAGGAACGCGCGTTGACGAGCGATTGAAGTCGCAGATACCTACAGCGTAACTGGCGCCGCCACGGCTCCGGTGGGCAAATTGTGGGAAGCGGACCTGCCGTCGTGGGCGGGCCGCCGGAGGATGTAGATCTTGAAGATGCAAAATACCCGGGAGCGCCTGTTGGCCTCCTCGATGATCTGTGGCGTGGCCTTCCTGGGCCTGTCTGCGAACCAGGCCTTCGCGGCCGCGGCTGACGCCGCCGGCGGGGACGTCTCCGAAATCGTCGTGACTGGCACCCGGATCCCGTCGCCGAACCTGACCTCGATCGCGCCGATCACGACGGTGGGCAACGCCGACATCAAGGCGCAGGGCGTCACGCGGATCGAAGATCTCACCAACTCCCTGCCGCAGGTGTTCGCGGGCCAGGGTTCGTCGATCAACAACGCCGCGAACGGCACCGCCACGGTCAACCTGCGCAACCTGGGCGCGGCCCGCACCCTGGTGCTGATCGACGGCCGCCGCGCCCAGCCGACCCCGGCCGACCTGAACTTCATCCCCTCGGCGCTCGTTGAGCGGGTTGATGTGCTGACCGGCGGCGCTTCGGCCACCTACGGCGCCGACGCCGTGGCCGGCGTCGTCAACTTCGTCATGCTGAAGAACTTCGAGGGCGTGCGCCTCGACGCCGAGTACAACGGCTACCAGCACGACAACAACAACGCGACCGGCCAGAACGCTCTGCTGGCGGCCCAGAAGACCGGCATCATCCCGTCCGAGTTCGCCGTTCCGCAGAAGAGCCTGTTCGAAGGCGAAGGCTCGCAGGTGACCATCATCCTCGGCGCCAACGCGCCGGACGGCAAGGGCAACATCACCGCCTACGCCACCTACCGTCAGAACAACCCGATCCTGCAGGCCGACCGCGACTTCTCGGCCTGTACGTTCGCCTCGACGGCGGCCGGCTTCACCTGCTCAGGCTCCGGAACCTCCTTCCCGGCGCGGGTCGGCAATTTCACTGTGGACCCCACCACCTTCAACACGCTGCGGCCGCGCAACGCGAACAACGACGTCTTCAACTTCGGCCCGACCAACTTCTTCGTACGTCCTGACGAGCGCTACAGCCTGGGCGCCTTCGCCCACTACGAAATCGCGCCCTGGGCCGAGGCCTATATGGACACCATGTTCCTGGACGACACTTCCACCGAGCAGATCGCCTCGGGCGGCATCTTCGCCGGGACGCACACCGTCAACTGCGCCAACCCGTTCCTGAGCGCCCAGGAAGCCGGCGTGCTCCCGGCCGTCGGCGGTGGCACCTGCGCCACCAACCCGGCCGGCAACTTCACCGGGATCGTGGCCCGCCGCCTGCTGGCCAGCGAAGGGACCGGCCGCCTCCAGACCTTCCGTCACGATGATTACCGGATCGTGCTGGGCCTGCGCGGCGACCTGGGCAAGAACTGGAACTACGACGGCTACATGCTGTTCAACTCCGTGCAGGCGAACAACCGGCAATCGGGGAACTTCAATCTGGCGCGCGAGAACCAGTCGCTGAACGCGGTGGCCGGTCCGGGCGGGACAGTGATCTGCAACCCGGCGGCCAACCCAGACCCGGGCTGTGTGCCGATCAACATCTTCAGCAGCCAGGCCATCAGCTCGGCCGCGGCGAATTTCCTGCAGGCGCCCAGCTTCAGCAATATCAACACCCAGGAGCGGGTGGTCAGCCTGGCCTTCACCGGCAAGCTCGGCGACTACGGGATCAAGAGCGCCTGGGCCAATGACGGCGTGGGCGTGGCGTTCGGCGCCGAGTACCGCCGCGAGCACCTGGATTCCTCGTCGGATTTCCTGTCGACGAACGGGCTGGTGGACGGCAACGGCGCGGCCAACCCGCCGGTCAGCGGCAGCTTCGATGTCTACGAACTGTTCGGCGAAGCCCGCGTGCCGCTGATCAGCGACATGCCTTTCGCCAAAGACGTGTCCCTGGAGCTCGGCTACCGCTTCTCCGACTACTCCTCGGTCGGCAACACCAATACCTACAAGGTGGCCGGCGAGTGGGAAGTGATCGACGGCCTGCGCGTCCGCGGCGGCTACAACCGCGCCGTCCGCGCCCCAAACATCAACGAACTGTTCAATCCGCAGAACGTCGTCCTCGACGGCAACCAGGACCCCTGCGCGGGCCTGACGGCCAACAACCCGCTGGTCGCCCAATGCGCCAACGTCTTCCACCTGACCACCCAGCAGGTGCTGAACATCGAGAAGAACCCGGCCAACCAGTACAACGGCCTGACCGGCGGCAATCCCAACCTGAAGCCGGAGCTGTCCGACACCTACACCGGTGGCGTTGTCTGGCAGCCGAAGTTCGTCCCGGGCCTGAACATGTCGGTCGACTACTTCAACATCCGGGTCGAGCAGTTCATTGCCGGCCTGGGGGAGAACCTGATCCTCAATCAGTGCGTCAACACCGCCAATCCAACTTTCTGCAACCTGGTCCACCGCGATGCGAACGGCTCGCTGTTCCTGTCCAACCAGGGCTTCGTGCAGGACACCTCGCTGAACACCGGTTCGCTGAAAACCACGGGCGTCGACCTCAGTATCGACTACCACACCGACCTGGCGGCCATCGGCCTCGGCGACAACGGCTCCGTTTCCGCCAAGCTGATCGGCACCTGGCTCGACACATTGGTCACCCAGCCCCTGCCGGGCGGCGCGTCGCACGACTGTAAGGGCCTCTACGGCTTGACCTGCGGTGAGCCGTCACCGGCCTGGCGCCACACCTCGCGGGTGACCTGGAGCACGCCTTACAGCTATGGCGACTGGATCAAGCAGCTCAGCTTCTCGGCGCAATGGCGCTACTTCGCCAAGGTGACGCTGGACGCCTTCGACCCCAATCCGCAGCTCGTCAACCCCGGCAACGCGTTCGCCATCGAACAGACCCTGCCTTCGCAGAGCTACATCGACCTGACGGCGAACTTCACGGTCCACAACAACCTGAACTTCCGGGTGGGCGTGAACAATGTGTTCGACAAGGACCCGCCGCTGGTGGGCACCAACTGCGCCGCGGGGGTGTGCAGCGGCAACACCTTCCCGCAGGTCTACGACGCGCTCGGCCGCTTCGTCTTCGTGGGCCTCAGCGCGGACTTCTAGGCACACGACACGTTAGAGGAACGGGGGCGGCGGAGCGATCCGCCGCCCCTATTTTCGCGGGCGTTGCCGGGGGTGCGCCGCCGCGGCGCCAGCGGCGATGACAGGCCGTTGCTCACTCCAGAATTTATTCCCGGCAAATGTGAAATAAAGTCATGAAAATACTAGATAAATTGAAAGACAGATGAGCGGCTCAGCGGGTATTTTACGGCAGCATTTCCGTCCCGGAGCAGCGCGTTATGCGCGATCATTCAATGCGGGCCTCGACCGTCGCGATCTATTCCAGCGCGGGTCCGCGGAGCCGCAGTTTCGCCAAGGACATCGCTGAACTCGCGCTGTTCCTCGATGTGACGGAGCGCGCTGTCCCGGCTGGCTACCTTGAGGCCGCAACGGCCGAACTGGCTGTCGAGCGGGGCATCCCGGCCACTACTCTCAAGCGGTGCGCTTCAGAGGCCCGCGCGCTGATCGAGTTCGCCCACGAGAGTGGGGCCGTTCAGCGGATCGCTTCGCGGATCAACGGATCAAAATTGGGCCTGCGCGAGGATCTTGCGATCTGGCTTGAGCAGACCAATCTCGCCGACGTGTTGAAGCAGCGGGCCCGGCGCCTCAACCGGCGGTTTGGCGGACGACCGACGACCAAGACGCGCACTTTGCGTGCCGTTCAGGAACTCGTCGAATTCGCCAGTGACGGCCGCCAGGAGGCCCTTGAGGAACTCGACGCGATCCGGGCGCTGATTGGGACCGCGACGCCCGACGCGATGGCGAACCAGCCCGCCGAGATGCACCGCCCAGCGGCCCCGCGCCGCGTCCGCTCCGCCCGGACGCGATAGGCGACCGCCGGCGCGCGAGGCGTCGAGGCTATGAAGGCCGCGGGCTAGAGACTTCAGATGCTCAATCAGCGAAAATCGTACTCCGGGGTGAGGACCGATGGGGCGAGCCCGCGGAGGCTTGATTTATGAGCACGTGGACGGACTTGCGCACGCTGCGACTTCGGCTCCGCAAGCCGAACGCGGCAGACCTCCACGCCGTTTTCGCCGTGCATGGCGACCCTCAGACCAATACATTTAACCCAGATGGCCCCTTAGGGGACCTGGCCGGCGCTGCGCGCCTGCTTGACAGGTGGAGAGCCGATTGGAGCGAGCGAGGCATCGGCTATTGGGCCGTCGAGCTCGCCGCCGGCCCAGCCGAGGTTGTCGGCTTCGGCGGCCTGCGCTGGAAGACCTGGCAGAATCGCGAGGTCCTGAATCTCTATTTTCGGCTACGCCCCCAAGTTTGGGGCCAGGGCCTCGCCGTGGAACTCGGCCGCACCGCAGTAGACACCGCATTTCGCCAACTGGACGTCGAGGAGATCGTCGGTGCGACGCGTCACGACAACCGACCGTCTATCGCCACGCTGAAGCGGATAGGGTTGCAGCCCGACGGCACGCAAATGGATGACTCCGGTTCAAGTCTGCTGTTCAGGATCCGCCGCGAGGCCTGAGCTCATTTGGTTTGGAGTTCGGCGACGCTCGCGGGAAGCAGCGCGGCGCATCGGATCCCCCAATTCACGCGTGACCGGTCGCGCGTCCGAGGCGCCGCGGCCGAAATCTAGTGCGAGGGATCCGGCGAATGGGCCTCGAAGGCGGCCTTGAATAGCTTCAGATCGTTTGGATCGATATCCGAGACCGCCGCATACCGCAGGCCGCCGGCGGTCCACTCAACGACCGTGTACCCGTCACGACGTACCGTCTTCGAGCCGTTGAACAGCCGCTCGTCGGCCGGCCAGGCGAACAGATTCACTGTGTGCAGGCGGCGCTTGTAGACGATCGCCGGCGCCACGCGCCCGTCTATGTAGTCCAGCCGTCCGCCGACCAATGGAAAGCCCTGGTCTGCAAGCTGCGGCACCGGCGGGGCCACATCGACCTTGCCGTTGAACCAGGGCCGTACGACGTGCTGGTCGGCGGTCGCGACATCAGTCAGGTGGTTGGCCAGCAGCGAGCGCACGTGACTGGCGACCAGCTGGCGCTCGAGGCCGTTGTCGGCGACCTGCGGCAGGACCAGCATGATGCCAAGGCCGGCCGCTAGCAGACCGCCGGCCCCGCCGACGTTCCAGGCGCTCACGCGCGCACGGGTCGGTCGCGCGTCGGCCAGGTTCGGGCTGTCGCTGGCGCTGAGCATGGCCTCGATGTTGGCGCGCAAACGTTCCGGGGCGCGATAGGTGATGCTAGGCGCGGTAACCGCTTCGCGCAGCGCTAGCATCCGCAAATATTCCCCATGGCAACCATTGCACGTCTTGAGGTGGGTTTCGAACGCCGCGGCGTTGACGGCGTCGAGTTCCGCATCGACCAGGCCCTGCAGGAGGATGGATTTGTCTTGGCAGGCAGTCATCGAAGGGTCTCCCGGAATCCCGAGCTGGCGCTCGGATCACCCCCCGGCAGCAACATGTCGCAGAGCATTTGGCGGGCCCGTGCGAGGCGCGACATAACCGTGCCGATCGGCGCCGACGTCAGGGCGGCGATCTCCCGGTAGGACAGCTCCTCGAGTTCGCGCAACACGAGGGTTTCGCGGAACGGCTCGGGCAGGTTCTCGATGACGGCGCGCAAGGCGGTGGCGTCGCGCTGACGGATCAGATCTTCCTCGGGCGTCTCCTGATCCGGGTCGGAGATATTGGCCAGGGCGAGCGACTGTGCATCCGACAGTTCACATTCCTCCACCAGGACGTTCGCTGAGCTCTTGCGGGCGCGCGTCGAATTCAAAAAGCAATTCCGGACAATGGCGAACAGCCAGGCCTTTGGGGCGCCGCCGCGATAGTCCGGAAAGGCGCGGAAGGCGCGAAGGAAGGCGTCTTGCACAACGTCCTCCGCGGCGTCGGCGTCCCGCGTCAGGTAGCGGGCGAAGTTATAGGCGCTGTCGAGGTGCGGCAGGACCAGCTCGCGGAACTGGCGTGTCTGCTCCGCTTCGGCGGCGCGGCCAGGCGTGGCCGCGCCGCCGACCGCGAGGTGCGGTCTGAAGAAGGGTTTGCGTCCGGAGATCGCCATTCGCCCGACAGCCGCTAAGCGGCCTTGACGATCACCTTGCCCACCATGTGCGGGTGCAGCGAACAGAAGTAGCCGAACTCACCCGCCTTGGTGAAGGTGAAGGAGAACTTCTCGTCGGTGTCCATCACTTTGGATTTGAAGCTCTTGTCGTTGGCCACGACGGTGTGGGGGATGTCGTCCCGGTTGACCCAGGTGACGGTGGTCCCCACCGTGACAGTGAGCGCCTCCGGCCCGAAGACGAAGTTGTCGATGTTGACAGTGGGGCCGGCGGTCGCCGCGGCATGAGCGCCGGGGCCGCTGATCGCGGCTGCGGCCACCACGCCAAGGCTTATGGAGAGCGCCAGCGCGCCCACCTTTAGGGTCTTCAACATAGGTAGATCCGTTTCTGAGGCAGGTGTCGGGTCAGGTCGCCAGGGTCTGGTCGACCAGGGCGATGGGCTGGGAGCCGCGGACGAAGGTCGCCGTGGTGATCCCCAGCATGGAATGCAGCTGCTCGGTCGGCACCTTCAGCGGTCCCGGCGAAGGGCCCTGACCGCCCACCGGTTGCGGGAAGGCCGTGGAGCGGGCGGTGTGGAAGGCGATGTTGCCCTCCACCTTCTGGGTGATCTGGTGGATGTGGCCGTTCAAGACGGTCACCGAACCGAAGCGCTTGAGGTGGCTGAGCGCCTGGGCCGCGTCGTCGGTGCCCCAGCCCCAGTCGGCATAGACCGTCCACAGCGGGATGTGGGCGAAGACCACGATCGGCTGCGACGACGGCCGTCCGGCCAAGTCCTTCTCAAGCCAGGCCAGCTGGTCGGCGCCGAGCGAGCCCATGCCGCCGGCCTTCAGGTTGACCACATTGATCAGGGCCACGAAGTGCACGCCCTTGTGGTCGAAGCTGTACCAGCCGGCGCCCTTGGTCCCCTTGCCGTAGCGGTCGAGGTAGGCCTTGCCGGCGCCCTCGTCGAGCATGTCGTGCTCGCCGGGTACGTGGAAGACCGTCAGGCCGGCCTGCTTGATGATCTGGTCGGCGTCGTCGAACTCTGAGTCCTTCGACAGCTGGGTGATGTCGCCGGTGTGGATGATGAAGTCCGGCTTCACCGGCATGGCGATGATCTTGCTCACCGCCTCCTGATAGGTCGCCTTGGAATCCGGATTGGCGGGCTTGTTGAAGCCCACGTGGCTGTCGCTGATCTGCAGGAAGGTGAAGCCCTTGGCCTTCATCGGCGCGGCCATCGCCTGGTCGAGGCTGATGGAACTCATCAGGCCGCCGCTGACGGTGAACAGCGCGCCGGTCCCGGCCCAGGCCATACACTTCAGGAAGCCGCGGCGGTCTTCGCCGGCGTTGTCATGGTCGCTCATGGGAAGGTCTCTCCGTTCGTTGTCGCTAAGTTGACCCGCGAGCCGGGCGCTTTATTCCCGGCCGGCGAAGATTTCCCGCGCGCCCGACAAAACGGGCGCTCGGAAGGAGGGTGAGGGGACGCCGGGCAGCGACGCCCCCTCTTCGCCGACGCCACGTCCAGTGGACGTCGGCGAATGGGGTGACCTCAGCCTGGCCGGGCCCCTGGCGCGGCCGTCATGGCGCGGCACGCCGGCGCGCCGCGCCCTCCGGACGGCGGCGGGGAAGCATGGTCTGCAGCACGCCATCCTTGAGAACGACACCATGCAGAAGGGCGGCGCCGACATGCAGGCCGACCAAGCCGAGGAGCAGCCAGGCCGCGAGTTCGTGGACCTGGTGGAAGAGCATGGCGAGACCCTTGTCGCGGGCCATGGCCTGGGGGATTTCGAACATGAAGAGCTCGAAGGGTCGGCCGCGCGCGAGGGTTTGCAGCAGTCCTGTGAGCGGCTGAACCAGCAGCAGGATGTAGAGCCCGCCCTCTGTCAGGGCGGCGGCGCGCGCCTGGAGGGGCGAGACGCTCGGCGGCAGAGACGGCCGCAGTCCGAAGGTCAGACGCCACACGAGCCGGCCGATGGCGACGAGCCAAAGCGTCACCCCGGCGGAGCGGTGGAGGGTTAGTAGGCCGGAGCCGGCCGGCGTGTCCTCGCCGAGGAAGCCCCGGCCCCAGATGCTGGCGAACATCACGGTCAGCAACAGGACCGTCGCCCAATGCAGAGCGATAGAAACCGGGTCGAACCGTAGCAGCGGCGCGGCGGTCTTCGGCTGGCTGGCCGGTTTGGACCACGCGAGGTCATTCATGGGACTGGGCTCCGGCGCGGTCCTTAGCTCCGCCGTCGGGGCAGGCCGCATAATCAGGAGACCTGGGCGGGCGCGGATTTATTCCCGAGGCGAAATGGAGTCGCCGGGTCGCGCGTTCGTCGTCCGGCCTCGCAGCTCGAGGTCGCGGACGGGCCTGGGTTTCGCTCAACCATTCAGGAGCCGCCGCAGTGAGGGCAACACCACCTCATCCGGCTGGTCGTAGCCGAGGGGTCGAACGAAGCGGCCCTTGGCGTCCATCAGATAGAGGATCGCGGAATGATCCATCGTGTAGCCGCCGCCCGCCAACGGGACCTTCTGATAGTAAACCCGGTATTCGTGGGCGATCAGGGCGATGTTCGCCGGGGATCCGGTCAACCCGCGGATTCGCGGATCGAAGGCCGCTAGGTAGGCGCCTAGCTGCTTCGGCGTGTCACGCTCCGGATCGACCGTGACATAGACCACGTTCAGCCGGTCGCCAGCGGGGCCGAGCGCCCGCAGCCAGTTTGTCATGTGGGTCAGGGTCGTGGGACAGACATCAGGGCAGGTGGTGAAGCCGAAAGCGACCAGCGAGGGCTTTCCGCGCAGGTCACGATTCGTCACGCGCCGGCCCGTCTGATCGACCAGGTCAAACGGGCCGCCGATGTTGGCCGTGGGCGAGACGCCCTTCGGGGGGTGCGACAGGAACAGGTAACCCGCCGCCCCGAGTAGGCCAAGCACAAGGGCTGCGGCGAGCAGCAGTTCCAACCCAGAATCCTTGCTCCGGGCGCCCGCCGCCTTCTTGGATTTCAGCATTCAGTCCCCCCGAGCCACAGGCGGCGCGCCGACGGCCAGGTAGATCTTGACTGGGCGCGCGGTCTCGAACTGCAGCGTCATCGGCAGACGGTCGCCCGGCGCCAGCTGTCGCTTCAGTCCGAGCAGCATCAAGTGATAGCCGCCGGGCGCGAGCTTCAGGGTCCCGGCCGGCCCGATCTCCAGGCCGCCGACCACCGGCCGCATGCGGACGACCGCTCCTGTCGTGGTGATCGTTTGCAGCTCCACCCGCTCAACCCATGGCGAGGCGGCGCCCATCAGCCGATCGGGCCTGGCGCCGGCGTTGCGCAGTGTCAGATATCCGGCGCTGGCGCCGGCCTGCGCCGGGCGCGCCCAGGCGTCTTGGACCACGACGGCACCGGTCAGGCGGATTCTTGACGTCGCTGGGCTGGCCGGGGCCAGCATTACGGCGGCCGTGGCCACCAGCCGGGAGATACGCGCGAGCCTCATCACAGGCCCTGCGCCGCGCGGTCTCCACGCGCTCACGGGGTGAAGGCGCCCGAGGATGCGTCGGCAAGTGACGGCTGGCGGGCTCGCTGGGAGGGGGCGGTCAGATGGGTTGGCCGGGCGGCCCGTGCGGTCAGGGCCGCTACGAACGCCGCCGAAATCCTGCTCGAGAATGGCGCCCGGTAGGGGTGCAGTTTCGGCGGATCGGCCGCGTGGGTCAGCATGGCCACGCTGGCCTTGAAGACCAGCAGGCGCCCGTCGACGCTTTCGGCGCAGTCGATGTCGAAATAGTCGAGCTGGACCGCCTCGATGACGATGTCGAGGGCGACGCGGTGACGGAGCGCGAAGGTTTCGTCGAACGTCGCCAACAGCCGGGCCTCTTCGGTGCGATCGCCGAGGCCCCAATCCATACTGGCCAAACTGCAGTAGCGCGCACGCCAATGCGGCGAGACCGCCACGTGGCTGATGTGGGGTTTGCCATCGATGACAGCGATGCGGAACTTGCGGAAGAGGCCGTCGGCTGCGCTGTAGTCGTAGAAGGCGGCGACCTCGAGGTCGCCGTCCGGAATCTCGGCGAGGCAGGCCTCCAATCCGCCGATCTCGTCGACCTTCTCTGGCCGTCGGTCGCAGCCGGCCGCCGTGGGACGGATCAGCACGGGAAACAGTGGGCCGTCCCACGGCTCCGGCGACATCGAGCGGATCGCGGCGAGCAGCCGCCGGCGCGAGATCCGGCGGGTGTCCGCCGCCGCCAATCGCCGATGGCAGGGCACGATCGCGGAGAGGCTGTCGCGGGACAGGGCGGAGATCCGCTCGGGCCGGCCGTTGACAACTGGCCGCGGCCAGTTGTCGAAGGCTCCGTGGAGTTGCGACAGAAGAAGCACGGTCTCCTCGGTCCGGTTGATCGCCAGGATGGCGACGTCGTGGTCCGGGAGGTCCTCGAACGGCGGCGGCGGCCCGTCGCAGTAGACCATGGTCAGGTCGACATCCGACGCCTCGAGCAGGTAGTCCAAGGGCGTGTTGGCCGTCAGATCACCCGGGGCCAGGAAGGCCAGCACGCGCAACCCGCGTCCGCTCCCGAAGACCCGGCGGTAGACCCGGGTCTGCGCCAGGGCCAGGGCCTGCGTCTCAAGACCCGATTTGCGGTCTCCAGAAAGCAACAGGACGCTCGAGAGATCCAGGCGCGTCCCGGCGTCAGACGGCTTGATCGCCAGCCATCCGGCCAGTTCGCGGGCCAGTCGATGCAACGCGCGGCCATAGGCGGCCTCGCGCAGGAGGACGGCAAGTCCCATGATTTCCGCCGGTTCGGCGGCCTGCTCCCGCGCCACCATCACGCACGACGCTTCATCGGGCGCGCGCGTTGCGTCTGTGTGCGTCGCGGCGGATCGGGGTGAGGCGGGGCCTGACGAGCCGCTCCGGGGGAATAGGGCGCGATGGACGTGATTTCGCATGGGTCACTCCCGTCTGAGCCTCGCAGCTCGCTCCAAGGTGACACTTGGGCGAGGCGGTTTATTCGCGCGCCCCGAGCCGCCGAGACGGGTCGTCCGCTCCGCGGCCGTTCCCCGGGAATAAACCTGCGGCCAAGCGGGTCCTGTTCGATATCGGCCGTGGATGGTGGGCGGCCGCGCAAGCGGAGGGCGGCATGTTCAAGATGTCCGGAGTCGGCCGGCTCGAGTTGATCGCAGCCGCTCTCATCAGCCTGTGGTCAGGGACTGCGGCGGCGCAGGACGCGCCGCCATCGCACACCGATCATAGAAGCTGCTTCTTCATTCACGAATGGCAGGGCTGGAAGTCGCCTTCGCCGATGGTCCTCTATCTCCGCATCAACCGCCGAGACGTCTACCGTGTCGATCTCACCTCGGGCTCGCCGAACCTGCAGCGGTCCGACATGCATCTCATCTCGGAAACCCGCGGCAGCGATGTCATCTGTTCGGCGCTGGACCTGCAACTGAGCGTGGCCGACACCCAAGGCTTCCGCGAACCCCTGATCGCCAAGTCCCTCACCCGGCTCAGCGCGGAGGAGATCGCGGCGATCCCCCACCGGTTCCTGCCCTGACGCCCGCGGCCCCGAAGACGCGCCCGACCGGATACCGCGGCCGGTGATCCGGCGCCTGGCGACGGCCTGCTGGCTGGGACTCCTGTCCGCCGCGCCGGCCTACGCGCAATCGGTGGAAAGCGCGCCGGCGCCGGCAGCGCCGTTGTCCCTCGATGCGGGCGCGACTCCTTCCGCCGATACGCCGGCCATGGATCGGGCGACGATGGGCCACGGCATGGTCGGGATGGACATGGCGCGCCGGTATCTGGGCGACGGCATGGCCGGAGCCCTCGGTCCCTACGCGACGAGCCGCGAGGCCTCGGGCACCGCCTGGCAGCCGGACGCCTCGCCGATCGACGGCTATCTGTTGGTCTTCAGCGACTGGAGCGTGACGCTCCACGGCGTTCTGAACGGCGTCTACGACCAGCAGAACGGGCCGCGCGGCGACGAGAAGAGCTTCGCCTCCGGCATGTTCATGGTCATGGCTCAGCGGCCGGTCGGCGACGCCGGGACGCTGCAGCTGCGCGCCATGCTGAGCCCCGACCCGCTAATGGGCCCGTCCGGCTATCCGCTGCTGCTGGCCACCGGCGAAACCGCCGACGGCAAGACCCCGCTCGTCGACCGCCAGCACCCGCACGACCTCTTCATGGAGCTGTCGGCGTCCTATGCGTACAAGCTGGACGCCCAGAGC
>NZ_DATAPY010000013.1:0-15099 GCF_036264965.1 Phenylobacterium sp.
CGTAACTGCGCCAGGCTTCCTGCGCGCGGGGCGCGGCGGGGGCCGGGGCTGGACGGCTGAAGACCGTGGCGAGGAGCGAGGAGAAGAGCCGGCTGGTCGCGTCGGCGACGCCTTGGCGGCCGAGGCTGGGTGGCTGCTGCAAGGTGAGGGACGGCTCCATATCCGTGCATGCCGCAATTGCGCCTGCGCGGAAATCGACATATTCACGAGATGATGTTCGATAATCTCACATCCACATCCCTGCCCTCTCTGAATGCGCTCCGCGCTTTCGAGGCTATGGCGCGCACCGGCCGCGCCACCCTCGCCGCCGAGGAGTTGAACGTCACCCACAGCGCCGTCAGCCGGCAGGTGAAGGCGCTGGAGGCCTCGCTCGGCGTGCGCCTGTTCCAGGGGCCCAAACACCGCCTGGCGCTCACCCCGGCCGGCCAGGCCCTGCTTCCGGCGCTCAGCCACGCCTTCGACGAGATCGCCTCAGCGGTGCGGCACCTGAAAAGCGACGGCGAGGACCTGCACCTGGCGGTCAACGCCAGCGTCTCGGTGAAATGGCTGATCCCGCGCCTGGGCGACTTCGCGGAGCGCCACCCGGAGATCCGCCTGCATCTGGAGGAACTGCCGTCGCAGGCGACGTCGCATCGGGGGGCGCAAGCTGTGGTCCGCATCGCCCAGGCCGCGCGCCTGGCTGACCCACTCGTCACGCCCTTCATTCAGAACTACACGGGCCCGGTGATGACCCCGGCCTTGGCCGAGCGCTTCGCCGCCGTTCCGCTGTCGGCGCCGCGCCTCGCCGCCCAGAGCCACCCGCAAGGCTGGGCCATCTGGGCCGAGCTGGCCGGGATCGAGCTCGCGCCCGCGCCGGAACAGCCCTTCGCCCACGTCCACTATGCGCTGGACGCCGCCCTGGCGGGCCTGGGCGTCGCCATCATCTCCTGGCCTCTGGTCGCCGAGGAGATCGCCGAGGGCCGACTGGTCGCCCCACTTGGTTTTCGCCGCGCTGAGAGCGCCTTCGCCCTCCTGGCCGCGCCGGGCAGCGAGAGCCGGGCCCTGACCGTCTTTCGCCGCTGGCTAATCGAACAGGGTGCGCGGACTGCTGCTCCGCCGCCGGGTCACTGAAATCGGCAGGGTGACGACCTTAGATGGTCAGCGAGGTTCGGCGGTCTCGACATCGACCTCAGGGTCCGGGGCCGGATCGATCGAAGTAAGGAAGGCGAGCAAATCACCGCTCTCATCTTCGCTCGCCGCGATCTTGAGCGCGCAATAGGCGCGGCCCAGTGGCAGCTCCAGAACAAAGCCACGAAGTTCATCACCGGGCGCGAGATCAAGGACGCGTTCGAAAATCTGAATATACAGGCGGACTTGCCGCTGAAGGTTTCGCTTCGTGTTAAGCGCGAGCTTCGACTTGGCGCCCAGCGAGGAAGCGATGCGCCCACCATGGGCGAAGAGTCGAGCGAAGCTGGTCCGGTCGCCCGCGACGTATTCCAGCTCTCGCTGGGCGAGCTTGCCCGGCCGGCCGTCGCAGTATTCGCTGACGACCAACCGCGCATTGACCGCTATGCGTCTCGAAAGGTCTTCAAGATCCGGCCGCGCCAGTTCGAAGGCGCTGAGCAGTTCGGTGCTCTGCGCCTGACGGGCCTGAGCAAAGGCGCCTGCGGCGATGAAGAACAGCGCCGCAGCGCCCGCTGTTGCGCCCAGGAGGGTCGCGCCATTCGCAGCGAGCCAGTCTTCTCGCGACGACGCGGCCTTCCAGGCAGCGAAGAGGACAGCCAGCAGAACGATACAGATCGCGCCCCACAGTGGCCAATCGCGCAACGGACGACCACGCCGCCCCGAAAGGGATGTAGGAAGGGGGATGGCGACTGGTACTCGCTCCACGATTTCGCCTCCATGCGGGCTCAGCCCTTGAAGCCCGTCGCTACCAGATAAAGTTCCGATGAGTCCGACCGGCTGGCCTTGGGCTTGACGGTCTTCACGTCGGCGAAGTGGCGTTTCAGGGTGCCGATCACCTCAGCGGTCTCGCCGCCCTGGAAGGCCTTGGCGACGAAGGCGCCGCCGGGCTTCAGCACGTCGAGGGCGAAATCGACGCCGGCTTCGATCAGGCCGACGATCCGCAGGTGGTCGGTCTGGCGGTGGCCGACGGTGTTCGGCGCGATGTCAGACATCACGAGGTCCGGCGCCCCGCCCAGCAGGCGGATGAGTTCGGGGCCGCAGGCCGGGTCGGTGAAGTCCATCTCCAGGATGACAGCCGGCGGCAGCGGATCGACGGGCAAGAGGTCGACGCCCACGATGTGGGTCACGCCGCGCTCCAGGGCCACCTGGGTCCAGCCGCCGGGGGCCGCACCCAGGTCGACGACCCGCGCGCCTGGCTTCAGCAGGCGCAGCTTGTCGTCGAGCTCGGTCAGCTTGTAGGCCGCGCGGCTGCGATAGCCGTGGGCGCGGGCCTTGGCGGCGAAGGGGTCGTTGATCTGGCGCGACAGCCAGGCCTGCTGCGAGGGCGTGCGCTTCCACGCGGTTTTCAGCCGTTCGGGCACGACTCGGCCGGCCTCGGTCCCGCCGGTGGGCGGCTTGACCATGCGTTTGCGGGGCGGCGGATCTTCGCTCATCGCGGGGGGCTCATTCGGCGGCCTCGGCGCGGCGGGGGCCGCGACGGCGACGGCGACGGTGACGACTACCACGGTCCGCCATCAGCGAGAGCAATATGCCTTCGCGCAGGCCGCGGTCGGCGACGCGGACGCGGCTGCACGGCCACAGCTCCTGCACGGCCTGCAGGATCGCCGCGCCCGCCAGCACCAGGTCCGACCGGTCCGGCCCGATGCACGGCTGGGCGGCGCGCTCCGTGGCGTTCAGCGACAGCAGCCGTCCGGCGGCGGCCTCGCAATCGTCGCGGGTCATCCAGATGCCGTCGACGCGGTTGCGGTCATAGCGCGGCAGTTCCAGGTGCAGGCCCGCCAGGCTGGTGATCGCGCCGGAGGTGCCGATCAGGTGCGCGCGGTCGGCGTCGAACACCTCGCGCAGGCCGTCAGCGCGACGGAAGGCGGCGATCTCGGTCTTCACGGTCTCGACCATGGCGCGGAACCAGGCCTCGGTGGCGGTCTCGCCCTCCGGGAACTTCTCCGCCAGCGTCACCACCCCGATCGGCACGGACAGCCAGGCCCTCAACGGCGGCATGCCGGTGGGCGGCGCGCCCTTGAGATCCACCCAGGACAGTTCCGTCGAGCCGCCGCCCACATCGACCACCAGGGCCGCGTCCGTGCTGCGGTCGATCAGGTTGAGGCATCCCGCGACCGAAAGTCGCGCCTCCTCCTGCGGCGGGATGATCTGCAGGCGCAGGCCGGTCTCGGCGAACACCTCGTCGATGAAGGCCTGGCCGTTCTCCGCCATGCGGCAGGCCTGGGTGGCGATGGCGCGCAGGCGCAGCACGCGGCGGCGGCGCAGCTTCTCGGCGCTGACCTTCAGCGCCACCATGGCCCTCTCCATCGCGGCCTCGGAGAGCCGCCCGGACGCGCCCAGGCCCTCGCCGAGGCGGACGATTCGCGAATAGGCCTCGATGACCCGGAAGCCGCTTGGCCCCTGCGGCGTCGCGATCAGCAGGCGGCAATTGTTGGTACCCAGGTCCAGCGCCCCATAGCAGGGGGGCTCGCCCGGAACTCTCTCCCGGCCACGCATCGTGGCTTCGGGCGCGCGCGGCGCCTCCGTCATGGACTGTTACCCGTCCTTCGCAGGCGCACCCCGGCGCGCCTCACTTCGCGTTGAGCTTAGCAAGCCCACTCGCCTCTCGGAAGGCTTGGCCTTGAACGGAGGGTTTTGAACGCTACGTTCACCTCCCGGTTAGGAGCCCCGCGGTAGATTCGTGGCCATGAATACGCAGAGCGCAAAATTCGCCATCGGGCAGGTCGTGCGTCACCGCGTCTATCCGTTCCGTGGCGTGATCTTCGACGTCGACCCCACCTTCTCGAACACCGAGGAGTACTGGCTGTCGATTCCCGAGAACATCCGGCCCCACAAGGACCAGCCGTTCTACCATCTCTTGGCCGAGAACGACGAAAGCTCCTACGTGGCCTACGTCTCGGAGCAGAACCTCCTGCCCGACGACACCGGCCAGCCGGTCGGCCATCCGCAGGCCGCAATGCTGTTCGAGTCGTTCCGCGAGGGCCAGTACAAGCTGCGCCCGCGGATCAGCCACTGATCAGCCACTAGGCTACAGCGAGCGCTCCACCGCCGGATCGAGCTTGTGGGCCTGCGCCTTGTCGGCCTCGCCGCCGGACGTGTCGCCCAGCGCCACCCGGATCTCGCCGCGGGCTTCCCAGGACATCGCGCTGCGGGGATCGGCCTTCAGGGCGGCGTCGTAGAACTCCCGCGCCAGCAGCAGATCGCCGAGCTGGCGATACGCGTCGCCCTTGGCGGCCAGGGTCATCGGGTCGCCCGGCGTGACCCGCAGGGCCGCGTTGAAATCCCGCAGCGCGCGGTCGTAGCGGTTGAGCTGCTTCCAGGCCATGCCGCGGTTGTAGAGCACCACGTCGTCGTTGGGGCTGGCCGCCAGCGCCTTGTCGAAGTCCTTGACCGCCAGCTCCGGCTTCAGTTGGGCGAGGTAGAAGCTGCCCCGCGCGTTCAGGGCCGCGCCGTCGTCGGGCCGGATCGACAGCGCCGCGTTGAAGTCCTCCAGGGCGGCGAGCGCCTTCTTGTTCTTGCCCTCCGCGACCCAGCTGTGGCCGCGCGCGGTCAGGGCCTCGACATCCTTCGAGTTCTGGCTGAGCGCGCGATTGAAATCCTTGCGCCCCTCGTCGAACCGGCCCTGGCGAACCAGCAGCTGGCCGTGATCGATCAGGGCGCGGTGGGTGTCGCCCGGCCCACGCAGGCCGCGCTCGTACTCGGCCATGGCGCCGGCGTCGTCGCCAAGCGACTCCAGGGTCTCGCCGAGCATGGCGTGCAGGTCCGGATTGTTCGGCTGGGTGCGAAGCTGGGCGCGGTAAGAGTCTGCGGCCTTGGTCAGCTCCTCCCGCGTCGCGGCCTGCGCTGCGCCGGCGAGGCCCAGCGCAAAGGCGCAGGCGACGGCCAAGGTGCGCGCGCCGCTCATTTCGCCCCCGTCGACTTGTAGGCGTCGCCGATCATGGCGGTCTTCAGCTCGTCGGCCGACAGCGGCCGCGGCGAATTGACCGGCGCCAACGGCCCCCAGCCGGACCAATCCCGGGCGAAGGCCGCGCGCACGGTCGCCGGCCGGGTGTCCTCCATCAGGACATCGAAGGCCCGCAGCCCCTCGCGCGGCGCGAGCTGCGGCATGCCGTCCAGCGTCCGGTCGAGCACCTTCGCGGCGCGATCGTGCGAAGGGTCGGCGTTGCCGGCGATGGACCCGCGCACCGAGGCGCGCACCTGCTCCAACCCCGCATCGGTCTCGTCCTCGGTGGGCCCTTCGGCGGTGAAGCGGCGGATCTCCGCCTCGATCATGCCCACGGCGCGGATCTCCTGGCCGGGCAGAGGAATGATCCCGACACAGCTCTTCAGCGAATCCGGCCGTATGTCGTCACTGATCGTGGCCTCGAGGAACGGCGCGTCCTTGCGCGACCTCAGCACATTGATCCGCTGCTGCAGGATCGCCTCCCAGAGGCCGCGCAGCAGGAGCGCGTGCAGCCGTTCGTCCGGCGAGCCGCCGGCCTCCGGCGCCGCAACTCGGCAGATGCCCGCAATGGCCGGCAGCTTGCCTTCGCTCAGCACCAGGGCGTCGGCGCCTCGGGGCGTCGACGGCGGTGCGCGGGGCGCGCGCACGCCCGCCGAGCCGCGCGGCGCCCAGTCGCCAAACACCGCCTTCACCTTCTGCTCCAGCACGTCGGGCGGAAGGTCGCCGACCAGCACCACCGAGGCGTTGTCCGGCCGATACCAGCGGTCATAGAAGCCCTGCAGCCGCGCCGGCGTCATCGCCGCCAGGCTCTCCGGCGTCCCCAGAGGCGTCGAGCGCGCGCCGGAGCGCAGGTCGCCGTCCTCGAAGGCGTCCATCTTGCCCCGCAACACCCGCAGCACGTCGGACGCCCGCGCCCGGCGCTCAGCCTCCATGGCGGCGCGCTCGCGGGCGATCGCCGCGTCCTTGAAGCTGAGACCGTCGGCCACGTCACGCAGCCACTTGGTGGCCACATCCAGGCCGCTGGCGTCAGTGGACGGAAGATCCAGCTGATAGACGGTCTGTTTCAGGTCGCTCGACGCGTTGCGGTCATGGGCGAAGGTCACGTGCAGCGGCGCGAAGATCAGGTCGAGCTGATGCTCCGGGAACGAGCGGCTGCCGTCGAAGGCCAGGTGTTCGATCAGGTGCGCCCCGCCGCGCTCGTCGTCCGCCTCGTCGTAGCTGCCGACGCCGATCCCCAGCCGCAGCGACATGGCGCCCTTCGGCAGGCTGCTGCGCTGGACCGCATAGCGCAGGCCATTGGGCAGCACGCCGGTGCGAATCGACGGGTCCCAGCGCAGCAGCGCGGGATCGGCGGCCACGCCCAGCGCGGCCGGCGGCTGGGCCAACGCGGGGCCCGTCGCGAGCCACGCCAGGGCGAACACGCCCGCCAGAAAGGAACTTCGTCTCAGCAATCCGACCCCACAAGACCCGTGGCTTAGTCTGGAAGGTCCGACGGTGGCAATTGCGAGGCGCGCAGCGGCCGGCAAGTGGGCGATTTATGCGCCACGCCCACGGTCCTGAGACGATCTTTCCGCGGCGCCCCGTCCTGGCGGCCAACTCAGAACGGAACTTCCCGCCGAAAGCGGCCATTCTGCCGCTATGAGCGCAGACGGCTTCACCAATGGCCCGCCCGCCGAGGCGCGGCCCGACTGGACCATCGACCAGGGCTGGCCCGACTATACCGCGGCCGAGCACCAGATCTGGATCACCCTCTATGAGCGGCAGACCGCCTTGTTGCCGGGCCGAGCCGCCGAACCGTTCCTGAGGGGCCTTGAGGCCCTCGACTTGCACCGCTCCGGCATCCCCGATTTCGCGCGGATCAACGTCGAATTGAACCGCCTGACCGGCTGGAGCGTGGTCGCCGTGCCGGGCCTAGTGCCCGACGAGGTGTTCTTCGACCATCTGGCCAACCGCCGCTTCCCGGCGGGGCAGTTCATCCGCAAGCCGGACGAGCTGGACTACCTGCAGGAGCCGGACATCTTCCACGACGTGTTCGGCCATGTGCCGATGCTCACCGACCCGGTGTTCGCCGACTACATGGCCGCCTACGGCCGCGGCGGGCAGCGGGCGACGCAGCGCGGCCAGCTCGCCAACCTGGCGCGGCTCTACTGGTACACGGTGGAGTTCGGCCTGCTGCAGACGCCCCAGGGCGCGCGGATCTACGGCGCCGGCATCGTCTCCAGCCACGCGGAATCGATCTTCGCGCTCGACAATCCCTCGCCAAATCGCCTGGGCTTCGATCTGGAGCGGGTAATGCGCACGCCCTACCGTATCGACGACTTCCAGCAGGTCTACTTCGTGATCCCTTCGCTGCAGGCCCTGCTCGACGCCACACTCCAGGATTTCGGCGCAATCTATGATCGTCTGGAGCAGGCCCGCGACATCCCCATCGCCGAGATTCTGCCGACCGACGAAGTCCTCACCCGCGGCACCCAGGACTACGCGGCGGCGCGCGCGGCTCAGTAGTCGCGCCGCCAGCGGACGGCGAGGCGTCCGGCGCCCTGGCCGCCGACCCGGCTGACGATCGACAGATTGCGCTTCACCCGCCACTCGACCTGCGCCGCGCCGCCGTCGCGACCACCCCCGGTCAATTCAAGATAAACGTTATCTGTCAGATACTTGCCGCCAGATATGCTCATGGCGCCTGAGGTCGCGTCGCCGCCGCCCAGCGCCAGCCGGTCGAGGCCGGCGAAAGTCCGCAGATTGCCGATCACGTCCAACCCGCCGCCGCCCGCCAAGGAGCTCAGCGCCGAGGCCAACTGCGCGGCCTCCAGCGGCGAGAGCTGCGAGGCGGTACGCCCAAACAGCACCTGGCTCAGCACCTCGTCGTTGGGCAGGCTGGGCGTCGAGGTCAGGCTGATCTCCGGCCGCGCCGCGGTGCCGCGGATGCGCACGGATGCGGTCAGCGTCGGGTCATCGCGAGTTGCTGTGAGGTCGAGGCGCACCTGCTCGGCCCGGGTCGACAGATAGACCACGCTGGAGGAATCGAACTCGAATCGCTTGCCGGCGAAGTCGTAGTCGCCGCGCACGACCCGCGCCGTGCCGCTGAGGTCCGGGTGGTTGGTGGTGCCGCGCACATGGGCGTCCAGCGACAGCTCGGTGTCCAGACCGTGGCCCTTCAGGAAGACCCCGCGCGGCGCCTTCAGGGTGACGTCCAGCGCCCAGCCGTCCCCGGTCAGACTGGTAGGCGGCAGGGCGGCCGGCAGGTCGTCGGGGCGGTGTTTCTCCACGACGTCCATCACCACCACGCCGGACGGCGTCGGCAGACGCGCGGCGACATCTGCCCGGTCGATCGTCAGCGCGCCGGAGAGCCGCACCTTGCCGTCCGCCGCGCGGTCGATCGTCGCGCGGCCGGTGGCCGAGGCCGTGGCCATGTCGTTGTCGATCAGTCGGAAGCCCTTCAGGTCCAGACGCAGGCTCGACGCCCCCTCGCGCGCGAGACTGATCACGCCGGTCCCGGCCACAGAGCCGCCGCGCCCGTCAACGCCGGTGGCCTGGGTGACGCTGACGGAATCGCGGGCGAAGTCAGCCTTCAGCGCCACGTTGCGCAGCGACAGCCCGGTGGCGCCGTCATCGAAGCGTCCGTCGGCAACGCTGATCTGGCCCGTGGCGTTGGGACGACTGAGCGTCCCGCCTACGGTTCCCTCGGCGATTACTTTGCCCGCCAGGCTCCGCTCGCCGCCCACCAGCAGGTCCCATAGCGGGCGCACTTCGCCCTGGGCGGCGAAGCGGCCATGGATCGGTTGCTGGCTGGCGATCGCAATGCGGAAAGGCGCCGCAGACGCCTCGGTGGGCAACACGACGGCGCCGTTGGCGCTGAGGCCCTGGGCGTTCTGCGCGGTCATGTCGAGCGACAGGGCTCCGTCGGCCAGCTTGCCGTGGATGGCGCCGTCGATCCCCGAAGCCGCCGCCGTGCCGCGGCCGCGCGCGCCGGCCAACTTGGCCTCCAGCGTCCCATCGAGCCGCGGGCCACGGCCCTGCAGGGTCAAGGTGGCGTCCGTGCGCCCAGCCAAATCCTCGTCCAGCAGGCCGAGCGTCAGGCCGCTCACCTGGGCGCGCACATCCGTCCCGGCCTCGGTCAATCGTCCGTCGAGGTCGATCCGGCCGCCGTCGGAGGTCGCGAGCTTCATCCGCGCGCTCTGCTCCGGGCCGCCGAACCGGACCTGAGTCGTCTCCAGCGTGCGCAGTTCGCGGCCGGCCACCTTCGCCTGCCCGTCGAACGTCGCCGTATAGCCCGGCTTGGCGTCGGAGAAGACGCCCCGGCCGTTCAGCCCCCAAGGCCCGCCGTCCGAGGCGCCCGTCAATTGGGTCTGGTAGGGCAGCCGCGCGAGAGGGCCGTCGGCGGTAAGCTTTCCGGTGCGGACGGTCACCGTGGACTGCGCCAGGCGGACGTTCTCGGCCGTCAGGTTCGCGGCGGCGTGCGCCCCGCCTGCCGCGTCGGCAATCCGCACGGTTCCGGCGATCTTGCCGGCGGCCAGGAAGGCGCCCTGCGTCACCGCCAGGTCCAGGTTGGCGGCCGAGGGCGCGTTGTTGCGCAGCGACAGCGATCCCGACGCCTTCACTCCGCCGGCGTCCACCGACAGCGCCGTCAGATCGAGTCCGCCCTCCGGGAAACGGAAATCCGAGCGCGCGCGGGCCGGGCCGTAGTCGCTCGCCGCCGTCAGGGCGGCGCTGCCGCTCGATCCGTCCGGTTTGCGCAGGAAGCTGAGCGTCAGGTGGGCGTCCTTCAGCGGCAGGCGCGGCACGTCGATGGATGCCAGGTCGGCCTCTAGGTCGGCGCGCAGTTCCGCGAGCGTGCCGGCGATCGCGCCCGTTCCCTTGGCGTTGCCCGCAACCTCCGCCGGTCCGGCGCGGAACGGCCCTTCGGCGGTCCAATCGAGCTTGAACGTCAAGCCGCCGTCGGGCGCCAGGACGCCTGAGGTCGTGGCGTTGACCGCCGCGCCATCGAGACTGGCGGACGCCACCGTCAGCCGCCGGTCCAGCAGACTGGCCTGGACCTTGAGCCCGGGCTTGGGCCCCAGCAGCCGGTCGATCTCCGGATAGCCGCTGGCCAGCTTCTCGCCCTGGGCGTCAAGGCTGAAGGTCCAGGGCTGGCCCGCCTTGGCCTGGCCCGCCGACCAGCTGGCCTGGGCCGCACCCGTCGCCCCGGGGTGCGCCGCGGCCAGATTCGAGACCACCGCCTTGCCCTTGAACGTCAGGCCGCCCAACAGGCTGCGCCCGCCCGAGGCGTCCAACTTCAGCCCGGCTCCGGTGATCTGCAGATCACGCAGCAGCAGCCGCCCGTCCGCCAGTTTCGACCCGTCCAGACTGGCCTTGGGCGCTGCGCCCAGCACCGCGGCCACATAGCCCGCGCCATGTCCGCCGGCGCCGGCCAGCCGGGCCTTTACGTCCCACTGGCCTTCGGCCTCGGCGGCCTCGACCGGGCCCGCGACCTGGGTCAGGCCGTAGTCGCCCAGGTCAGCTTTCGCTAGCGATGCGGCGCCGGCGAACCGCCAGCTGGTCCTGGCCTTGACCGTCGCCTGGGTCAGCCGGCCCGCGACTCGCGCCGCGCCCATCGCCGGGCCGCCGGTAATCCGCGACAGGGCGGCCGTCTGCGCCGTCAGCGCCAGGCCCTGCGGTCCGATGCGGCGCTGGCCCACATCGCCCAGCCCCTGGACCCGCCCCGACAGGTTCTCTGAGGCCAGCCGGCCATCCAGGGCGAACAGATCCGCGCCAGCTTGGCGGCCTGCCAGCACGAAGCTGACGGAGGGCCCGAACCGCTCGGCGTACCGCGCCGTCAGCGACGAGGCCGTCAGCGAGATCACGCCGCGCGCGACGCCGCCATCCTTGGTCCAGGCGCCCTGCGCCCTCAACGGCCGCACGGCGCCGGAGCTCGCGGTGGCGGTGAACTGGCCCTCAGACCGCTTGCCGCTGGCCGCCACGCGGATGACGAAGGGCTGACGTGACGGCAGGCCCAGAGCGCCCGCCAGCGCGCCGCCCTGCGCCTCCTGGCCATCGACCAGCACCTTCAGCGGCCGCGTCTTCGCCAGGTCGTAGTCGAGGTTCAGGTGGTCGCCGGGATGCAGGACGCTGGCGGCGCGCAGGCTCCCGCGCTGGTCACCGTTGCGCTCGATATCCAGGTTCAACGCCAGGTCATAGACCCCGCGGTCGTAGCTGAACTGGGGGGTCATCTCGATGCGGGTATGGGCCTGGTCGATGTGGAACGACAACGGCAGGCCGTTGTCTTCGCCCTTCTCGGTCAAGGTCGGCCGGCGCAGGACCTTCAGGGTCTGGATCTCGATATGGCCGGCATGGAAGTCGCGTCTGAGGAGCGCGATGTAAGCCCATGTCATATGGACATTATCGGCCTCCAGCCACGGCCCGCCCTCGTCGCTGACCACCAGCTTGGCGACCCGCACGTTCCGCCAGATGTCGCCGCTCAGGCCCTCGATCTTCAGCCGTCCGAACCGGCCCACCTTCAGCCCGTCGGCGGCCGCCTCGATCAGCAGGCGCGCCTGCGGCAGCAGTACGCCGTAGCGCACGCCGACGATCGCCAGGGCGAGCAGCGCCGCGACCGCCAGGAGCGCGCCAAGGATCACCTCGGAAAGCCGCCTGCGCCGCCGCGCGGTGATGTCGCCCTGGGGGCTCAAAAGCTCTGCCCGATGCTGACGTAGATCTGCAACGGCGCCTCGCCTCGCCGGCTGGTCGCCGGCGTGGCCAGGTCGATGCGGATCGGCCCGAAGCCCAGATTGTAGCGCACCCCGAAACCCGCCCCGATGCTGAGGTCGCGGAAGCTCGGGAATTGGGCGGTCCCCACCGTGCCTGCGTCGATAAAGGCCACGACGCCCCATTTCTCGGTCAGCCGATGGCGCAATTCCAGCGAGGTTTCCATCAGCGACAGCCCGCCCTCCGGCGTGTTGTCGGAGAGCCGGGGCCCGACCTCCTGGAAGCCGAAGCCGCGCACCGACCCGCCGCCGCCAGCGTAGAAGCGCTGCGGCGCGGGAATATCGCCTACTGAGCCGTCGCTGATCGCCCCCATGTGCAGGCGCGCAGCCAGGACCGTGTCGCCGTTCACATCGAACGGGACATACCCGGAGACCTGCCCCTGCAGCTTGACGTAGGGCAGCACGCCATCGCCGGTCAGCAGCGTCGGCTCGACGCGGATGCTGACCCGCCAGCCCCGCCGGGGATTCAACGGGTCGTCGGAGCGGTCCAGGGCCATGTCCGCCAGCCCTGCCAGGGTGACCAGATCACGGCCCAGCGGCGTCAGGGTCTGCACCCCCAGCTCGGACGTACGGCTGACGTCGATCGAACCGCCCCAGGTGAAATAGGTGCCCGTCAGCCCGAAGGTGGCGTTGCGGCCCCAGCGGTGGGTGACGTCGGCGCTGGCCATGACGCCTTCCTGGTCATAGGCGGGCGTATTGGTCCGATAGACCGCGGTGCGCAGGGCCAGCGTCTGTTGCGGCGTCAACCAATGGGGCAGCGACAGATCGAGTTCGACGCGGCTGTCGAGATTGGACACCCGCCCAAGGACCGAAAAGGTATCGGCCCGCCCCAGCAGGCTGTAGCGCGTCCACTTGGCGTCCAGGCCGAGCCCGTCGGTGGTGTCATAGCTGGCGCCCAGCTCCAGCGTGCGCTTGTCGCGCTCGGCCAGGCTCACCACCACCGGCCGCAGGCCGTCGGGCGTGACGTCCGTGTCGGGCGCCAGCGAGACGGTGACCGATTCATAGACCCCGGTGTCCAGCAGCCGCCGCTCCAGCTCGGCCACCTGATCGGGGTCATAGGCCGCGCCGTGCCGCCAGGGCGCCAGGTTCTGCAGCCATTCAGGGTGGGTGCGCCCTTTCGTGGTCAGCTGGATCGAGTCCAGATGCACCAGCGAGCCGGGGGCGATCCGGTAGTCGGGGCTGACGGTCTTGTCGGCGTGATCGACCACCACCTCACGCGGCTGCGCCTTGGCGTCGGCATAGCCGCGCTTCTGCACCGCGGCCACGACGCGCCCCTCGGCGGCCACGACCTCGGCGGCCCGGCCGGGCTGTCCAGGGGTCAGGGCCAGCGCGCTCTGGGCCGCCGCCATCGACGCAGCATCCGGCATCGCCCCGATCCAGTCGATGTGGGCCGGGCCGAGCACGAACCGTGGGCCCGGCGTGATCTTCACCAGCGCCTTGGGGGCGTCGCCCTCGCCCACGTCCGGCTCGACGTCATAGGCGTAGTAGCCTTCCGACCGCAGGACTGCGATGGCGTCCTCGGCGGCCTCGCGAGCCCGGCGGCGCGCCTCGAACCGATTTTCGATGGGCCGATCCGCATCGCCGACCGCGCGCGTGACAGCCGCGCGCAGGTCCGGCGCGAGAGTTCCCTCGATCTGCGCCTTGGGTTCGGCCGCCCTGGCCGGGCACGCCAGCCCCTGCAGGCAAATGGCGGCCCCGGCGCCGACGGCGTAGACAAGCCGAGACAAGTTCTCGAATCCTCTCGCGCCCCGTCCCGGTGTAGCCGCGCCCCACCGGGCTGTCACCTGCGCCGCCCGACGGGCGCCCAAAGCCTGGGCAGTCGCTTTCGCAGGAGCCGTCTGCGGACGAATGGCCGCGCCCATCTTCCGGCGAGGGCTTAAGGGCCTTAAGGACTAGAGGTGGGAAAAGGGACGTCACGCGTGGAGTTGCAGGTCGCCAAGACCGAGGCCGCGGACCGGGCGCCGGCATCGACGGCCACGCCCCTGCCCTATGACGAGATGCGCGACGCCGCCGGCAACGTGCGACCGCACTATGCCGCCCTCGCCGAACGCATCGACACCCTGAGTTCCGACGAGCTGGCCGAACGGCAGAAGACCCTCGAGCGGTTCTTCCTGCTCCAGGGCATCACCTTCACGGTCTACGGGGCCGAAAGCTCCACCGAGCGGATCATCCCCACCGACCTGTTGCCCCGCATCATCGCGGCGGATGAGTGGAAGACCATCGACGCCGGCCTGACCCAGCGCCTGAAGGCGCTGAACATGTTCCTGGCCGACATCTATTCCGGCCAACAGATCCTGATGGACGGCGTGGTGCCCCGCGATCTGGTGCTGAACGCACCCTCCTACCGGCGGGAGATGCAGAACCTCTATGTGCCGCACCAGGCGTACGCCAACGTCTGCGGCTCCGACCTGATCCGCCAGCCGGACGGCAAGTTCGCCGTGCTGGAGGACAATCTGCGGGTGCCCTCGGGCGTCTCCTACATGCTGGCCAATCGGGAGGCGTCCAAGCGGGTCTTCCCCGGCACCTTCCGCGGCGCTGGCGTGCGGCCCATCGACCGCTATCCGGACCTGCTACTGACCACGCTGAAGTCCATGGCGGCCGACTGGCGGCCCAATCCACAGGTCGTGGTGCTGACCCCCGGCGTCTACAATTCCGCCTATTTCGAGCACGCCTATCTGGCGCGGCTGATGGGCGTGCCGTTGGTCGAGGGCCGTGATCTCGTGGTCCACGACAACATGGTCTACATGCGCACCACCACGGGCCTGCGGCGCATCGACATCATCTATCGCCGCGTCGACGACGATTTCATCGACCCGCTGACCTTCCGCAGGGATTCGGGCCTGGGTTCGGCCGGCCTCTTCAACGCCTACCGCGCCGGCAATGTGGTGATCTGCAATGCGCCGGGCACCGGCGTGGCCGACGACAAGGCGGTCTACGCCTTCGTGCCGGAGATCATCCGCTACTATCTGGGCGAGGACGCCATCCTGCCCAATATCGAAACCTTCCTCTGCCGCGAGCCGAGCCAGCTGAGCTATGTCCTAGCCAATCTGGACAAGCTGGTGGTCAAGGCGGTGGGTGCGTCAGGCGGCTACGGCATGCTGGTCGGGCCCCACGCCAGCCAGAGCGAGCGCGACGAGTTCGCCGAACGGCTCAAAGGCGATCCCGCCAACTATATCGCCCAGCCGACCATCCAGCTGTCCACGGCGCCCTGCCTGGTGGAGGGCGCCATCGAACCCCGCCACGTTGACC
>NZ_DATAPY010000014.1:0-2727 GCF_036264965.1 Phenylobacterium sp.
CTGACCCAGCGGTCGCCTTTCTTCTCAAACGTGCGCTTGAGCGCCGAAAAGGCAGCCTCGTACGCGCGCCCCTTCTCGCATGGCGGCCCTTTCCGGTGTCAGCCCCGCTTCGGCGTGCTCATCAGGTACGTGGCGCTGAAGTCCTTGTCGCCGTGTTCCTTGGCGGCCTCGGCGAAGCGCCGCGCGATCGCCTCGACAAGCGGCAGGTCAAGGTCACGGTCTTCCGCGGCGCGGCGCACCAGGCCGGCGTCCTTGGCCGCCAGCGCGAGCCTGAAGGCCGGCGTGAAGTCCCGCCTGGTCATCGCCTGCCCCTTCATCCGCAGGTACGGCAGGTCGAGGCTGCCGCCCTCAATAGCCTTGAAGAACAGGTCAGGATCGAGGTCAAGGCCCTCGGCCAGGGCGATCGTCTCGGCGGCCGCCTCGACTACCGCGAGGACCCAGGTGTTGGTGACCAGCTTGAGCTTGCTGCCCGCGCCCGCCTCACCGGCGCGGATCGTGCGCTGCCCGATCGCGTCGAAGACCGGGGCGAGGCGTGGCCTTGCCTCTTCCGGGCCCGACTCGAGCACCACGAGCTTGCCCTGCTCCGCGGGCTGACGGGTGCCGAGCACCGGCGCGTCCACGAACCCCACGCCGCTGCGGTTCGCGAGTTCGGCGCAGCGCGTGGTGGCCGCCAGTCCAATCGTGCTCATTTGCACCCACAGGGCGTGGTACGGCCCGTTGGGATCATCCGCTGGCGTGCCGTTCCGCTGCTGGGCGCCTGACAGGACTCGCAGGGCGCCGTCTGGGCCGTCCATCGCCTGCATGACGGCACCTTCGTCGGCCAGCATCGTTATCACGATGCCCGCGCCGCGCGCGGCGTCCGCCGGCGTCCGCGCCAGGTAGGCACCGACGGCCGCGAGCGGCTTCGCCTTATCGATCGTCCTGTTCCACGCCCGCGTCGGCAGGCCGGCGCCCGCGATATTCCGGGCGATCGGGAACCCCATGGTGCCCCCGGCGCCAAGCACCGCGATGGTCTCCGTGACCAGCCCCCGGTCGGTGGGTTGCGCGGTCTGCGTATCGGTCATCCTGGCCATCGATTCACCTCCCCCGTCAGGCCGGCTCTGCCTTCGGCTCTTTTCGCAGCTCAGCCGGCTCCTGCCCACCCCTCGGGCGGCACTCTTACCCGCAGGCCGGCACTGAAACTTCCCCCCGTCTTGCCGCGACGGTGTGACGGGCTCAGGCTTACCTGGTCACGTTTTCGAAGACGGTGGATACTCAGGCGCGCCCGCGACCGAGCACAGGGCGACAATGACCGGGCGGCCGTGACGGTCGCCGGAACCTGTGCGTATTAGGGCGAAATCGGCGAAATCAATTGTTTCCGGTCCAAGAGGACTAAGAGTAGCAACTCCGTTCTTTTACAAGAAAGGCCATCTTCCACGCAGATACGTCTTTCTTGTCAAGAAGTTTGACATAACTGGTCTGTTGCCAATAAGCCTCGCTATCTGGGTTTCGCCGCAAATTAATTTCCCGCGGATCGTTTTCGGGCCGGACGCGGGGGTAGCGGCGCCGGTTATCACACAACCGGATCTGAGACCCGAGGCACCCAGGGTCCGGACACAAGCAGAACTCCTGCGCGATGCGGCCGACGGGCGGGTCGACGGACACCGTGGCGCGTGAACTCAGGTAGGAGGCTGAAATGAAAGGCAACATGAGGGCCGCCGCCGCGCTCGGCGTCGGCTACATGCTCGGCCGCAACCGGAAATTCCGCACCGCGGCCATGATGGCGGCCGGGATGACGGTTGGCGGTACGAACATCGGCAACATCGCGCTGAAGCGGGGCATGAAGATGCTCGGCTCCACCGACGCAATTCAGAAGGTGGCCCCCCAACTCACCGACCTCGCCGACACCGTGCGCGGCGACCTGATTGAGGCGGGCAAGGCCGCGGCGATGTCCGCGGTGACCAGCCGGGTCGACGCGCTGACCGACTCGCTCCACGAACGCGCCGAGCGCGTGCGCAATCCCGCCGCCACGGTCGCCGAAGGGACGGAAGCGGCGGCCGAGGCAGGCCAGACCGCGACCCGTACCGGGCGCCGCGCGGCTACAGGCACCGCCAGGCGCGCCGGCGACGCGGCTGGGGGCGCGACCAGGCGAGTGACCGGGCGCGGCCGGGCCGCGGACGCCGAGCCGGACGAGGCCGAGGCGGACGACGACTACGAGCCGGATGAGTACGAGGAAGACGACTACGAGGAAGACGACCAGGCGGACGAGGCAGACGAGGCAGACGAGGCAGAAGAGGCAGAAGAGGCAGAAGAGCCGGAGGAGCCGGAGGAGCCGCCCGCGCGGCGGACCCCCACGCGCCGCCGGGCTCCGGTCTCCCGGGCGAAGAGGTGAGCGACATGGCGCGAGCGGAGAGCAACGGGCCGGTCGACCGGCTCAAGGCGGAGGCGGGCGGCCTGGTCGGCGCGCTCGCCCAGCGGGCCATGTCCTCGGTGAGCGACCGGGTGCAGTCCACCACCGGACGGCTCACTGATTACGTGGAGGGTGACGGCGGGCCAGGCCTGATGGCCGCGGTCACCGGCGCGAAGAGCCTGGCCGAGGGCAAGAGCCCGGGCCGGTCGATGCTCAGCGCCGGCTGGGCCGGCCTGAAAGAGAAGGTGTCCGGCGCCTTCGGCGGGGGCAAGGGCAAGGGCGGCGGCAAGCAGAAGCTGAAGCTCACGAATATCGTCGAGTCCATCGACGTGGGCGTT
>NZ_DATAPY010000015.1:0-25009 GCF_036264965.1 Phenylobacterium sp.
GCGGGCGAAGCTGACCACCAGGATGGAGTTGGCGGTCGCCACGCCCATGCACATGATGGCGCCCGTCAAGGCGGGCACCGACAGGGTCGTGCCCGTGGCGAACAGCATCCAGACGATCCCGGCCAGGGCGGCCGGCAGGGCCGTGATGATCACGAACGGGTCGAGCCAGGACTGGAAGTTCACGACGATCAGCAGGTAGATCAGCACGATCGCCGCGAGCAGGCCGAAAAACAGGCCCGAGAAGGCGGAGTTCATCGTCACCATCTGGCCGCGCAGGTCGACGGAGGCGCCCTTCGGACGGTCCTTGGCGGCGTCCTTTAGAATCTTGTTGATGTCGCGGGTCACCGAGCCCAGGTCGCGGTCCTGGGTGGTGGCGAAGATGTCGATCACCGGCTGGGCATTGTAGTGGCTGACCACGGCCGGGGCGCTGTCGCGGCTGATGACTCCCAGGCCGCCCAGGATCTGCGACGGACTGGCGCCGGGGCTTGAGCTGTTAATCGGCACGCCTTCGAGGCCGGCGATAGACGACAGCCGGAACTCCGGCGTCTGGGCGACGATCGGATAGGAGACGCCGGTCTTCGGATTGACCCAGTAGGTCGGCGCGCCCTGCGAGCTGCCGGCCAGGGTCGTGACCAGGCTGTTGGTCACGTCGCGTTCCAGGAGGCCCAGTTGGGCGATGCGCGAACGGTCGATATCGACGCGCAATTCCGGCGAGCCCTCCGGCTGCTGCATACGCACGTCGGCCAGGCCCCGCACCGCGCGGATCTTGCGGAATAGCATGTTGGCGTAGACGCGGGTGGCGTCGGCGTTCGGGCCGGAGACCTGCAGGTCGATGGGGGCCGGCGAGCCGAAGTTCAGGATCTGGCTGACGATGTCGGCCGGCAGGAAGGCGAAGGTCGTGCCGGGATAATCGCGCGGCAGAACCTCGCGCAGCGTCTTCACATAGCCCGCCGTCCCGTGGTGCTTCGGCTTCAGGCTGACATAGATGTCGCCGTACTGCGGGCCAATCACGCCGGAGTTCGAATAGACCATGTTGATGGAGCTGTTCGGGATGCCGATGTTGTCGACCAGCGAGCCCAACTCGTCGGCGGGGATTGTCTGGCGGATGGTGGCCTCGATGCGGCGGAACTCCAGCGAAGTGTCCTCCAGGCGCGTGCCGACCGGCGCGCGGACGTGGATGGTCATCTGGCCAGCGTCCACCGACGGGAAGAAGTTAGAGCCCAGGAAGGCCGCCAGGCCGAACGAAGCGACGACGATGGCCATAAAGCCGATCAGGAACGGCCGCCGCGCGCCCATCGCCCGTTCCAAAAGGCCGGAATAGATCGAGCGCACGCGGCTGAACCCCGTCTCGAACCGCCGCTGGAAACGGGTGAAGGGATTGCGCGTGCCGTCGCTGTGGTCGGCCGCCACATGTGGGCGCAGCAGGTACATCGCCATGGTCGGGACCAGCGTCCGCGACAGGATGAACGAGGCGATCATCGCGTAGACCACCGACATGGCCATCGGCACGAACAGGAAGCCCGCCACGCCCTTCAGCAGGAACATCGGCACGAAGACGATGCAGATGCAGAGGAGGGACACGAAGGCCGGCGTCACGATCTGCTGGGCGCCGTCGAGGATGGCGGTCCGGACGTCCTTGCCCTGCTCCAGGTGCCAGTTGATGTTCTCGATCGTGACGGTCGCATCGTCCACTAGGATGCCGACGGCCAGCGCCAAGCCGCCGAGGGTCATGATGTTCAGCGTCTGACCGCTGGCCGATAGCGCCGCTATGGCCGCCAGCACGGCCAGCGGGATCGACACGGCGATGATCACCGTCGAGCGCCACGACCCTAGGAACAGCAGGATCATCAGGCTGGTCAGGGCCGCGGCGATGGCGCCTTCCTTGACCACGCTGGAGATCGCGCCCTTCACGAACAGCGACTGGTCGTTGAGCGCGGTGATCTTGAAGGTGGAGGGCAGCTGCTCGGCCAGGCCCGGCAGCTTGTCCTTCACGCCCTGCACCACCGCCAGCGTCGAGGCCGAGCCGTTCTTCAGGATGGTGGAGAGCACCGCGCGGCCGCCGTCCACGTGGACGATATTGGTCTGCGGCGGGGCGCCGTCGCGCACCTGGCCCACATCGCGGATGAAGATGGTGGCGCCGCCCACCGTCTTGACCGGCAGGTTGTTGAGGTCCTCGATCGTGTCGGCGGCGTCGTTGAGGCGGACGTTGTACTGGTAGGAACCGATCTTCACGAAGCCGACCGGCAGAATCTGGTTCTGGTTCGCGAGGGCATTGGTCACGTCGTTGGCTGAGACGCCCTTGGACTGCAGGAGCTGCGGATCCAGGTCGATCTGGATCTGACGCAGCTGGCCGCCATAGGGATAGGGCGTGGCCGCGCCCGGGACCGTGGTGAGCACAGGGCGGATCACCACCTGGCTCAGGTCGAACAGCTTCTGTTCGGACAGCGTCTTGTCGGAGTCGGCCAGCTGCAGGATCGGCACCGTGGCGGCCGAATAGTTCAGCACCAGCGGCGGGGTGACGCCGGCTGGCATCTGCTTGATCGAGACCTGGGCGGTCGCGGTGACCTGGGCGGAGGCCGTGCGGATGTCGGTGCCCGGCTGGAAGAAGATCTTCACGATGCCGATGCCGGGCAGCGACTGGCTTTCGGTGTGCTCCACGTCATTGACCGTCGTGGTCAGGAACCGCTCGAACTGGGTGGTGATGCGGTTGGACATCTCGCCGGGCGAGAGGCCCGCGAAATTGAAGGCGACCCCGATCACCGGCACCCGGATCTCGGGGAAGATGTCAGTGGGCGTGCGCAGCACAGCCATGATCCCGAAGATCATGATCAGCACCGCCATCACGATGAAGGTGTAGGGGCGCGCGAGCGCTATGCGGACTAGGGCGTTCAAGCGGCCGGGCTCCGAACGATACAGACGCGGACACCGGCACGCCGGGCGGCGTGTTTCGGAGCCCGGCGGTCCTTTGGACCCAGTCCGCCCGCCGAGGCCAATGAAGATGTTTTTAAGTTCGCTGTTCGCTCAAGCTTCAAAGCCACGCGGCCAGCAGTTCAGCGCCACCCGCAGGCCGGGCTTGGCGTCCTCCAGCACCAGGGTGAAATGGTGCATGCGGGCGATGGCGGTGACGATGCTGAGCCCCAGGCCCGAGCCCGGCTCGGTTCGCGAGCGCGCCGCGCGGTAGAAGCGCTGTAGCACTGCGTCGCGCTCGGCCTCCGGCACACCGGGGCCATTATCGGCGACTTCGACCCGTGGTCCCTCGGGACGCACGGTCAGACGTAGGCAGACCTTGCCGCCCTTGGGCGTGAACTTCAGCGCATTGTCCACCAGGTTGCTCACCGCCTCGAACAGCAGGGTCGGGTCGGCCTGCACGCTGGGCGCCTCGGCGGCGATGTCCGCGACCAGCGCCACCTCGCGATCCTCCGCCGCCGGCTCGTGCAGCTCGATCACATGCTCCAGCACCTCCTGCAGCCGCACCGGCTCGAAGAAGGCCTGTCGGTCCCGCCGCTCGATCTCCCCGATCCGCTGCAGGGCGCGGAAGCGGGTGAGAAGCTCGTCCGTCTCGGCCAGCGCCTGGTCGATCATCTCCCGCTCGGCGCCCTCGAGCCGGGTCTCCTGGTGAACCCGCCAGAGCAGAGCCCGCAGACGGTTGAGCGGCGTGCGCAGGTCGTGGGCGACGTTCTCGCCGACGCTCTTTACCTCCCAGAGCAGCCGCTCGGCCTCGTCCATCATGGCGTTGGCGACGCTGGCCAGCATGTCGATCTCGTCGCGCCGCCGCGACACCGGCAGGCGTACGCCGAGCTCGCCCTTCAGGGCCGCGCGGCTGGCCTCGCGCAGGTGGTCGATCCTCTGAAGCGGCCGAAGGCTGAGCGCAGCCGCGGCGCCCAGGCCCAGCACCAGGATCAGCCCGCCGCTCAGCGCCAGGGCGTTGACGATGATGGCGCGCAGGCCGGTCAGCACCAGGGCGTCGTGCCCCACGAACAGGACCTCGCCCCAGGGCATCCGCTCGACCAGCGCCCGCGAGCCCGGCTGCAGGTTGGGGACGCGGATCTCGCGCGGCACGCCATCCATAGGGAAGTGCGCGGGCAGCGCCTTCACATTGCCGCAGATCCAGATGCCCTCCGCCGAGAACAGGCCGTAGTACTCGATATGACGGCTGTCGGTGGCCACGGCCTGGGTCACCCGCTCGGGGAGCCGCTCGGCGCCGCCGGCGGTGAGATTGCGGGCCTCGGAGACCACGATGCCGTCGATCTGGCGCGCCAGATAGCCGGCGGTCTGCTGATAGATCAGGCTGAGCAGGGCCATCAGCGCCAGGGCGAAGACCGCGCCGTTGAACAGCGTCAACCGGAACGGCGTCGTGCGCCAGAGCTCACTCGGGCGCATGGAGCGCGAAGCCCGAGCCGCGGATGGTGTGGATCATCGCCGGCACGCCGGGGCGGTCGATCTTGCGCCGCAGCCGGCCCAGATGGACGTCGATCAGGTTGGTGCCGGGGTCGAAGTGGTAGCCCCAGATCGCCTCGAAGATCATCGTCCGCGTCAGCACCTGACCGGAGTTGCGCATCATATACTCCAGCAGCTTGAACTCCGTCGGCATCAGCCGGATCTCTGCCCCCGCACGATGGGCCGTGCGGCTGATCAGGTCGAGGTCCAGATCGCCGACGGTCAGGCTGAGGGCCGGCGCCGGCGCGGTCCGCCGCCGCAGCAGCACCTCGATCCGCGCCGCCAGCTCCTCCGAGGCGAAGGGCTTGGTCATGTAGTCATCGCCCCCCGCCCGCAGGCCGCGGATGCGCTCATCCACGTCGCTGAGGGCGCTGATCATCAGCACGGGCACGTCGATGCCGGCGCCGCGCATGGCCGTGACGATGGCCAGGCCGTCGACGTTGGGAAGCAGGCGGTCGAGGATCACCGCGTCGAAGGCGCCGCTCAGCGCCCGCTCCAGGCCTGGGGCGCCGTCGGCCACCCACTCGATGTCGAACCCGTGCTGACCCAGCTCGGCGACGATCTCCTTGCCGGTGGTGGCGTCGTCCTCGATCGCCAGGATCTTCGCCATCGCGGTTCCCGCGGGTGGGCCTACCCGTCGCCGGTCTGTAGCGCGAAACCGCCGCCTCGCCCATAACAGGGGAAGGTCGAGAGGAGCAGCCGCTTGGGCGCAGCCGCCGCATCGAAGAGCAAGACGCCCGGAAAAGCCAAGGTTGGCGGCCGTTTCGCGGGCATGCGCCTGGTGCGGGGCGGCGGCTTCCTGATGGGGTCCGAGGATTTCTACGCCGACGAGCGGCCGGTGCGGCCGGCCGTGGTGGGCGATTTCTGGATCGACGAGACGCCGGTGACCAACGCGGCCTTCGCCCGCTTCGTGGAGGCCACGGGCTACGTGACCTTCGCCGAGATCGCGCCCGACCCGCGCAACTATCCGGGCATGGACCCGCAGATGGCGCGGGCCGGCTCGCTGGTGTTCTGGCCGCCCGAAGGGCCCGTCGATCTCACGGGACCGGCCACCTGGTGGCGCTTCGTCTTCGGCGCCAATTGGCGAAAGCCGCTGGGGCCAGATGGGCCCAAGGCCGCGCCGGACCACCCGGTGGTGCATCTGGCCCACGTCGACGCCGCGGCCTACGCCAAATGGGCGCGCAAGAGCCTTCCCAGCGAGGTCGAGTGGGAATACGCCGCGCGCGGCGGGCTGGAAGGCGCGGCCTACGCCTGGGGCGAAGAGTTCGAGCCCGGCGGCGTCAGCCTGGCCAAGACCTGGCGGGGCGTCTTCCCGCACGACAATCGCGCCACGCCCGGCCTGGAACGCACCTCCCCGGTCCGCGCCTATCCGCCCAACGGCTTCGGGCTCTATGACATGATCGGCAACGTCTGGGAGTGGACGGACGACTTCTACGCCCTGCCCTCCACGCCCAGCCCCAGCTGCTGCGGCAAGCCGCGGTCGGAGGCCCTGGCGGCGGCGGAGAGTTGCGATCCCAATTCGCCGGTGGCCCGCATTCCGCGCCGCGTCGCCAAGGGCGGCTCGCACCTCTGCGCGCCCAACTACTGCCAGCGCTATCGGCCCGCCGCCCGCTGGCCGCAGCCGGTCGACACCACCACGTCGCATATGGGCTTCCGCTGCATCGTGCGGCGGTAATGCAGCCGCCGGCTCAGTGTGAGACGAGTCCTGCAATCAAGGTCAGAATGGCGGCCCGAATCTCCGGCGAGCGGATCTTGCTGAACGCCGCCATCAGATGGGCGGTCTCGCTCTCTGGGTCGTCTGGCGGCGCGGCTGGATCGATGTCATGCAACAGCTGCATCACCGGCATGGCGAGCGCGTCCGACAGCTTGACCAGCATACTGGCCGACACCCGGTTGGCGCCGTTCTCGTACTTCTGCACCTGCTGGAAGGTGATCCCAAGCTTGCCGCCCAGCGTTGACTGCGAGAGCCCCAGTTCGCGGCGCCGCTGGCGGATACGCTCCCCAAGCGCGACATCCGTTGCGCCGCTGCGTGGTGTTCGGGATTCGGCGGCCATCTGGGCTCCTGGCATGGCGCGCGGGCATCGCGTGAGTTCACCAGACACGGACGGCTTGATGACGACAAGCTTTACCGAACGGCGTTTTGCCCCATGAATCGGCTATAGCGAAGGGGGTCGTGCGTCGCTACAGCGCGGGGGTTGCGGTCTAGCTGGTCTGTTCGCAACCATGCCGCGCAACGGCCGGAATCGAACGATGATCCGAGCCGGCGTCGGAAGGACGGGTTTGTAATGTGTGACACTCTGGTCGCCCTGCCCGGCTCGACGGCGCGCGGGGCGACCCTGTTCGCCAAGAACAGCGATCGCGAACGCAACGAGGCGCAAGGCCTGGAGATGACCCCGCGCCGCGTCGGCGGCGGGGCGCTGAAGCTGACCTACCTCACCATTCCCGATGCGCCGGAGACCTACGCCTGCCTGCTCAGCCGGCCGTTCTGGATGTGGGGCGCTGAGATGGGCGCCAACGAGCACGGGGTGACTATCGGCAACGAGGCCCTGCACGCCAAGACCCCGGCCCAGCGCAAGCGCGCGCTGACCGGCATGGACCTGGTGCGCCTGGGGTTGGAGCGCGCCGCGACGGCGGCCGAGGCCATCGAGGTGATCACCGACCTCTTGGAACAGTACGGCCAGGGCGGCGATTGCGGTCACCTGGGCCGCTCCTATTACGACAACGGCTTCATCATCGCCGACCCGAACGAGGCCTATGTGCTGGAAACCGCCGGGCGCTGGTGGGCGTTCGAGCGCGTGCGCCGCCGTCGGGCGCTCTCCAACGCCTATTCCATCGGCAAATCCTATGACGCGGTGAGCCAGGACCTCGCTGCGCACGCCCACGCGGAGGGCTGGACCGGCTTTGGCGGCCGCTTCGACGTGGCGGCGCACCTGATCGACGAGGACCGTGACGCGGTGAGCTTCGGACGCGCCCGCTGCGCGCGGGGCAATGCGCTGCTCACCAAGGAGGCGCCCTGGCTCGGCCCGAGCGAGATGATGGCGATCCTGCGCGACCACGGCGGGGCGCATGACTGGAGCCCGGCCAACACGGTCGGGCGCACCCTCTGCATGCACGCCGCCGAGGGCCCGCGGCGCAGCCAGTCGGTGGGCTCGATGGTCAGCGAACTGCGGCCCGGCCGCACCGTCCACTGGGTCACGGGCACCTCGGCCCCCTGCACCGGCGTCTTCAAGCCGGCGCTGTTCGAGACCGGCCTGCCGGTTCACGAGCCCGAGCCCAACGACTGGTACGACCCGCAGACCCTCTGGTGGCGGCACGAGGAGCTGCACCGGGCCATGCTGCGCGATCTTCCGGCGGCGCTGGCCGAAATCGCCGGCGACCGCGACCGGCTGGAGGCGAGCTTCATCGCCCAGATCGACGCGGCCTTCGCCGGTGGGCCGGAGGCGCTGCACAACGCCGTCTTCGAGTGTTGGCGGGAGGCCGAGGCCTTCGAGGACGACTGGGCGCTGGCCTTCCTGGGTCGCGGCTCGGCCGGGGCCGGCCGCCATGCCCGTAGCTGGGCCCGGCTCAATCATGTGGCGGGTCTGCCGCGAACCTGATTTCGTAGGCCCAAGCACCAGAGGGCCCCGCGCATGAACGACATCTCCGACCGCCTGAACCGCCCGGACCTCGACGCCTACTGGCTGCCGTTCACCGCCAACCGGCAATTCAAGGCCGATCCGCGGCTGCTGGTCGCCGCCAAGGGGATCTACTACCGCACCGAGGACGGCCGCGAGGTGATCGACGGCTCGTCGGGCCTGTGGTGCGTCAACGCCGGCCACGGGCGCGAGGAGATCGCCGCCGCCGTCAGCCAGCAGCTGATGACCCTCGACTACGCGCCCTCGTTCCAGATGGGCCACCCGCTAGCCTTCGATTTCGCCACGGCGCTGGCCAAGCTCGCGCCGGCCGGCCTGGACCGCATCTTCTTCACCAACTCCGGCTCGGAGTCGGTCGACACCGCGCTGAAGATCGCGCTGGCCTACCACCGCGCCCGCGGCGATGGCGCGCGTACCCGCCTGATCGGCCGCGAGAAGGGCTATCACGGGGTGGGCTTCGGCGGCATCTCGGTGGGCGGCCTGGTCAACAACCGCCGCGCCTTCCTGACATTGCCGGGCGCCGAGCACCTGGTCCACACCCACGATCTGGCCCGGAACGCCTTTTCCAGGGGCCAGCCGGCGCACGGGGCCGAGAAAGCCGACGACCTGGAGCGGCTGGTCGCGCTGCATGGCGCTGAGACCATCGCCGCGGTGATCGTCGAGCCGGTGGTCGGCTCGGCGGGCGTGCTGCCGCCGCCTGTCGGCTATCTGGAGCGCCTGCGCGAGCTCTGCACGAAGCATGGGATCCTGCTGATCTTCGACGAGGTGATCACCGGGTTCGGCCGCCTGGGCGCGCCCTTCGCCAGCCAGGTCTTCGGCGTGACCCCGGACCTGATGACCACCGCCAAGGGGCTCACTAACGGCGCCTTCCCGATGGGCGCGGTGTTCGCCAGCCGCGCGGTGCACGACGCCATGATGACCGGGCCGGCAAACGCCATGGAGCTGTTCCACGGCTACACCTATTCCGGCCATCCGGCGGGCTGCGCGGCGGGTCTGGCGACGCTGGAGATCTATCGCCGCGAGGGCCTACTGACCCGTGCGGCCGAGCTGTCGCCCGCCTGGGAAGCCGCCCTCCACAGCCTGCACGACTGCCCCAACGTGATCGACATCCGCAATCTCGGCCTGATGGGCGCCGTCGAACTCGCGCCGCGGCCTGATGCGCCCGGCGCCCGCGGCTACGAGGTCCTGGTCCGCGCCCTTCAGGCCGGCGCGCTCATCCGCATCACCGGCGACACCATCGCCATGTCGCCGCCGCTGACCATCACGGTGGCGGAGATCGATCGGCTGGCAGCGATCCTGCGCGGGGTGCTCGAAGGCGTCGCTTGATCGCGGGGTCCCGGTGAAGATCTTGCGACGGCGGTGGCCGTGGCTTGCGCAGCGCACTATGTGCCAGGGCTCACAACTGGAGAAACGCCCTTGTCGCTCTCGATCTATGACGTCTCGATCCCCGTCTACCTGCAGCTGCTGCGCAACCTGAACCATTTCCTGGGCAAGGCCGAGACCTTCGCCGCCGAGGAGGGCGTCACCCTGGCCAGCCTGACCGAGCTCAACTTCGGCCACGGCATGGCGAACTTCACCCGCCAGATCCAGTTCGCCTCCGACGCGGCCAAGAGCGGCGCCGCGCGCCTGGCCGGCGTCGAGCCGCCCTCGATGCCCGACACCGAGACCACCTTCCCGGAACTGCGCGAACGGATCGCCAAGACCATCGCCTTCGTGGAATCCCTCAAGCCCGAGCAACTCGACGGCGACGACAACCGCGAGATCGTCCTGAAATTCCCCAGCGGCAGCATGACCTTCACCGCCAAGAGCTTCCTGCTGACCTTCTCGCTGCCGAACTTCATCTTCCACGTGACCACCGCCTACGACCTGCTGCGCAGCGCCGGCGTGCCGCTCGGCAAGATGGACTTCCTGGCCGGCGCCGGCGCCCCGCCGACGGCGTAGGCGCCTCCGTACTCGACCGGCTTTGCAAACAGTTCCGTCATCCCGGTCGAAAGCCCGCGTTGGCGGGCTGTAGAGCCGGGACCCTGGAGAACCGCACAGCGTGAACCCCTGGGTCCCGGCTCTCCGCTTCGCTGCGGCCGGGATGACGGAAATTGTGCGGTTGAGCTTTCCAATCAGGGTTTAGTGGGATGACCCGTTTCGCGGCGGATGATGCGTCGGCCACGGTGGATCGGATGGCGTTTCGTCTGGGTTACCCGAGCCTGAGCTTTCCGCCGCAAACGGCGAGCCCGGCGGTCGGGCGCGGGCTTCCTCGATCGCCCAGTCGGCGTCCTCGAAGAGGCTCCAGTCGGGGATAATGTTCAGGTCGCGGCAGATGCGGGCGACCAGCTCGCCGATGGGGCGGTCGGCGAAGTCGGCCTCTTCATCGCCGTCCTCCAGCCGCTCGTCCCGTTCGGCGAGCAATCGATCGGCGTCATAGTCGCCGTCCGCCTCGACCTCGATGACCTCGCCGACGATCTCCCTGACCTGGCGCTTGCGCCGGGCGCTGCGCCAGCGGTCGGCGACGCTCAGGGCCGCGCGCTCGGCGCGGTCTTTCCGGCTGTCCTCGGCGAGCCGGGCCTCCGGGGCCACGGTCTGGCGCACCGCACGGGCGACGCGTGAGAAGGTGAGCGCGAGGTCTGCGGCGGACGGGGCCTCGGCGGACTGATCCAGCGCCTGGCGGCCAACTTCCCGCGCCAGGTCCATGCCAATCTCGGCCAGTTCCGCCAGCATGCGCAGGTGGCGCTCGGTGCGCGCCGTTGCGGCGTCTGGGGTTTCGGGGGATGGCTGTGCGTCGTGAACAAAACAGGCACATCGAAAGCGCCAGAAGTCAATAAAATGCAGCCGCCCTCACCCCCACAATCGTCATCCTCCGGTCATCCGCAGGCTGATCCGGGGGACCCAAGCTGAGTCGCAGAAAAGGTGAGGCCGCTTGGGTCCCCCGGATCGCCTCTTCGGGCGACCGGAGGATGACGAGCTTTTGGGGAGGAGAGCCGCCGGCACGCTGTGGCTTAAATCTCATGCCGGCCAGTTTGCCTTCGGGCCTGGGCAACTCAAGGAGCGGCCCTCAGGCCGCCCGCGATGCGGCGCGCGAAAGGCGCGTCCTTGACTTGCCCAGGCCCGAAGGCTCGCATCATCCATGCGGTTTAAGGTCGGGCGGCATCTGGGAGATGCGCGCTTCAGCCCCTAATCTTGGCTTTCAACGCGCTCTTGAGGTTAGCCGGTAGGGGATGCGGCCGTTCGGCGATCTTGCGCAAAGTCCGCTTGAAATCCTCGAAGGCCTCATCGACGGGCGTTTGGTCCGGGCTCATGGGCTTGCGGGTCATGCGGCCAGTTTATCACTCCTGAAGCTGCCCCTCGAACACAAATCGCTCCACCGGTTCCCGCCCGCTCGGAACCTCCCGCGCCCGGAAGCTCTCCGGCAGCACGCTCGCGTCGGTGGGGCGGCCGACCGCAAAGGCCGCTTCGACGCGGTAGTCGCTCTCCGGCGCGCCGGTCGCGGCGTGCGCCTTGTCGATCTGGAAGCCGCCCATGCCGTGGGCGGCCCAGCCGACGTGATGGGCCTGGAGCGCGAGGTACGCCCAGGCCGCGCCGGCGTCGAAGGAGTGACTGCGGTTCTCGCTGGGCTCGGCGCCGGGCTTGCGGCGGAAGCGGTCGGAGAGGATGTAACCCAGGACCGAGACGCCTGTCGCCACCCAGGCCTGATTGTATTCCATCAGGGCGTCGAACAGCGGGTCCCATTGTGGCGTGCCCCGATGGGCGTAGACGAAGCGCCAGGGCTGGCCGTTGAAGGCCGAGGGCGCCCAGCGCGCCGCCTCGAACAGGCTCATCAACAGCGCCTGCGGCATCGCCTCGCCGGTGAAGGCGCGCGGCGACCAGCGGGTCAGGAACTGCGGGTCGATGTCGTAGTCGGCGGTGCGGGTGTTCAGGGTCAGGGGCAAAGGCTAACGGCTCCATTCATCCGAGCGTCCCGGCGAAAGCCGGGACCCATTCTGGGCCTGGCATTCACTCGGCGCCTGTCGGAAAATTCGGCTTGGGTCCCGGCTTTCGCCGGGACATTCGGGTTACCTTTTGCCGACGTGGGCGATCGACGCGATCTCGACCAAGAAGTCGGGCCGCACCAAGCCGCAGACGATGCAGAACCGGGCCGGCTTGTCGCCGGGGAAGTACTCCGCATAGACCTTGTTCATGATGGCGTAATCGGCCCAATCCCGCAGGAAGATGTGGTTCATGGTCACGTCGTCCATGGTCCCGCCGGCGGTCTCGATGACGGACTTGATGGTCTCCAGCACCTGGCGCGTCTGGGCCTCGGCGTCGCCGACGTGGGCGACGTTGTTGTCCTTGTCGAAGGCCAGGGTCCCGGAGACATAGACCACCCCGTCGGCCAGGGTCCCCGGCGAGAACGGCGCGATCGGCTTCTGGGTCCCGGGCGGCAGGACGATGGTCTTGGGCATCTTGGCTTCCTCTTATTTTGTCGGCGGCGCTTGGCCGATGGTCCCGCAGAAGTCGGCGGTGTTGCTCACCCAGCCGAAGAACTTCTCGACGTTGTAGACGCTGGCTTCCTGCAGGAAGGCCGGCCCCGCCTGGTGGGTGGCGTCCTCCAGCAGCACGCCGAAGTACTCCAGGTGATAGCCGTCGCGCAGGGTCGATTCCACGCAGACGTTGGTGGCGATGCCGCAGAAGGCCAGGTTCCTGATCCCGCGCGCCCGCAGCATCGAATCCAGCGCGGTGTTGAAGAAGGCCGAGTAGCGCGGCTTCGGAATGACGATGTCGCCCTTCTGGGGCTTCAGCTTGTCGACCAGGGCGTAGTCCCAGGTCCCCTTGGCCAGCAGGGTCCCCTCCAACTCGGGCTGGTCGCGCATGGTCTTCAGCGCATTGGACTTCCACCAGTTGGGCGAGCCGGGGCCGCCGGCCTCGGCGTAATCGGGGTCCCAGCCGTTCTGGAAATAGACGATCTGCACGCCCGCGCGCCGCGCCGCCTCGATGGCCAGCGCGATCCTGTCGATCACCGCGCCGGCGCCGCCGATGTCGAAGCCGGCGATGTCGAGATAACCGCCTTCCGAGGCGTAGGCGTTCTGCATGTCGACGACGATCAGCGCGGTCTCGCCCGGATTGATCGGCAGGTTTTCCGGCCGCGCGGGCAGGGTGACCGCGCCCTCACGCGGGACGGTGGGACGGTCAGCGCTCACGGCGCGCACCCACAATCCGTCATCCTCCGGTCAGCCGCAGGCTGATCCGGGGGACCCAAGCCGACGCTCGAAATAGCCAACTCAGCTTGGTTCCCCCGGATCGCCTCTTCGGGCGACCGGAGGATGACGAGGTTTTGGGGGCAGTCGTCAGGCATGCACATTCGCCCGCGAGGTCATGAGTGGCTGGATCTTCGTCCCGAAGTCGTCGACGCCCCGCACGAAGTCGTCGAACACCAGCAGCACGCCCTTGGTGTCCGGGACTGCGGCGACCTCATCGAGCATCCTGGCCACGTTCTCATAGGAGCCCACCAGGGTGCCCATGTTGAGGTTCACGGCTGATTCCGGGGCGGCGAGCTGGGTGGTGTTGGTGTTGCTGGTCCCGCCCTGGGCGTTGGGCGCGGCCTGGGCGGTGAGCCAGGCGAGCGCGTCCTGGTCGGCGCCTTCGCGGTAGAGCCGCCACTTGGCCATGGCTTTCTCGTCGGTCTCGTCGGCGATGATCATGAACAGGATGTAGGAGCCGACGTCGCGGCCCGTCTTGGCCTTGGCCGCCGCCAGTCGCGCGTTGACCGGGGCGAAGGCGGTGGGCGTGTTGGTCCCCTTGCCGAGTGCGAAAGAGTAGTCCGCATACTGAGCGGTGAAGGCCAGGCCCTCGTCGCTGGACCCGGCGCAGATGATCTTCACGTCGTGCGGCTTCGGACTGACCCGGCAGTCCTCCATCTGCAGATACTGGCCTTTGAAGTTGCTGACGCCGGTTTCCATCAGTTCCTTCAGCACCGTCGCGTACTCGGCCAGGTAGTTGTAGCGGTCCTTGTAGTGGGTCTCGCCGGGCCACAGGCCCATCTGGTCGTACTCGGCCTTCTGCCAGCCGGTGATCAGGTTGATGCCGAAGCGGCCCGGTCCGGCGATGGAATCGATGGTCGACGCCATCCGCGCCGCGATGGCCGGCGGCAGGGTGAGGGTGGCTGCGGTGGCGAAGATCTTGATCCGGCTGGTGACCGCCGCCAGGCCCGCCATCAGGGTGAAGCTCTCCAGGTTATGTTCCCAGAATTCCGTCTTCCCGCCGAAACCGCGCAGCTTGATCATCGAGAGCGCGAAATCGAAGCCGTAGCCCTCCGCCTTCTGGACGATCTGCTTGTTGAGCTCGAAGGTCGGCATGTACTGCGGCGAGGTCGCCGAGATGAGCCAGCCGTTGTTGCCGATCGGGATGAAGACGCCGATGTCCATGCAAACCCTTTCTTGAGGCGCGCGGACGCCGATCAGGCGCGCAATTGCACAGGTTTTGCAAGCCGGGGGACGGACTATCCCGGCGCGGTCGTCGCCGCCGCCGCATCCGTGTGCGACGGCCGGACATAGACGAAGGCGACACGACCGTCGGTGGCCTGAAGGCATTGGGTGATCTCGGCGATCGCCGCATCGATCGAGGCGCTGGTGGCCTTCGGCCGGAAGGTCAGCGTCAGCGCCACCAGGATCGCGCCGGGGCCCAGGTGCAAGGTGGCGATGTCGTCCAGCCGGGTGATGCAGTTGATCGCGTCCAGGGTCTCCTTCAGCCGGTCCATGACGATGGGCGCGACGGATTCACCGGCGATCAGGCTGCGGGTCTCGTTGGCCAGGACGAAGGCCACGCAGGCCAGCAAGAGGCCGATGGCCACCGAGGCCGCGCCGTCCGCCCAGGGAACATGCAGGAAGCTGGTGGCGATCACGCCCACAGCCGCCAGCACGATGCCGATCAGGGCCGCGGAATCCTCCAGCAGGACCGAGACCATGCCCGGGTCCTTGGAACCCTTGATGAAGCCCCAGAGATTGATCGGAGCGCCGCGCACGATCCGCTTGTATTCGCGGTAGCCGACCCGGAACGAGGTCCCCTCGAACACCGCCGAGATCGCCAGCACGCCCAGGCTGATCCAGGGCGAGACGACCTCGCCCGGCTGCAGGATGTGGCGCACGCCCTCGTAGATCGACAGCACGCCGCCTAAGAAGAACACCATCAGGGCGACGATGAACGACCAGAAATAGGTCTCCATGCCGTAGCCCAGCGGATGGGTCTCATCCGCCGGTCGCGCGCCGCGCCGCTGGCCGATCAACAGGAACAACTGGTCGCCGGTGTCGACCAGGGAGTGGATGGCCTCGGTCAGCATGGCCGTCGAGCCGGAGATCGCCGCGGCGGCGAACTTCGCCAGCGCGATCGCGCCGTTGCCGGCAAGCGCGATCAGCACCACTCGCGTGGAGCCCTGGGCCATGCGTGATCCTCTCCCAATCCCGGAGGGATCAGGCCGCGATCAGCCGTGGCGCGTCAACTTAGCCCGCAGGCCGTCGGGTCAGCCGGCGGGCAGCATCGCCACGACGGAGTTGGTCTTGGTGATGAACTTCACGCCCTTGAGGTGGTCCGCCGGATAGCCCGACCAGGCGCCCTTCACCTCGATAGGCGTCGGCGCGGCCGTCCCGCTCGCCGGCTTGTCAGCGACCACGTCCACCTCGTAGATCCCGTCCTTGGGCGCGCCCGGATTGATCCGTTGCAGGAAGCCCGACTTGGTGTAGCCGGGCATGCCGACGCTGCCGCTCGCCATCATCTCCAGCGTGCCGGCCTTGCCGACCTTGACGCTCGCGGTGTCGACCTTGTCGATCATTTCCTGGCCCGCATACATTTGCGCCGAGCGGCCGAAATACTTCGGCGCCGCCGGCGCCGCGGCGGCGGCCTTGCTGTCGTCTGTCTTGGATGAATCACAGGCTGAAAGGCCGAGGGCGGCGAACAGGCCCACGGCCAGGATCACGCAACGCATAGACATCCTCCCATTTCTTATTGCCCGTGAGGGTGCGCCCGGTCGCGGCTGCGCCGCAAGCTTGACGTTGGGGCGCGCTCGCGGAGGGCGTGGGCTTGGGCTAGGACTCGTCCAACAAGGGATTTGGGAGGGCGTGGTCATGGATCGGGGTCTGATGGCGGGTGTGTGCGCGGCGGCCCTGTCGCTGGCCGCGCCGGGGCTGGCGCAGGCGGGCAAGACGGCCCAGGCCTGGATGAACCCCAAGCTGAGCCCCGACGCCCGCGCCGAGCTGGTGCTGGCCAGGCTCTCCCTCGACCAGCAGATCGCGCTGCTGCACGGCAGCATGCCGATGTTCCTGGGCGCCAAGAAGCCGGCGAACGTCTCGATCTCGGCGGGCTGGATGCCTGGCGTCCCCGAGCTCAGCATCCCCGACCTGACCGAGAGCGACGCCAGCCTCGGCGTCGCCACCGCCGGACGCAAGGATGACGACGCCGCGCCCCTGCCCTCCGGCGTGTCGCTGGCCGCGACCTGGGACCCCAAGACCGCCTTCGCCGCCGGCGCGATGATCGGCAAGGAGGCCCGGCAGAAGGGCTTCAACACCCTCTTGGCCGGCGGCGCGAACCTGCTGCGCGATCCGAGGAACGGCCGCAATTTCGAATACCTCGGCGAGGACCCGCTACTGGCCGGGACCCTGGCGGGCTCCACCATCAAGGGCATCCAGTCCAACCATATCGTCTCCACCACCAAGCACTTCGCGCTGAACGACCAGGAGACGGGGCGTATGGTGCTGGACGCCCAGATCGACGAGGCGGCGTTCCGCGAGAGCGACCTCCTGGCCTTCGAGATCGCCATCGAGACCGGCCATCCGGGCTCGGTGATGTGCGCCTACAACCGGGTCGGCGGCACCTACGCCTGCGAGAATCCGTTCCTGCTGACCGACGTGCTGCGCACCGACTGGAAGTATCCCGGCTGGGTGATGAGCGACTGGGGCGCGGTGCACGGCGTCGCCGCCGCCAAGGCCGGCCTCGACCAGGAGAGCGGCCAGCAGCTCGACAAGCAGGTGTTCTTCGACAAGCCCCTGAAGGACGCCGTGGCCGACGGCGAGGTCTCCAAGGCCCGCATCCATGAGATGGCCCACCGCTATCTGCGCAGCCTGTTCGCAGCCGGGGCCATCGATCACCCGGTCACGGCCGGCGGCCTCGACACCGCGGCGGACAGCCAGGTCGCCGGCCGCGCGGGCGAGCAGGGCATCGTGCTGCTGAAGAACGACGGCGCCCTGCTGCCGCTGATGGCCCAGGCCCGACGCATCGCGGTGATCGGCGGCCACGCCGACCTGGGCGTGATCTCCGGCGGCGGCTCGTCGCAGGTGATCCCGCTGGGCTCCAAGACCTTCCCTAAGCCCGCGGGCGCTCCGCAGTGGGGCGGCGGGCAGGTCTACTATCCGTCCGCGCCGCTGGCCGCGATCAAGGCCCGCGCGCCGGGCGCCCAGGTCAGTTTCAACGACGGGTCCGATCCGCTCGCCGCCGCCGCGCTGGCCAAGGCCGCCGACGTGGTGGTGGTCTTCGCCACCCAGTGGTCCACCGAGGGCATGGATATCGCTATGGCCCTGGACGGCGAGCAGGACGCCCTGATCGCCGCGGTCACTGCGGCCAACCCCAAGACCGTGGTGGTGCTGGAGACCGCCGGCCCGGTGCTGATGCCCTGGCGCGACAAGGCCGGCGCCATCGTCGAGGCCTGGTATCCTGGCGCGCTCGGCGGCGAGGCGATCGGCAAACTATTGTTCGGGGAGATCAATCCGCAAGGCCGCCTGCCGGCCACTTTCCCGGCCAGCGTCGACCAGCTGGCGCGGCCCGTGCTGCCCGGCTCCGACCAGCACATCGTCGAGACGCTCACGCCCTCGACCAGCACGCCGTTCGCTGTGGTCTATTCGGAAGGCTCCGATATCGGCTACCGCGCCTACGCCAGGTCGGGCCGCACGCCGCTCTATCCGTTCGGCTACGGGCTCTCCTACACAACGTTCCGCTACTCCGGCCTGAAGGTGACCGGCGGCAAGACGCTGAGCGCCAGCTTCACGGTGACCAATGTCAGCAACGTCGCCGGGACCGACACGCCGCAGCTCTATCTCGCCGCGGCGCCCAAGCGCGCCCAGCAGCGGCTGATCGGCTGGTCGAAGGTGACCCTGAAACCCGGCGAGGCGCGCCAGGTCACGGTGACGGCGTCCCCACGGATGCTGGCCAACTGGAACGCCGCCGCCCACGGCTGGCGCCTCGACGCCGGCGCCTACCAGGTCTTCGTGGGCCCCGACGCCGCCACGGCGTCGCTGAAAGGCTCAGCCAAACTGGCGGCGGCGAGCCTCAAGCCGTAGGGACGTCCGACGCGCAAAGAAAAAGGCGCTGGGCCTTTCAGCCCAACGCCTCTTCAATTGGCCGTCAGGTTGCGGCGCTTACTTCGACGCGAGCGCGTCGTCGTAGAACTTCGCCACGTCGGACTTCAGCTGCTTCAGGGCGTCCTGGTTCAGATAGACCATGTGCCCGGAGGGATAGTAGGCGTAGCGCACGTTGTTCTTGATCGACGGGTCCAGGTAAAGGTGCTGGATGTCGTACTCAGTCCCGAAGAACGGCGTGGCCATGTCGTAGAGGCCGTTCAGCGAGAAGACGTGCAGGTGCGGGTTCTCGCGCATCGCCACGCCCATATCAGCCGCGGTGTTGGCGACGTTCTCACGCCGGCCGCCGCCGCCAAAGCCGCCGGTCGGCGGACGGTGACGCCAGTCCCAGGACTGGTTGATGTTCGGGCCCGACGGCCAGTAGTTCAGATCGCTCGTGTAGCCGAGTGACTCCACCCAATCGTGCAGGGCGGCGACGTAAGCCCCGTTGATGCCGGTGTCGGACGGATCGTATTCGGCATTCTCGCCGACATTGTCGGTGTTGATGCCGGTGAAGCGGGTGTCATAGCGGCCAAGGATTCGGTTCTGGTCGCGCAGCAGCTCGACGCGGAAGTGGTTCAGGTCCACGCGCAGGTTGGCGCGCTTGATGAACTCGACGGGGATGCCGATGTAGGCTGAGAGCTGCTTGGCCGTGGCGTCGAACTCTTGCGGCGAGATGTTCCCGCCCTTGGTCAGCGCGGTCAGATACGGGCCGGCGGCCCAGGCGCGGACTTCGTCCAGGTAGGCCTTCATGTCGGTGGGCTGGGTGGCCGACTTCTTCCAGTAGACAGCGGTCGCCGCGAAGCTCGGGACGTAGCTTACGAAGCTGTGGTCGAAGCCCGAGTCATGGGCGCCGTAGTTCAGCACCGACGACAACAGGAGCACGCCGTTGAACTGCAGGCCGCGCTGCTGGAGCGCGTAGACCAAGCCGGCGGAGCGGGTGGTGCCGTAGCTCTCGCCGAACAGGAACTTGGGCGAGTTCCAGCGATGGTTGATCGTCACGTAGCGCTGGATGCCGCGGGCGAAGGCGTCGATGTCCTGGTCGACGCCCCAGAACTCCGTGCCCTTGGTGTCGCCCAGCGGACGCGAATAGCCGGCGCCGATGGCGTCCAGGAAGACGAGGTCCGACTTGTCCAGCAGGCTCTCGTGGTTCTCGGTGATGGTGAAGGGAGGGCCGTGGGTCGCGTTGGGGCTGTCGGTCATCACATGCATCGGACCGGCCAGGCCCATGTGCACGAAGAGCGAGGCCGAACCCGGGCCGCCGTTGTAGCTGAAGGTCACCGGGCGGTTCTTTCCGCCGTCCGCCGTGTAAGCGACGTAGAACATGGACGCTATCGGCTTGCCGTCGTCGGAGCGCAGGGTAAGCGTTCCGGCGGTGGCGGTGTAGCCGATGGTCTGGCCGTTGATCGTCACCGTGTGGTGCGAGGACTTGGCCTGTTCATAGAGCGGCGCTGTGGCGATGTCTGCGTCGGTGATCTTGTGCTCGCTGGCGCGCTCGCCGCGGCCGGTGTTGCGCTCGACGACGGGTCCGGCGGTGGACGGCTCGTCCGGGCGGGGCGCAGCGGCGCGGGGTACGGCGGCGCGACCCGCGCGTTCCGCCGACTCTGGTGGCTGCGCGAACGCGATAGTAGCGGAAAGGCCCAGCACGACCATTGCGGCCGCGGTCTGACGGATCATACGTGCACCCCCTGGATAAGGACTTTGTCAGGCGTGGCGACACGCTCGCGCCCCGGCGCGTGACGGAAACTCACGCGCCTATGTCACATAACTTTGCGCCACTGTGTTGCCGTTGCATTTCGTCGCCGCCTTATTCCCGAGGTTTGGCGCGCGCATGTTGACCGCATGACCCGAACCCAACTTCCGTTCTTCGCCCTGGCCGCCCTGGCCGCCCTCGCCCTGGCCGGAGCGTCCCAAGCGGCGGAGCCGGAGGCGGTCGCCACAGCCCCTGCCTCTGGGCCCAGCGCGCCGGTCACCACCGCCGACCAGATCGACAACTACCTCAAGACCTCCCCGGCGCTGGCCCTGCCCAAGGACGCCTTGGGCGGCGTGGTCTCCGGGGACGCGCCGCGCCAGGTCCACGGTGTGGTCGACGTGTCCGTGGGCTCCAACGGCTACCGCAGCGCCTTCGTGGCCAGCGAGATCCCGGTGGGCAAGACCGGCACCGCGACCATCGCGGTGGGCGAGACCCGCTTCAACGGGCGCGGCTTTGCAGGGGGACCGGGCTATCGGGGCGGCAGCCAGAACCTGGCGCTCGGTCTCGCGCTCGGCGGCGCTGACCCAACCGACTGGCGCTGCCGCCAGGCCATGGAGACGGCGGCCGAGGCGCGCCTGGACAACGGAACGCCGAGCGCCTGCCGGGCTCGCCCGACCCCTCCGCCGGCCCAATAGACAGGCGCTAGGCGGCGCGGCGCACCTGGGCCATCTGGGTCTCCAGGGCGGCGATCAGCTCAGCGGCCGAGATCGGCTTGCCCAGGTGCCGGTCGGCGCCGGCGGCGCGACCGGCGTCGACGTGCTCCTTCAGGCAGTTGGCGGAGACCATCAGGATCGGCGCCCGAGACCGGCCCGCCTCGCGCTCCCATTCACGGATTCGGCGGGTGGCCTCGAAGCCGTCCATGACCGGCATCTGGATGTCCATCAAGACGGCGTCGAAGTCGCCGGTCTGCATCGCCGCCAGGCCCTCGGCCCCGTCCTCAGCCGACGCATAGGCGATCCCAACGCTGTCGAGGATCAGCGCCATGACCTGTCGGTTGACCGCGTTGTCGTCGACCACCAGCACGCGATAGTCCGTGCTGAGCTCGGCCGTGGGGGTCGCGTTCGTTGCGGGCGCTCCGGCTTCGACGGGCTCGGCATGCAGCGGAAGATCCAGCGTGAAGTCGAACGCCGCGCCTTCGCCAGGCGCGCTCTCGCAGCTCAGCGTCCCGCCCATCAGACGCACATACTGATCGCAGATCGCCAGGCCCAGGCCCGCGCCGCCGTGTTTGCGGGTCTGCGAATTGTCGGCTTGGCGGAAGCGCTGGAACAGGGTCTCGCGATGCGCCGCGTCGAAGCCGGGGCCAGTGTCGCGGACCGCAAAGCGGACCCGGCGGCCCACGCGTTCGGCGCTCAGCACCACCTCGCCGGCTTCGGTGAACTTGATGGCGTTGTTGAGCAGGTTCCCCAGCACCTGGCGCAGGCGTTGCGCATCGCAGTCGACGACGCCCTCGCCCAGGTCGACCAGGGTGCGCAGCGTCAGGCCCTTCTCGGCGGCAGAGGCCGCGAAGAGGTCGCGGACCGAGCCCACCAGGACATCGAGGGCGCTCGGTTCGGGCCGCAACTCGGCGGCGCCGGCCTCGACGCGCGCCAGGTCCAGCAGGTCGGTCAGGAGACCGTTCAGCAGCCCGCCGGATTGCTGGATCACGCCCACCAGGCTGCGCTGCTCGGCGCTGAGGTCGGTGCGGACCAGGACGTCGGCGATCCCCAGGACACCGTTCAAAGGCGTGCGGATCTCGTGGCTCATATTGGCGAGAAATTCGGACTTGGCGCGGTTGGCGGCCTCCGCAGCGTCGCGTGCGGCCGCCATGGCGGCGGCGCTTTGCTTCTGTTCCGTGATGTCGGTCAGCACCGCCACGCCGCCGCCGTCGGCGGTGCGGAAGGACTCGTGGCGCAGCCAGCGGCCGTCCGGCAGGTGGAACTCCGAGCCGCCGCTGTGGGCCCGCTCGGTGAGCGTCGCCACCCAGCCCGGCTGGCCCGGCTGGATTTCGGGGAACCAGCCGGCCGCCGCGGCGGCCTCGATATGGCTGCGGCGGGGCAAGCCGGCCTCGACGACGATCCCGCAGTCGGCCATCAGCGCCGCATAGGCGCCGTTCCAGACCTGCACCCGGTCGGAGGGGTCGAAGAAGGCCAGGCCCGCCGGCACGGCGTTCAGGGCGTGGCGCACGCTGCCGAAGGTGTTGCGCTGCCCCAGGCGCTCCATGAGCAACAGCGCCGCGCCCGCGGCAAGCACCAGCACCGCCAGCGCGCCCGTGGCCAAGGCCAGTCCGGCGCGATCCATGACCGGGCCTGCGACGACGAGGGTCGGATCGGGGGTGAGTGTGACGGCGGTCATGGCCGTGAAGTGCAGACCCACGATTCCGAGCAGGAAGATCCCGGCGGGAGGCGCCCACGCCCAGCGGTTATCGAGGACGTTGCGGACCGAAAAGGCGGCCATGCCGCCGGTCGCCGCGATCAGGATGGAGGCGGCCACATAGGCCATGCTCCAGGAGACGTCGGCCTCAGTGCGGATGGCGGCGATGCCGGTGTAGTGCATGACGGCGATGCTGGCGCCGGCCGCGGCGCCGGCGATCAAGGCGACGTTGCGGTCGCGCGCCTTGCCCGGCCGCCAGGCAGGCAATGAAAAGCCAATACCCATTCCGAGCACGGCGACGACGAGGGACAGGGCGGTGCCGGTCAGGTCGTAGGCGATCTTCATGGTCGGCTGGTAGGCGAGCATGGCCACGAAGTGCGTGGCCCAGACACCCGAACCGGCCGCCAGGGCGCTCATGGCCAGCCAGGCCCAGCGGATGGCGCCCGAGGCTTTCAAGCCCCGCGCGTGAAAGGCGAACGCCGAGCAGCAGGCGATACTGCAGATGGCGGCGGCCACGGCTACGAGGCGCAGGTCGTGCTGCACGAAGATGCAGGTCAGGACGGCGAACACAGATCGGCTTTCCGCGGCGGAAAAGGAGCCACCTAACGGCGAAGCGGTTAATGAGTCGGATAAGCGACGGGCGGTCGCGAAGCCTATCGGCGGGGCTTAGGCCGCCATCTGCGCGCCGCTGCACGCCGCCAGTTCGCCGATCAGGGCGGCGGCGGAAATCGGCTTGGCGAGGTGGCAATCGGCGCCCGCCTCGCGCCCGGCGGCGACATGCTCATCCAGGCAGTTGGCCGAAACGACGATGATCGCCGACGGGACGTCGCCGCGCCGGGCCTGAAGGTCGCGGATCCGGCGAGTGGCTTCGAAGCCGTCCATCACCGGCATCTGCAGATCCATCAGGACCGCCTGGTGCGGGCAGGCTTCCATGGCTTCGACCGCTTCCAGCCCGTTCTCCACCGACACATGCGCCACGCCGACGCTGTCGAGGATCATCTCCAGCACCCGCCGATTGATCGCGTTGTCATCGACGATGAGTACGCTGAAGTCGTCCGGCGGCGGGACGGGCTCGAGGGTCGGCTCCGCCGCAGCGGGAGCCGAGGGCGCGGCTGCCGGCACGACGAGGCTGAGCGCCGACGGCGCCGTGAAGGGGGCGTGATCCAGATCGGCGGCGGCCCCGCTTTCGACCGCGTATAGTTCGGGGGTGGGCGCGGGCGGCTGGCGACGTGCGATCGGCGCACGGCCGGCGGCGGCGCGCAGGACGGGGATATAGAAGCCGAAGGCGACGCTGATCGCCACCACCCAGATGACCACGCCGACGGCGATCAGAGGCATGTCGGGCACAAGGTCGATGTGAGTATACATCCGGCTTCTCTCAGGGAACACACCAAGTCTTGGGCGTTCGGATAGAACACTACCGAATTCAGGCTTAATAATTTATGCCATTTCAGGTATCTGAAGCCTCCGTATCTATACGGATCAAGTATACGTAAATATACGTAGCTGAGCTCGAACCTTCGCACAGATGTGTCTCGGCGCGGCGGCGGAACGGCGGGCCGATATACCCCCTGGGGGCATATTGCCAATCGAGGCTGAGAGCCCTACGGCTGGGTGAGGCCCGAGAGGATCGCGATGGACGCCCAGGACAAGCCGCAACTGCTCAATCGCCTGAACCGTATCGAGGGCCAGGTTCGCGGCGTGGTCCGCATGGTCGAGGACGACCGCTATTGCATCGACGTCCTGACCCAGGTGCAGGCGGTGCGCGCGGCCCTGGCGCGGGTCGAGACCGAACTGCTCAAAGGCCATCTCGGTCACTGTATCGAAGGCGCCATCGTCAGCGGCGACAAGGACGAGCAGCGCCGCAAGGCCGCCGAACTGATCGAACTTCTCGAGCGCGCCGCCCGATGAGATGGCTTTTGACGGCGGCCTTTCTGGCGACTGCGGGCGCGGCAAACGCCCAGACCATGCCCGACATGCCGGGCATGGATCACTCGAAAATGAGCGCTCCAAAGGCGGAGCACGATATGGCCGACATGCCCGGGATGGACATGCCGGGCATGGACATGAGCCACGGCATGGGCGGCGCGTTCGGCCCCTACGCCATGAGCCGCGAGGCCTCGGGCACCGCCTGGCAGCCGGACGCCTCGCCGGACGAGGGCCTGCATCTGATGCACGGCCCGTGGATGATCATGGTCCACGGCTTCCTGAACGGAGTCTACGACAAGCAGAACGGCCCGCGCGGCGACGAGAAGAGCTTCGCCTCCGGCATGCTGATGGGCATGGCTCAGCGGCCGGTCGGCGACGCCGGGACCTTGCAGCTGCGCGCCATGCTGAGCCCCGACCCGCTGATGGGCCCGTCCGGCTATCCGCTGCTGCTGGCCACCGGCGAAACCGCCGACGGCAAGACCCCGCTCGTCGACCGCCAGCACCCGCACGACCTCTTCATGGAGCTGTCGGCGTCCTATGCGTACAAGCTGGACGCCCAGAGC